>CAZGCK010000148.1:0-7528 GCA_964524175.1 uncultured Bacteriovoracaceae bacterium | reverse complement strand
TTCACGACCTCTATTTCCACCTCTGAGAGTTTGCGGTAATAGCGTCTTTTCTCGAACATCGGGATCCAGTCATATAAGAAGAGTTGAACGGGTCGCCACAAGGCAACCCATCCAGTGATGGTGAAGCCCTCGTGAACGATCTTTGCCATTGTGCCACTCATGACTTTTGTGGCCAATCCGGCTGCAAAGAGGCAGCCCATCAGGAAAAGGGATCCGAGCACCGCGAACACGCGACCTATCTTCAGAGTTCGTTCGAGCTTTTTTCCCAGAAGGGCGTCCTGATAGTAAAAATACGAGTGAATCGCCTCGCTAATCTCATGCGGTGACAGTGATGAATCCTCTTTTTCAGAAAAATGAAGGACCAGCTTGAGCGGGGCGCGGATCGGAAATTCTTCGGTTGAACTGACGATGTAATCGACTGCATCGTCGTCGAGGTCGCGGTCGATAAAGGGCGCCGGGTCGCGAGCGTCAAATAGTTGTTTGGGACTTCTGAGGCTGACTTCGATGCAGATCTTGCCGCTGTCGCTCCGGTAACGGGAAGGATGGGGTTGATGAGTCTTTGTTTTGGTCATAGAAACAATCTATCGCGCCTCGCGTCCAAAATGAATGATGCCTTTGGACAAAAAACCTTACTAGATCATGAAGATAGACAATGATCACGTATTTGGCTATTCGAAAGAGTTGGTCATGGCCCATGTAAATGACTGGTATCGAAAGTCAAAGTCTGAAGCTTTAGCCGAGCAGCGCTCAGCTCTTGAGTATGGCATTTCCCATGATGAAAGCGCTCGCCGACGTGCAGAGTTCGGGCGCAATGTCATTCAAGATGCTAAGCGCCGGAGCGCTTGGCGCATTCTGCTGAGCCAATTCACGGACCTCTTAGTCGTCGTATTGATTGCGGCCGCGGTCATCGCGGGATTTCTTGGCGAGCCCCAGGATACCGTCGCCATCGTAGCGATCATTGCCCTCAATGCTGCACTCGGGTTTTCGCAGGAGTACCGAGCGGAGAAGGCGATCGAAGCGCTTAAGGCTCTCGCTGCACCTCAAGCGCAGGTCCGAAGGAGCGGAGAGGTCGTGCTTTTGCCTGCCTTCGAGCTTGTTCCTGGAGATATCGTGCTGCTTGAGGCTGGAAACATCGTTCCGGCCGATTTGCGAATCATCGAGTCGTTTGAGCTTCGCGTGGACGAGTCGATGCTGACGGGCGAGTCCCAGGTCGTGGACAAGGAGAGTGAGCCTATTTCGTCCGAGCGATTGCCTGTCGCCGATCAGAAGAACATGGCATTTAAAGGAACTACCGTGAGTGCTGGGCGCGCCACGGGACTCGTCGTGCGGACAGGAATGTCGACGGAGCTGGGACAGATCGCAACGCTTCTGAAGCAAGAGGTCGAGGTCCGAACTCCGCTTCAAAACCGCCTAGCTAAGTTTGCCACGGGTTTGGCTTTGATAGTGATCGCACTTTGCGGGGTCATTTTTCTCGTGGGCCTGGCCAGGGGAGAAGAGCCTGTTCTGATGTTTCTGACGGCGCTCAGTTTGGCGGTAGCCGGAATTCCAGAAGCGCTCCCCGCCGTCGTGACGGTATCGCTTGCTCTTGGTGCTCGCGCAATGAGCCGCAGAAAAGCGCTCGTTCGAAAGCTACCGGCGGTCGAAGCCCTTGGGTCGGTGACCTACATCTGCTCGGATAAGACGGGGACTCTGACCGAGAATCGGATGAAGGCACGGGGCTTTCAGGTCGATGGCGGCTTCTATGCGGAGATTCCCAGGGACCATGCTTATACGGGTGCGTGGGAAAAGGTCCTTCAAGTTCTTGCATTGAATAATGACGTCACGTCCGGCTCTGACGGAAGCCTTCAAGGGGACCCGACGGAGATAGCACTGTTGCAAGCCGCACTCGACACGGGAATTGTCAAAAGCGATCTTGAGAAAAAAGCGCCGCGTACCGGGGAGGTGGCGTTTTCTAGCGAGCGCGGCATGATGAGTACCTTTCATCAGACTCAAGAAGGGGGTCTTCTTCTGGTGAAAGGGGCGCCTGAAAAGGTGCTCTCGCTTTGCCGTGACGTGGATATCTCCGCTGAGCTCAGTGCTTCCGAGAAGTTGGCTGGACGCGGGTTCCGAGTTCTAGCGTTAGCTTATCGACGAATGGGTGAGCAGCCCGCTACCCGAATGCTCACGGAGTTCGAGTGCGACCTAACTCTGGTCGGTTTCGTCGGACTAATCGATCCACCACGAGCTGAGGCAAAAGCAGCAATCGAAGCTTGCCGAGCGGCCGGGATACGCGTGGTGATGATCACCGGAGACCATCCTGCCACTGCAAAAGCGATCGGAGAGCAGCTCGGCCTGCTGGATTCGAGAACCAATGAAGTGATGACCGGGCGGGAGCTCTTGGTAGCAACAGAAGTCGAGCTAGCCAGGCGGATACGAGATATCGCGGTCTATGCTCGAGTTGCGCCGGAGCAAAAGATACGCATCGTGAATGCCCTGCAGGCAGCGGGTGAGATCGTAGCCATGACAGGAGATGGAGTGAATGATGCTCCTGCATTGAAGAGCTCAGATGTCGGTGTTTCGATGGGAAAAGGCGGCACGGATGTGGCGCGCGAGGCTTCGCATGTTATTCTTCTCGACGACAACTTCGCCACGATCGTTGCAGCTGTTCGCGAAGGTCGCAGAATCTACGACAATATTCGGAAGTTCGTTCGATTCGCGCTCTCTGGAAATTCTGGCGAGATCTGGACTCTTTTCCTTGCTCCCTTCGTAGGTCTGCCAGTGCCACTGCTTCCTATTCATATTTTGTGGGTGAATCTCGTGACCGATGGATTGCCTGGCCTGGCGCTTGCGCTCGAGCCCGAAGAGCGAAGTATCATGCAAAGAAGCCCACGGCTTCCTAAGGAAAGCATCTTCGCTAACGGATTGTGGCAGCACGCCCTTTGGGTGGGAATTCTCACGGCAGCGGCGACCTTAGGAACTTTGGCGTGGGCCTATCATACAGGGCACGCGCATTGGCAGAGCATGGCTTTCACAGTTCTCACGTTCACGCAAATGGGGCATGTGATGGCGATTCGTTCGGAGCGAGAGTCGCTCTTTGCGCTAGGAATCAGATCCAACTTGCCGCTGCTGGGCGCCGTAGCTTTTACACTCGTGCTTCAGCTTTGTACTCTTCATGTTCCCCTCTTTAATCGGATCTTCAAGACAGAGCCTCTTTCGTGGGAGGAGCTGCTGATCTGTGCTGTTGTCTCAAGTAGCGTTTTTGTGGCAGTAGAAATTGAAAAGTGGGTTCAGCGAAGGAGAGGGTGAGCGGGTTTTCTAGGCTTCGACGACTTATCGAATAACGGAAGTAGAAATCATGAGTCAAATCGTAGACCAACTGATTAAAGCGCAAAAATATGCGATGTCCGTTCGTTCCAAAGTAGGCAATTGATCCGGTCGAAGTGAATGACAGTTCGCGAAGCGAAGAGGCTTTGCAGTGTCCTGTCTGAGACGGTAGGGTAAGATCATGAAAGAACCAATCGCTATCGCTGGTGCAACCGGATTCGTCGGGCGCGAACTCATTGCTGCTTTGCGCGGAAATCGCAAACTCCTGGCGCTTGGGCGCGGCGTGCAAAGCTCGCGGCCTGAATCAGGTGTCGAATGGCGGCAGGCCGATTTTTTCTCGGTCGATTCCTTGAGCGAGGCTCTTCGCGGCAGTCGCACTGCCATCTATCTAATTCACTCAATGATGCCGACCGCGCGTTTGGATCAGAGCCGCTTCGAGGACGCTGATCTTTGGCTGGCCGACACTTTCGCGCGGGCTGCGGCTCGTGTAGGTGTTCAGCGCATAGTGTATCTCGGGGGGTTGATTCCCGATACCGATCGGATTTCTCTGCATTTGCGGAGTCGCAAGGAGACCGAAGGCGCTCTCGGCTCCTCCGGCGTCCCTGTTTTTTCGCTCCGGGCGGGACTGGTTTTAGGCGCGCAAGGCTCGTCGTTTCAAATTCTCTACCTTTTAGTCAAACGATTGCCCTGGATGCTCTGTCCGCGGTGGGCTTGGACGCGAATGCAACCGATCTCTTCGGCGGATGTGGTTCGACTACTTGAGTTTTGCATCGATAACGACGAGATCAAGCCCGGCTCGTATGACATCGGTGGTCCCGACATCAGCACCTATCGCGAGCTGATGCTCGGGTGTGCCGAGCTCCAAGGACTACGGAGGCGGATGTTCCATGCGCCGTTTTTTAATCCAGGACTTTCTACGCTTTGGGTCTGTTTGGTGACAGGTGCAAGTCGACGCTTAGTCGCTCCTTTAGTGCAGAGCATGAGCCATTCGATTGTCGTGAAGAATCGCCGACTCCTGGAAAGTTTTGGCAAGCCTCTCGAGAGCACGCAACAGGCACTCGCTCGATGCATTGAGCAGGCGGTTCCTCAGTTGAGAGGCGAGACGCGAAAAAGACGCAAGGCCCGCGGGCAGGAGCCCGATGTGAGATCCATTCAACGCCTCGAGCCTCCTGCGAGCTGGAGCGCACATCAGATAGCTTCCGAATATTTTCGATGGCTCTCCACAAGGCTGAGTCCCTGGATCCAGGTCGAGGAACAGAGCTCGGGTGCAGTTGAGTTCCGTCTTCGAATCTTTGGGTTGCGCTGGGTGCTTTTGGAACTTCGCCGCAGATTGGCCGCCTGTTCTTCTGAGGTCGAGTCTTTCGACATCGTGGATGGATGGCTCGTCAAAAGTTCTCACTCCAACTTAGTCGGCAATGGCACGTTTGAGTTTCGCGTCTCGGTGGCGGCCTCCTATGCACTTGTGGGTCTTCATGGTTTTCGCCCCCGGTTGCCCTGGGTCATCTACAAGCTCACGCAGGCAAACGCGCATCAACTGATCATGCATGCTTTTGCGAGATGGCTCGCAAGTCAGAAAGCTTCGACTAGAACCGTCCGCCCCGCAGGAGATGGGGATCAAAACTAATGGTACACTTCATGAGTAACTTTGCGAAAAGACCCGAGGCTCGCTATGCAAATCATGAACTAGTAGCAAATTTTGACTGAGACCCAAGTGGGTACTCGCGCTCAGGCAAAGAAAGGCAAAGGTGGGACTTTATGTTAAAAGCACTGATTAGAAATTCAGACTTTAAGTCGCTAGGACAGTTTGTATCTCCGAACTTTTTTGCGGTGGTTCCTGTTGGCGAATGCTTGAAGGTCGTATCGCGTGTTTTTTTTCAGGCAAAAGACTCGGCGGCTTGCATTCAAGCGCGCCAGGCCGTTCAGAGCGTCATGATTCCTTTGAATATCGAAATCGGAGATCGTCCGCCAAAGTCCATGCCGACTTTAACCGCTCGCGCGGCGGAGCTTGTGCTGGGGGCCTACTTTAAGCAGATTTTCGAATCGCAGACGTGGATGCTTGATTTCAGAAAAGAACGGTGGGTTTTTCAAGATCATAAGCTCGTTTGGTGCCCGGGCACCTATTTTCACGTTCCGTCCGACGGGTTTCGTGAAGCTGTCAAAGGTCTTTACCGTGGGTTTTATAGGGAAGATCGAAGAGGTTTTAGCGACAGCTTGCGCACGTTGGGGATAGCGCCCGCAGAGGTGCAGATACTTTCGCACTTTGGTCTAGCTCAACAGGTAGCCGTCCGGTTTTCGTTGGCAGAGCTTCAGCGGTCTTTTTCAGAGATCTTCAAAGCATGTGAAGTGCATCACTCGAGAATTCATCCGGAGTTCGCGCTATTGGGTGCGATGCTGATTTCGTTGTACGATGTGCTCGAGAGCGCAGGAGTGGCAATCGACGTGCGGAGTGTGTTCGCCCGCGTTGTTGAAAAATGATCTCGGGGCGCTACATGAGCTCTCGAATGGTATTGAGGTTTCTCGTGTGTTTGAGTGCAGTTTCATCGTCATTTTTTGCTGCGGGCTTCGTTGTGGTGCGAGTCGGGTAGCTGCACCGTCGGACTCGGGCGGGATTCCTGTTTTTTCCTTTTTGGTAGCCTGTCTTTGGTTTGCTCCGCGCAACACGCCGGTCTCAGCAACGTTGGTCGCGGGGTATCGACTGACCTAAGATTTGAGGCTAGGTCAGGCGTCTTGTTCATTGGGTTTGCTCATATAGATCGGCAGAAAATTGACAGCACGGATTGGGCCTGATCAAGCAAGTTGCAGTGATTGAAGTCAATAGTGACAGCTGGGGTGGTCTTTAGGAACTGGACAGGAATTAGTTGAATTCGTAAAGAAATCAGAGGTGTTGTCCGATTATTTATTAATTAGATACGAGTTCAATTGAGCTTGGGCATGGGGAGCAACGCATAAAGTGAGCGCAAGAAAAAAAAGACACTCTTCAGCAGATCTTAGGTCCATAATCAGCATGCTGGCTGACTTTCAGTCGGGAATATTTTCAAAAACTTTGCCTCCATGTAACGATCCAAATTTGAAGCCACTTGTTGACAAGATCAATGAGACTGCAAGGATTTTAGAAGCCCAAGCCCAAGCCCAAGCTAAAGAACTAGTGATCGACGTTGTACTAGACTCAATAGTCGATGGTTTTGTCATTCAAGATAGTAACGGAGCTGTTAAAAAGTTTAATCCCGCCGCTCTTGAGCTATTAGGTCTAACCGGAGATCAACTACAAGGTCGCACGCCATTAGATCCACAATGGAGCATGGTGAAAGAGGATGGATCTGCATTTCTCCCCGAGGAGCACCCCGGGATAGTGGCTCTTGCGACAGGATTGCCCGTTAGAGATGTTCTCATGAAACTAAAACTTAAAGACGGCACAGATCGCTGGATTAAGGTGAATGCTGCTCCTTTTGATAGCTCGCAAGGACGAGGGGCAGTGTGTACTTTTACCGATGTTACAGATGTGCAACGCATGACCTCTGAGCTGAAGCACATTTTCAGTCACACCATGGATCTGATGTGTATCGCAAACACGGCTGGAATCTTTAAGCGTGTTAACCCAAGTTTTTATAGAATTCTCGGATTCGAAGAAAAAGAGTTAATTGCAAAGCCGTTTACTAATTTTATTCATCCGGATGATCTCGAAGCCACGAGAAAAATAGTCGAATCACTTTCTTTGGGCGTTCCAGTTGTAGGCTTTGAGAATCGCTACCGAACTAAGTCGGGTAAATACCGTCGAATTAGTTGGGTGTGCGAGCCAGACACTAAGACAGGAATGCTTTATGCCACTGGCCGAGACGTGACCGATCTAAAGAATTCAGAATATAGAAATCAACAAATTCTCGATGCGATTAATCGAACGGCTATCTTTGCCTTTACTGATGTTAAGGGCGCAATTACAGATGTGAACGATAATTTCTGCAAAATTAGTGGCTATTCTCGAGAGGAACTCATTGGTAAAGATCATCGTATCTTGAACTCCGGGCGACATTCTAAAGCCTTCTTTGAGGAGATGTGGTCAACCATTAAGTCTGGCAAGAGCTGGGTAGGCGATATTGAGAATCGAAAGAAGACAGGAGAGCACTATTTTGTACGAACGGTAGTATCGGCTATAAAAAATGAGAATTCCGAAATAGAGCAGTTTGTATCTATTCGGTTTGACGTTACGGAACAAAAGCAAACAGAGCAG
>CAZGCK010000147.1:6793-7544 GCA_964524175.1 uncultured Bacteriovoracaceae bacterium | reverse complement strand
CTTCGCGCTCAGCGCCCAGAGATTATGCGGTGGTGTGTTTGTTCTTTTATTGATCATAATGGTCAAGTATTGAGATAAACCTTTTCACATGTGAGCGTCCACTAGGGACGTTACATGCACCCCAAAAGACAGTATTTAACCTCTCCCCCGCCATGATCGTTATTCGCGCTTTTGCTTCCATCGCTTCAAGCCTTCCAGCATCAACTCTCTGGCGGCCATTGATGGGCTTTGGGGGATGCCCTTTTCTACGGTCAACGCTTTCGCAAACTCTTCTAGCTCAGAATGCTTCTGCTTATGCAGCTTGAATGCAATCAGTTCGTATTCAGCGTCTACAGTCTTCTTGCCCTTGGCTTTCATATCCATAACTGTCTCATCGGCGAATCACTTAAACAACTGTAGTTAACCTCAGTTTACTGTAGTTGACTTATAAAGTCAAGTGTCGTAACCTAAGGATAGGTGGTCTCTGCCACCAGAAAGGTGCAGGTGCTCTGTATGCGTACCCAAACCGCTCTAAAGCAGCCTATAGTAACGAACAACGAAGTATTGAACCTCATAGCCCAACGTGAGGCCCTGGAAAGCTTGAAGGCTCGCATGGAACGTCTAAGCGAGTCCGTGAAAGCCATCGAGGCCTCGATGATCGCCAAGATCGAGGACGGGGCTTTCGTAGACTCCGAACACAGCCTACTCGTGAAGGAATTTGTCCGCAGGTATCCACATTGGAAAAGTCATTATGCGAGCCTTGCCGGAGCCG
>CAZGCK010000147.1:2136-6783 GCA_964524175.1 uncultured Bacteriovoracaceae bacterium | reverse complement strand
AAGCAGCGGAGCGGGTGCTGGCAGAAACCACACCTACGATCACTAAATCGCTCGTGGTGAGATAGCGAGGTCGCCATGGCAACACTTACCAAGGCGGCTTGCTACTGTCGCATCTCCACTCTCACTCACGGGCAAAGCCTACAGAACCAACTCGTTCCCATTCGGGAATTCGCTGGAGCCAGGGGATTCGAGATTGTAGAGGAGTATAGCGACGAAGGAATCTCCGGCGCCAAAGAGAAGCGCCGAGGCTTGGACCTCATGCTGGCTGGAGCGAGGCGAGGCCTATTCAAAACCCTGATCGTGATGGAGATCTCCCGCTTGGCGCGGGATGTTCGGCACCTTCTGAACCTCCTGCATGAGCTGGATCGAATCGGCGTGACAGTTATCTCGATCCGCGAGGGCATCGAATTCAGCTCTGTGCTTGGACGAGCAATGGTTGCCATGATCGGCGTGCTCGTGTCCGTGGAGCGTGACCTACTTAGGGAGCGGATCAAGTCAGCCCTACACACCAAACGCCTCGCCGCTGAAGCGGCGGGCAAGCGGTTCAATATAGGCAGGCCCACGGTAGTAACGCCTGAGGTAGCCCAACGGATTGTAGACCTAAGAGCTAAAGGGCACTCGATACGCGGGATCGCCAAGTTACTCGATAGCCCTACGGGAAAGCCGATCGGAAAGACCACTATCGAACGAGTGCTTCGTGAAGCTCGGAGGAATGAAACGTCCCAAAAGTAGCAATGAGCACCTGATTAAAAGGCGGATGGGTATAGTGCCCAATCCCCTCGGAAAACAGATGAAATCGGGACAACTAAGGAGGTCGCCATGTCAGAGATCAAAGCAGTACGCGCATCTGATCTTGAACGCTCTAAAGGAATGCGCTGGCTCGTGCCTGGGCTCATCGCTGAGGGCGGCATCGCTTGCATAGTAGGTGCAAGCAAGAGTATGAAGACGTGGTTCGCCCTGGAGCTACTGACCTCGATTGCTTCCGGTCTCCAGTGCGCCAGGAATTGGGTACCTACTTCGAAGCGCCGAGTGCTTTACATTGCAGGCGAGTCAACTTGCGCTGCTCTCCAGCGCCGAATCGAAGGACTGAGCCATGCAAAGGTGGCCATGGTCGAGGAGCTGGACCTTCACTTGATCGCGGAGCAGTCCATTGCCCTCGATACCGACGCAGGCCTGGCTGCGCTAGAGAGCGAGATCGTGCGGCTTAGACCCGCTGTCGTTTGCCTAGATCCCCTTTCTCGTTTCTTACCCAATACCCCCGAAAGCTCAGCCAGGCGGATGGGCGTGGTGCTTGAAGCATTCGCGCTACTCGCTCGCAAGCATGCTTTCACTATGATCCTAGTCCATCACCTTTCTAAGCAGGCCACGCGGAGCCCTGATCAAGGCGGTCTCGGAATGCGAGGATCTTCCCAGCTCGATAGCTATTGGTCCTCGCTAGCGGTGCTTCGCCGCGAAGGGGATGGGGTTTACCTTACATTGCGCTTCCGAGAGGCGGAGGGCGAAGACCGTATCCCAATCACCTTCGTAGAAACAGCTGGAGGTCAGTTTCTTCTGCACGCCGGTCCCGCAGCCACGGGAACCGGCTGGGTGGAGTCAGACGCTAAGCCGCTAGGTTCCACGGCCACTAACTGAGGTCGGAATGAAACTCACTTCAAACCAAAGTGCCAAGGCACGCTACGAGGCCTACATGCACGCCCTACACGAGGCGCAGGCCTATCGGCCTCGCACGTCCCTCGATCTAGGTGCAGATATGTTGGCCCTCACGGCAGACATAGAGGTGGCAGTCCTTCGCCAAGAGGTGGCATCGACACTAGGTATCCAGGACTCACATTGGCTGGGCCGATTCATACGGGCAGCGGCTCTCCGGCGGGTTACGTGGGATCAACTGTGGATGGCCGTTAAAAGACAGAGTTCGAGATAGGTTGGGACTTTCATGAGATTTTGTCTCACGGTTCCTGCGCAGATTTTTTCATGCTTAAAGTGTGTTCCCGTCCAGTGAATATAAGCATTTAGGAGCGAACCTCGTAGCGAAGTGAATTTTTAGAGTGAGACAGAAATCTCACGCCAGATCGATAATCATTGGGCTTTATTTTCAGCGTCTTTTTTTAGAGGATGGTGCTCGCTGCGCGTCCCTACCTACCTGCATTTACCTATTGCTGGGCGTTCAAGCAGCTGTCCAATAAGGTGTTAAGAAACTCTTGCTTGTTTTTTTGCTGAGCCCAAAATTTCGAGTTAACAAATACAGAAACATCTTTTTTTACGGGCACCAAGCCCATAAAGGTACTCGTCGTAATGAGCGAACATTGATAGGTATCAGGCGAGGCACCAGGCCTCTCATGCCTAACGAAGCGCAAACTGTGGGCGTTAGTGCGTTTCAGCTTGTTGTACTGAGCAATATAGGGCTCAAACTCCTCGTCGGTTCCATCGAACCAGCCTGCATGAGCAGTTGAGCAAGCTATGAACATCAAAGCCAAAATCCATCTCGTCATAATGAATCTCTTCGGCTAAGCCGCGAATTTATTTAAGTCCACCTCGGAACCGTGTGGGCGGCGCGGCGGTACCGGCTCCTTATTCTTTCTTTAGTAAATCAAAGCTAGGAACGAGCCAAGACCAACGACGTGCGCGAAGCGCAGGTATACTTGTTGGCTGGAACCGGAAACCTTTAGAGAGAGTCGCCCTAGCGGGCTCTATCCAGAAGCAACTTATCTGGATCTCCAGATGGTGCCATATTTCTGAATACATGGCTACTCCAAGCGAAAACTGAGTCATGTATCTGGGATCACTGGCGATAATACCATGGGCACGAATAAGTAAACTTCTGATGTTTATGAACGCCGGAGATTACATCCGGCGGCGTTCCTGAATCTCTTAGCTTTATTAGATCTACGGTATTGTAACTCGTTGATAGCCTTCACCAACAAAGAACGATGCTTGCTCGCAAAGAGCAGAGTTCTAGCCAACCCCTTTCACACAAGGGCACGGATCTTACGAGGCGCGGGTGAGGATCTCACCGCGCTTATCCGTTAAGTTGGAGCTTCTGGTTTCAACGAGAGAGGTTCATCAGGGCACACGTATCCTATATCGTCTTCAGGTTCGCTCGGAGGTAGGCGCTGCGTTTCGTTGCAGGCAACGGCCCATCAGGTACACGAGCGGGATAGCTCTTCCGTTTTCCACGCCCTGACGGCATCTCGGCGGCCCTGGCGGATTAGTCCTTCACCGGCGAGACATACGGAGACCGCGCACATGCGCAAGGCTCCTTCGTTCTATTTTAGCACAAGGGGAACTACGTTTATGCTTCCCTCATCGCGCGCCTAACTCACTGTTCTCCCAGCCCCTGCATCATAAAATTATAGTTATGGTGCAGGCCGAAACCCCAAATCGAAATCCTTGACCGTGATCCCCTGGTAGTAAACAATGACACTACGCACAATTAAACCAATAGGTCGGAGGGCCACTTGGAAAAACATCTGCACCTAAGACAAGGCTGGGCGGTTCGCGCCGCCACTCACGAGCATCACCCTTCTGAGGAGGAGCTGCCTCTAAAGCTAGAGAACATTCCTCGTCAGAATCAAAGAGCAAAACCAAAAATCTTAGCTGGTCAGCCAGGGACCGAAAACTTGGCTGAAACCAGAAGCTGGTATGCGCTAGCACTGATTCGGCTCTCGCGCTTTTCCTGCATCCTTGCTTCAGTCTCACTGCCAACAATGATTTCCATTCCGGATCCAAGCTTCTGGGATTGGAGGCCAACCACCACTTCACAAGAAGCCGCTGTGTCGGAGCACAAACCGATTCGAGAAGATGGCTACGAGGTGACCTTGCGGCCACATCCTTCGGCAAACTTTGCCTCAGCACTCGATCTCGTGCTAAGTCTCGTCGTCGCCGATGATCTAAAACGCTTGGAGGAAGGAGGTCTGTCTTGAGCGAGCAGATCTCTAAAAACCAAGACAGTAATTCTCTTCGCAAGAAGGTTTGTCGGGTAGCGATCTACGCAAGGTTTTCCAGCGATCGCCAAAACCCTGAATCTGCTAACGAACAGATCGCCCGCGCCAGGAGGCGAATTGCAGAAGGTAGATTAAGATCACGAGTCTTTGCGACTAGCGACTACGACTTTAGAATCGAAGAAGCCTGGATCAAAAAAGACGAGGCGAAATCAGGAAAAACAATCGCCCGTTCTGGATACGAAGAACTTCTTCATGGCTTACGCACCAAAGCCTTCGACCTGCTCGTCGTTGATGATCTTTCTCGCCTTACCAGAGAGCTTGGCTCCCTGCTCGATCTGTACGAACTACTTCAATTCTACGGCGTCGAGCTAATCAGTATCGCCGACGCTATGAGTTCCGCCGACCCTAGCGCCAAGATAGCGTTCACCGTTAAGGGCATGGTCAACGAAATGGGCAACGAAGCTCATGCCAACCGAACGAAACGCGGATTGGAGCAGAAGAAAGTAAGCGGCTACTCCACAGGAGACATCTGCTACGGGTACGGATCGAGAGCAACCACCACCATCCGCAAAGGTGGGCGAGAAGTGCAGGCAAACTTTCGACCTTATGTGAACCCCGATGAGGCTCTAGTTGTGAATGAGATCTTCGATCTTTTCGTTCAAGGCAAAGGACCACAGGCCATCTGCCACTACCTCAATGGGAGAAA
>CAZGCK010000147.1:1819-2103 GCA_964524175.1 uncultured Bacteriovoracaceae bacterium | reverse complement strand
GCACCGGTAAGCTCTACAATTGGGGTCCATCAGCGATCAATGCGATCTTAAAAAATCCGAAGTATATCGGCGTCTGGACATGGAGCCGTTACCAGCAAAAGATTCACCCAGAAACCGGCAAGAGGATCAGGGTTCCTCAGCCAGAAGCGGAATGGATCCATCACCTTGGCGATAAAGATAAAGTGGATCCCGAGCTTGCAATCGTCCCGCGTGAAAAGTGGGAGGCCGCTCAAAATAGACTTCGCAAACGTACCTTGGCGGTCAGCTCCGAGAAAGAACGAGCT
>CAZGCK010000147.1:752-1809 GCA_964524175.1 uncultured Bacteriovoracaceae bacterium | reverse complement strand
GATCGGTAAAGGTTGCTGGAGCAAACTGCGAGGCAATACTTTCATCAGTGCTTCGCTGTCACTCCTGCAACGGTCCCTTATATCAAGTTAGTGGAAAGGGTGATGGCTATTACGGATGCTACGTCTCGCACCGAAAGAATCGCTCTGTCTGCTCCAATCGACGGTTGTTGCCCAGAAAGAAAGTAGATGCCGCTGTAGTTGCGAAGTTAAAGGAAGTTCTTTTTGATCCGCATCATCTTGAGCTGGCGACGAATCGCTACAATCAGTTGATGCGGGAAAAGCTGAAAGCTGCACCTCAGCGATCCACAGTCCTCCAATCTCGCCTTCAAGGAATCGAAACAGAGATCGGGAACCTTCTTCAGTTCATCATGGCATCTGGCGCATCCGCGCCAACCTCGATCCGCGATATGCTCGTCGCGAAGGAAGCTGAAAAGCAAGCGGTGACAGCTGAGCTTCAAGTCATCGGCCAGGTGAGCGAGGACAAGACTTTCCTCACGTCCTTTGCTCTGAAACAAAAGATGGAGTCGCTCCAAGGTTACCTTGATCAAGATTCGGATATAGCCAACCGTGCGATGAAACTTTTCTTTCCTGAGGGATTGGTAGCGCGTCCGGCAGACGATACGGAGCAAAGCAGATGCAATCCGCATCGGAATCCATGGTCCGTTGTGGGGGGGCTCCTGCCGCTCTGAGGTGGGAGGCTGAGCGTTAAATCTGAAAAGCAAAAGAGCATCTTGGAATCTTAGCGGTACGATTTTGTTGCGAAGCAAAACGAACCCAAAGGAAACTCAAGATGCTCGATCACACCTTAGCAAACTACGTACTACTCCCGGAACTAAAATACTTGCGCATGTGGAAGGAGAGACCCGGCTACACCCGCATCGACTGCTTTAAAGAGCCTAAAACTGAGTTCTGCCCTTCTTGCGCCTCCCCCTCCAATGCGGCCCACGATCATCGCTGGGTGAAAGCCGTAGATGCCCCTATCCGCGGCCATCAAGTTAGCCTCTGGATCAGAAAAAGAAGGCTCTATCGCCGCCCCTGTAAACGCCTCTTCTCTGAG
>CAZGCK010000147.1:0-742 GCA_964524175.1 uncultured Bacteriovoracaceae bacterium | reverse complement strand
AAAAGAAACGCTTCACCGAGCGCTTTGAGCGAAGCCTACGCTGGGCTTGCGAGCACTTCACGGATCTCAAAGCCGTGCGTAGGCAATACCGCGTAAGTAGCGGCTATTTATATCAAGCCTATTACAAGCAGCTTGAGCTGCGCCGAAAATCTCGCACCCTCTCTTGGCCGGCTTTTGTTGGCATCGATGAGCACTCCTTCCGCCGCAATCGCCACCTCGGATGCACCGAATTTGCCTCGATCGTTGTCGATCTAGGAAAAAAAAAAGTAATGGAGCTCGTCGATGGAAAGGCCGCCGCCGATCTCGAGCATCAACTGGCCTACATCGCAGGAAGAGAGAACGTACGCTTCGTTACTCTTGACATGTGCGATCCCTTTAAAAACTTTGTAAAAGGATTTTTCCCCAACGCCGAAGTGGTTGCCGATAAATTCCATGTATTGCGCTTGCTCAGCCCGCATCTCCTGCGCCACCGAAAAGAAATCGCGGGCACAAGAGCAGATCTAAGAGCCAAAAAACTCCTCCTCATGAGCTCCCACAAACTCGATTACTTCTCGCGCCTACACATCCGCCAATACTTAGAAAAGTATCCCGCCATGAGTGAACTCTATAACTGGAAAGAACGCCTCCACGGCTTCTACCGAATCCGCGGCTTCGAGCGTGCAAAGGTAGCTCTACAGCACATGCTTGATGCCATGGCGCGCTCTGAACTTGCAGAAATAAAAACTCTGCGAAAAACACTGCT
>CAZGCK010000146.1:7007-7577 GCA_964524175.1 uncultured Bacteriovoracaceae bacterium | reverse complement strand
TGCAGAAACTCGCTCGCGCTTCGCCTCAGAGGCGCGACGTCTACCAGCTTAGCGTTCAGTGCTTCAGGCTCAATCAACCCAATCATCAGCCCCTCTCGACAGTAAAAAAGGAAAAGTAATATGAAAATGCGAAACTCAAAAAAATGGATCGGCCTACTTCTACTCACTACGATTGCGGCCCCTGCGGCGGCACATGCAGGAGAGGGAGGCTCAGGCACGCGCGGAGGAGGAGGAGAAGTCGTGGACCCCAATCGCTACCCAAGACTGCGCGATCTGGTCGACAAAACGGTATGTGATTGGGTGGGATCTGAGGAGATCACAGCGCAAACACCTCTACTCAAGCCAATCCTTCAAGAACTAACTAAAGCCCATTGGTACCTCGCAGGAGCTTACGATCGCGAGATCGCCAAGCTTAAATTCTGCAAAACAGCGAACCTCACGCAGATCCCCACGGACGAGCTGCGAAGACTACCCATCATCTATACCCGTGACGGCTCGGAGATTATTCCTTGGTTGAGCAAACCTAAACGACAAAAGCGCATGGTCGCGATTCGCCTCAATCACCAAGTC
>CAZGCK010000146.1:5095-6997 GCA_964524175.1 uncultured Bacteriovoracaceae bacterium | reverse complement strand
CGAGCTTTTTATGCGCATGCCGTCGCTAGATCGAGCGATGACATTGATTCACGAAGCCGGTCACAGCTTCATTCCGATGGAATGGGAACCGCCTTATATCTGGCGCCGCAACGAAAAGCTTCGCAGCCTGACGAAAGGAGTAGCCCTGACGTACAAAGAGCGCAGAAACTCTCAGCAGTTCAGCCTTTTCATTACCGAGAACGATGTACAGATCATCTCGGACACGACCAACCTCGATGCGGCACGTATGGGCGTCACCACTCTCCTGGATCGATCCAAATCCCCTAAAGAGCGGCTTGGAGCCATCAATTCTATAGGCATGCCCTTGCTGAATAATCAGCTTTGGGCGGGAGACCTCTACTCCATCCGATTGTTTTTAGACCCTTACTTTTCAAAAGCGCTCTCAGCGATCCATGCAGCGGATCCTCACGCTCTGAAGCAAGCCCTGAGCGTGGGACTCAATCCCTCGTTTGACTATGGAGCGGGCTCCTTGCTCTCTATCGCTGGATCCAATGCTGACCCTTCGATCCTCGAAGTTCTTCTGGATTGGTCTACACCTTCACCTAACGGCAGCACCTCGCAAACAGCTGCCATCAATCATATCCTGCTCAAGCTACTGGATAGCGAGCTGGATGGTGTTGAACTAGACTTTCTTCTCGACCTAGGAGCTGATCCCAATGCTTTGGTCGAGGCCAACGATATCTCGGGATACGTCACTCTCGAGAACGCATTGATTCTTAAGGGACGAATTGATCTGGCCCGGATTCTTGCTCCAGCCGCTTCGCAGACTACCCTGCGATCCGCATT
This sequence comes from uncultured Bacteriovoracaceae bacterium, assembly GCA_964524175.1. Classification (GTDB taxonomy): domain Bacteria; phylum Bdellovibrionota; class UBA1018; order UBA1018; family UBA1018; genus CAZGCK01. The sequence continues at coordinate 6,190 of CAZGCK010000146.1, read as the reverse complement.
TGCTCGACTCACTGTGCTCAACACGAAAGAGAGCAACGCCTTCGCCTCGGAGCTGCTGACCACCAAGCGAGTCAGCGCCAAAGCCATGATTGAAGGGGTGCCGGCGCTTTTCTTCGCACTACAAGCCAAAAACCCAACGATCGCCCAAGCTATTCTCGAGCAGGGAGCCAATCCTGCGCTCTTCTGGAACGGCACGAACGCACTGATGTGGACCTTAATCCAAAAACGAGCAGGAGTCTGCCCGGAGTGCATTGATGCAGTTCTCGCTGACCCTCGAACAGACGTCAATCAGCAGGACTCCAACGGATTCGTCGCATTCGACTACGCAATCGCCGCGGAGCAGTTTAGCCTAGCAGCAAAAATTGCCTCACAGCCTGGTTTTACTTACGACTTTACGCCTGGGAGCGGCCCTCGTGCTGTCAGCAACGACGCGGTGAAAACGCATGCTCGGGCCGTCAAGATCCTCAACCAGTTCGCGCTGCTCAATCAGATCCCTGCGGCAAAGAGCGTACTGGCTGGTTATCCATTTGGATTCTTCGATCTGGAGCCAATCGCCCAAAGAGCCCACCAGATAGGGTACAGCGAAATGGCAACGATCATTCGCACCGCACCATCATTCAAAGCCCGCGAAGATAGACCAAACCTCGCTCAATAAAATCAGTAAAAATAATTTTAAATTATTTTTAAATTATAAAGAAAGAAGACGATGAAAAACTTAACAAATACAAAAGCAAAAACTCTGTCTTACATCTCTAAGTTAGCATTTCTAAGCCTTGCACTCTCAAGCAGCCAAGCCCACGCTTCGGATCCGCTCGTTACCGTCACAGGCCAGATCGATGCCAAGTTCTCCATCGAGGTCCGCCCCGAAGATGCTGTTCGCGTTCAAGAGGAGCTTAGGGGCCTACCCCACCTTCCACCTGTATCTGTCGACATCAACGATCTTTTCGTAGCGGGAGACGAAAAGGTGATCCAAGACGCTGTAGATGTCATCACTGACATGTTCGTCAGTGGCAGCAAGAAACTCATCGACCTGCGCATGATTGCTTACCGAAGGGCCGCACTCGAGGGACTCATCGATCAAGAAGGAGGCAAAGA
>CAZGCK010000146.1:0-5085 GCA_964524175.1 uncultured Bacteriovoracaceae bacterium | reverse complement strand
GACTCGTACTCGATCAAGTTCGCTACGACCTACACCTCACTGCTGGAGCTTTTTAGCCAAGTGAACCCTGCGCTTCTCAAACTAATTGGTATGTGCAAATCCGAACTTTGCGTCACGCAGATTGCAAACGCCCAGCGCGCGCTGATTCTTCTAGGCGATCAACTTAACGACGGAGCCAACTTCCGTCCAGGTTTCGGAGACAAGATGGTTCAAAACGCTATCGAAAGTTCGTACGCAACTCTCGTTCGATCTGGCTCCACACAATTGATCACACCAACCTATGCTCATTGGGCCAACGCAAGCAGGCACCCAACCCAGGGCAGTTCGTTTATCAGTAAGGCGGTACAACCCTCTGATCAGCTCAAAAAACTCGGACTTGAGCAAACAAAGCTGCCAGGCAGGATTTACAAAACCGAAATGGCATGGCTCAAAAAGTATGTCGCCTTCAAACTCAAATCAATCGTATCTGGAGTTTGCTTTGAAGAGCCAGCTAAGAGAGACCTTTATTACACGCATGTCTTTACCTGCCGTTCTAATGAGGGGGACGGCTGGCACGCTGGAGTCTATGGTCGCATCCAGGGCATATGTCAGTCGAGAGGAGAAGAATACCGGTTCTTGATTCAGACCTTCGGTCCAGGATTGATGTATGCTATCCAAGAGTGGTTTGTACTTTCTGTGGTGAGCCCCACCCTCATCCCCGCCATTGGCACTTGGGGAGGTGCAGGCGCAAAAGTCGCTCTCTTACTTGGAGGTCATGTCTCTGCCGGAGCAGGAAGCGGAGCCTCAGTGCAAGCGACGACAGGGGCAATTCTTGCTGGTTTTGGAGGGGCTGCCGGGATCGAAGTCTTTGAAATCTACGACGCTAAAAGCGTGTCCGAATCGGGCGGACAAATTGAGCAATGGTCAATGGTGAGGTAGACCCAAAAAGACAGGCATCTAACGCGCTACGGCTTTTTTAGCTTACCGTGGGTGCCGCGTTGACAACACGCCGCAAAAAAGTAGATGTTTCCCCCATGCGGAAAATCTACCTCCTAACGCCGGAACCTACCCCGATTCCTGAGCCTGTGCTCGCGGCGATGAGTTTGCCGATCATCCATCACCGCACCCCAGCTTTTGAAACGATCTTTGAAGACGTCAAGGCTGGATTGAAACGAGTGTTTCAGACCAAGCAAGACGTCCTACTCCTGACAGCGACCGGCACCGGAGCGATGGACGCAACCGTCTGCAACCTATTCAAAAAGGGCGACGCCGTCATCACCGTGAACGGCGGCAAGTTTGGTGAGCGCTGGGGCCAGATCGCTCGATCTTACGGACTCAACCCGATCGAGATCAAGCTTGAGCCCGGTGACTCAATTGAACCTCAAGCGCTTCAAGAAGTCGTCAAAGCCAATCCTTCGGCACGCGCGATTCTCTTCCAAGCTTCAGAAACCTCGACGGGCGCTGCGATGCCTGTCAAAGAAATCTGCCAGATCGCGCGCCGAGCAGGAATGCTATCGGTCTGCGATGCGATCACGGCGGCTGGCGTGTTTAATCTGCCCATGGACGACTGGAGCATCGACGTTCTCATCACAGGCTCGCAAAAAGCCTTTATGATCCCCCCGGGCCTCGCGATGATCTCGCTCAGCGAGAAAGCTTGGCAAGCTCAAGCGCAATCAGACCTCCCCAAGTATTACTTTGACCTCGCTCGTGAGCGCAAAACCCTGCTCAAGAATCAAACTGCATGGACACCGGCAATCTCGCTCATCGTGGGACTCAGAGAGAGCCTCAAAATAATGGAAGAAGAAGGCCTACAAAACGTCTTTGCCAGGCACGAGCTCTTGGCGCGCGCCACGCGCTCCGGAGTCCTGGCTCTAGGGCTCGAACTTCTCGCGAGCAAAATGCCATCAGCCGCAGTAACTGCCGTTAAGCTACCGACTCACCTAGACGGCAAAAAGATCGTCAAACATATGCGCGATCAACTGGGCGTTACCATCGTCGGCGGACAAGACGAGCTTGACGGCAAAATCTTGCGCCTTTCGCACTTTGGCTATTGTGGCCCGTTTGACATCGTCACTGTAATCTCGGCGCTCGAGATGACACTTAAGAAATTTGGATACCCCGCTGAGTACGGCAAGGGTGTCGCGGCAGTACAACGCGTACTCGCGGAGGTTCAATGAACGTAGCAGTCGTTGGTGCACAGTGGGGAGACGAGGGCAAAGGCAAGGTGGTCGATCTGTACGGCGCCCGTGCTGAATACATTGTTCGCTATCAGGGCGGAAACAATGCGGGCCACACGCTCGTGGTGAATGGCAAGAAGACCGTGCTTCACCTCATCCCCAGCGGGATCCTGCATCCCGGCAAGATTTGTTTGATCGCGAACGGAGTCGTTTTCGATCCCACCGTTTTTTTTCAGGAAGTGGATTCTTTGGTAGCGGCCGGAGTCTTCAGTCACGCTGCTCCTCATGAAGCGGTCCGAGTCAGCGAGCGCGCGCATGTGATCCTTCCCTACCATCGGGAGCTTGACCGCCTCCGCGAAGAGCATGCCTCAAAAGGCGGCGGCAAGATCGGCACCACCGTGCGCGGCATCGGTCCAGCGTATGAAGACAAAGTTGCTCGCCGAGGGATTCAAGTCGTGGACCTGCTCCACCCTCAACTCCTCCACTCCAAACTGGAGCGCGCGGTCGAAGAAAAAAATACCCTGCTCCAGCATCTGTTCAATGCGCCGACCATCGATTTAGAGACGACCTATCAAGAGTGCCTCAAGCTGGGCGAGCGATTGAAGCCTTTTGTCTCTGATGTCCGCGGGACATTGGTTACCGCGCTCAAACAGAAACGCCCCATCTTGTTCGAAGGCGCACAAGGCACTCTGCTTGATGTCGACCACGGCACCTACCCGTTCGTCACGTCTTCCAATACGGTCTCTGGCGGAGCCATGACAGGAGCAGGCGTGGGGCCACATGCTGTCTCTCAAGTGATCGGCATCACCAAGGCTTACACGACTCGCGTGGGCACCGGACCTTTCCCAAGCGAAATGGACGGCACCCCCGAACAGGAGACCGCCGACAAGATCCGTAAGATCGGTGCTGAATTTGGCGCTACCACGGGTCGTCCGCGGCGCGTGGGTTGGCTCGATCTCGTGGCGCTCAAATACGCGGTCGAAGTGAATGGACTGACCGGCCTTGCGCTTATGAAGGCCGATGTCCTTCAAGGCTTTGATCACATCAAAGTCTGCACATCGTATCGCCTGGGCGGCACGAGTCTTTACGATCTGCCATCCTGCGTTGAAGATCTAGAACGCGTTGAGCCCGTTTACGATGTCCTACCCTGCTGGCCCACGTTTGATGCAAAACGGGTGCGAAACGTGGCCGATTTGCCCGAAGAGCTTCGCTCCTACATGAAATACATCGAAGACTCCCTGGGAGTACCCATCGTCCTCATGAGCACCGGTCCCGGACGCGAGGAAACAATGGTCCTTCGCGATCCTTTCGGCATGTAACTTTCAAGAGAGACTTGCGCCCGAGGTGGGTCTTTGGTACCCAAGGCTTTCATCCCACATGGGACGTTTTCTGTAGGTGAGTCGTTAGCTCAGTCGGTAGAGCAATACACTTTTAATGTATGGGTCGACGGTTCGACTCCGTCACGACTCACCAGAATAAAAGGCCGAATCCAATGAGGATTCGGCCTTTTCTGTTTTTGAGGGGTTGCCTGGATTTTTACTCGGGGTAACGCCCGGGTAATCTCGCGATAACGGCTTCCGGCTCAATGGTATTTTTTGCAGTTTTGAATAATAGCCTCTTTAACGGCCGTGGCTCCTGCAGCAGTGTTTCCAATCTCGTGATTGGCACCCGCCACTACCGCTTTGGCTTTTCTGTCGCTCGTGATGCTTTGGTAATACAGATTGCTGAACGGAACTTCGAGCCCTACCTCGTTAGCACCAATTAAGAATCGCATATCTGTGTTGGGATAGCTAAGCACAGCATCAGACGAAAGAATGCTGTCTTGATACCAAGTGGCTTCCATCGCCGGATTCACTGTCGGCGTGTGAGTCTGGAGGTAGCAGGCATTTACCCCATCTTGGTAGGCTCCATCATAAACGGCCCATCCCATCGAGTGGTTAGCTAAGTAGTATCTTGTGTCTTGATAAGTGGACGGAGTCGTTGGAACAAAAGGCACGCCGGGATAAAGATCCAAAACCTGGAGGCTGCCCGCAGTCCCTCGAACAAAACTCGAAGGCAATAGCGAAAGATAGGCTTGCTCCTGCAACTTGGTTAGGTAGCTGCTGCTTCCAACCACAGTGCCGCCAGTCAGAGTTCTCTGTGGCCCCATGCAGGCATAGTCAAGACGAGCCATCGGAGGTCCTCCCGTAGGCAAGGCCATATCGACGTACTCCCCTGCTCCATAGGTCGCCATGGCGTAGGACACTTCGGTTGATCCACCACTATTGCCCGAAATACAGAACGGCTTATCTGAGTTCGTAGGCTTGTGATAAGTGTCGTAAACCTTACGCGCTAATGTGGCATATCGACACGCCAGATTTTTCATCCCACCAGGTCCTACAACCCAGCCATTGCTGTTGAAGCCAGTCACAGGATGAGTCCAATTGAGTCGGTTGGCTCCACCGCTGTACCAAGCTCTTTGTACGACGCGAAATCCATCCTGCAAAAGACCCACTACTAAATTGTCTCTTGCATGTTCGGGAGGCACGAATCCTTGCTCATAGAGAGAAGTTCCACCCCCGCCGGTACCCAAAATCACAGTCCCTTTGACTGCTTCACTGGTAGGCGTATAAATCAACAACACAGCCGTCGCGTCGTACTGAACTCCAGCACACGACACATCAATCGCTTTACATTCTGTCGAGTACGTAAAGCCGGCTTCTGTAATCGTCAACGCTGGGGTTCCGGCGCAGTTGTTAGTTGAGGGCACCGAGTTATTAGCAGAAGGAGCCGGAAGAGCCCGAATCGTGGCTTCACCCAGGGCGGTGATGGTCGAGGACGAAGTGCCTGTAGAGCTAAGCGCTCCGTCGTTGGCCTTCACCCTCACTACGCAGCTAGAACCTTTTGAAGGCGCTGTATACGTCACGGCACCCGTCGAGGCATCTACTGT
>CAZGCK010000145.1:0-7647 GCA_964524175.1 uncultured Bacteriovoracaceae bacterium | reverse complement strand
GATCTCTCCACCTGCGGGGGTGTACTTATTGGCGTTCTCGAGCAGGTTAACGAGCACCTGTTCAACGCGCCTTGAATCCGCCATCACGAGGGCCGCAGAGACCTCTTCGGTCACTTTCTGCTTCTTGCTTTCAAAGGCTCCCTGGAGCTGCCTCACTACGCGCGAAGTGATCTCCGCCGCACTGATCGATGTCTTGTGCAAAACATCTGTCGACTCCAGCGACGAGAGGTCCAGCAAGTCGCGAATCAAGTTCATCAGGCGATCTACGTTGCGAGAAATAATATCCAAAAACTCCTTGGTCACGGGTCGACCATCCTGAACATCGATCAGGAGCGTATCGGTATAGCCTTTAATAGAGGTCAGCGGTGTACGAAGCTCATGAGAAACGTTAGCGACAAAATCGATGCGGATCTGCTCGGCGCCCTTGAGGTCGGTGACATCGTGAAAAATCCCCACTGCCCCATAGATCTCTCCGCTCTGCTTGCGGAGAGGAGACACTGACACCGAGAAGAAGCGCTTGCTATCGCCTTCTTTTTCAAAGGAGACGGCTTTTACGCCCCCCGTTTTGCCGGAGTCCAATGCGCTCTTGAACGCCTCAAGAATCTCCGGAACCCTGAACATCTCCCAAAGCCTGACGTTGCGAGCACTCAAAGCCTCTTGATTGCCGAAGATCAACGCAAAGCGAGAATTAAAAAACAAAGGTTTGCCTTCTAGGTCGACTGCAAGGATCGCATCCGAGATAGCCGCCATCAGAGTGGCAAGTTCTTCGCGCTCGACATTGAGGCTCTCTGCTTTGGCCATCAAATCTTTGCGGATGTCATCGATCGAAGACTCAAGCTCTGACCATTCGCCAAAACCCTCGTCGCGCAAGGCATCCATAGGTCCGAGAAGCCCTGATTGAGCCCCCTCTCCCCCTGCATTTTGTAGAACATTCTGCGTTTTCACCAAAAGGCGCCCTATAGGGAAAACCAGCATTCGCCCCGACCAAACCGCGAACGATCCGAGCGTCGCAGCGATCAACACTAAGAATACCGCCATCGCGGTATCCAGAACGCGCAGACTCTCTTTAAGCTGCGTAAGCCTCACGCCCGCACGCAAAACGAGCGCCCGGTCAGCAATCCAGTGCGAGACAAAAAGCGTATCGTCATGAAGGACAACGCTGTATTGCTCCGATAAGCCGCTCATGCGAGCGATGACTGAGGCCTCAATTTTTTGCGCTCCCAAGTGTCCGTCGCAAACGAGCTGACCGTCCTCGCCAAACACCATGACCCTCAACGAGCTATCAAGCTTATGCCGCGAGCACCAACCCGAAAGATCCGTCGTGGACTCAACAGACCTAAGGTCATCAGACAAGACATGAGCCGCATCGACAAGCAATGTGCGCGTTTGCTCGATAAACCTCTTTTTAAAGAAGTGTCTTGTCGCAAGACCCGAGATACCGATGATCACCAAAACCAGGATCGACTGAGTCAGCACGACTCGAGTGAATATCTGCCAAGGAAATCTGGTTTTTTCCTGCGTCGGCACGAAGTTTAAGAACCACTCACGCGGTAGCCGACCCCGCGGATAGTCTCAACCACGTCCGCACAGGACCCAAGCTTCTTGCGAAGGCCAAAGATGTGGGTATCGATCGCGCGATCCACGACCGCTACCCCTTGACCTTGAACTAGGTCGATCAAGCGCTCGCGCGAAAGCACGCGCCCCTGATTGCTCATCAAAGCCGATAGTAGCTTAAACTCAGATGGCGTCAGGTCGAGCTCTTGCGACTGACAAGTTACGCGATGAGCCTCAACATCCAAGACCAACTCGCCCACCTGAAACCTTTCGCCCGAGCTCGTATCCTTTTGAAACAAAGAGCGACGAATCAAGGCCCTGACACGCGCCAGAAAAACTGGGATCTCAAATGGCTTAGTGATGTAATCGTCCGCACCCATCTCCAAGCCGATCACGATATCGGAGGTATCCGCCCTAGCCGTCACCATCAATACCGGTAGCGGAGATTGATTCTGGATGAAGCCTTGCTGACGGATGCGCTTGCAGATCTCAAGCCCTGACAGGCCAGGCAGCATCCAGTCCAATACCACGAGATCGTAGTGACCTGATTGAAGGAGCTTGAGCGCTTCCTCGCCATCTTCGACAGCTTGTACTTCTACCCCTTCACGCTTGAGGTGCAGAAGCATCAATTCGCGAACATCGGCTTCGTCTTCTACCAAGAGGACCTTAGCTTTTTCGGTCATATGAGCGACTCCTCGATCGTCTTAGGTTCTAGGTGAATGTCTGATGTCTTCGCCAGAAATGGCATAAATCACGTCTTCTGCGATGTTAGTCGCGTGATCGCCGATGCGCTCCAGATTGCGCGCGATCAAGATGAGGTTCAAGCCCTGCTCAATGTCCGTGGGGTTGCTCTTCACATGGTCGAGCACATCTCTAAAGATTTTATTCTTTAGAGAATCTACTTGATCATCAAGCGAAAGAACGTTGCGCGCCAATGATTCGGACTTCTGAACGAAGCAATCCAGCGATTGCTTCACCATGGTTCTGACCTCTGCGGACATCTTCGGAAGATCGATCAAAGGCTTGAGTGGAGAATCTTTGAGATAACGTTCAGCATTGAGAGCGATATTGACGGCCTGATCACCCATTCGCTCTAGATCCGTATTGATCTTGAGAGTGGCTACGATCAGGCGGAGATCCGCGGCCAAAGGCTGATGCAACGCCAAGAGCTTGATGCAACCCTCATCCACCGTCTTGTGCGAAACATTGACCTTCTTCTCGACTTCAAAGACGGTAGCGATCTTCGATGCATCGTACTCGAGCAGGGCTTCCGTTGCATTTTCGATTGCGCGTTCGACGTTGCCGGCCATGCTCAAAAGCTGCTCTTTGAGCTCGCGCAGACTGATTTCCAACGACGTCTCGCTCAACCGAACCTCCCAGTGATATATCTTTCAGTGCGGCTCTCCTTGGGTGCGGTAAAGAGCTTAGAGGTCTCGCCCTCCTCGACAAGCTCGCCCATCAAGAAAAATGCGGTGCGATCAGAAATTCGCGCCGCTTGCTGCATGTTATGGGTCACGATGATCACGGTCACATCCTTGCGAAGCTCCGTCATCAGCTCCTCAATCTTGGCAGTCGAAATCGGGTCGAGGGCGCTCGTCGGTTCATCCATAAGAAGAACGTGAGGCTCGACAGCCAAGGCGCGTGCGATGCAAAGCCGTTGCTGCTGACCACCAGAAAGACTGGTTCCTGGCGCATTCAGCTTGTCTTTCACCTCATCCCAAAGGGCTGCTTGGCGCAAGCTCTTTTCCGCGATTTCCTTCAAAAAACTCTTGCGACGAATACCCGCAAGCTTGAGGCCCGCTGTGACATTTTCGAAGATGCTAAACGAAGGAAACGGATTGGGTTTTTGAAACACCATCCCGATGCGACGACGCAGACTCACAGGGTCAACACCGGCTCCATAAATATCGTTGCCTTCGAGAACCACGCTTCCTTCAGCGCGCGCTTCTGGCACCTCTTCATGCATGCGATTGAGGCAACGAATGAACGTCGACTTACCGCAACCGGACGGACCAATGATTGCGGTGACGGTATGAGGCTCAAAGCTCAAGCTCACATCCTTAACGGCGTGGGACTTTCCAAACCACGCATTCAGCTTGCTGACTTCCATGATGGGCATGAATTAATCCCTGCTCCCTGCAGTTTGCGGTCTGAGGATAAGTCGCGTGGCCAAGTTCACGGCAAAGACGAGAAGCACCAACACAAGGGCTCCGCTCCACGCCTGAGCGTGCCAATCTTCGTACGGGCTAATCGCATAAGTATAGATCTGAACGGGCAATGAAGCGGTAGGCTGATCAAGTCCACTCGGCCAAAAACGATTGTTCAGAGCGGTGAGAAGGAGTGGGGCAGTCTCGCCTGCGACACGGGCCACAGCGAGAATGACTCCGGTCATGATCCCACCCAAGCTGCCCTTCAAAACAATTCGCAACGAGACTTTCCATCGCGGCAAGCCCAGTGCAAGACCAGCCTCGCGGATATGGGTGGGCACCAGTTTAAGCAATTCTTCTGAGCTTCTCGCCACAGTAGGTACCATCAAAATGCCTAGCGCAATTCCGCCGGCGAGTGCGGAGAACCGCTTCATTGGCATAACCACGATCGTATAAACGAAGAGGCCAATGATGATCGAAGGAATACTGGCTAGGATATCGATGAAGAATCGAACCGTGTCTCCCAGCCGGCCCTTTCCATACTCTGAAAGATAAAGGCCTGTGCCAATCCCCCATGGGATGCCGATCGCGGAGGCCAATGCAACCAACTCGAGCGTGCCCACCAGGGCATTGGCCATGCCGCCCCCCACCTCGCCTACGGGCTTGGGGAGCTCTGTAAAGAAGGCCTTATTGAGGCTCGGCCACCCTTGCGCCACGACGTATTGAAACACGCTGAGCAAAGGCAGGAGCGCAACTGCCGCAGCTAAAGCGAGCAGTCCGCACATCAACGCATTCACGATCTTGCGACGACGAAAGCGAAGCGCGATCGCCTGCGATAACTGGGATCGCCCTAGCAGACCGCTATTTGAAGAAGTGGGCTGATTGAGGTTTCCCAAACTCATGACACCTGCCTCCGGTTTAGACATCAAACCGTTCCCTTAGTCCGAGTCAAGCGCCACACAAATACGCGCGCCGCGCCGTTCAGCAGAAACGTTACAAGAAACAAGCTCAACCCAATGGCCGAGAGAGCAGACAAGTGCATCTCACTTGTAGCCTCGGCGTATTCATTGGCCAATACACTCGCCATAGTTTGCGCGGGAGCAAATAGCGATGCCGAGATCGCCGCGCGATTGCCGATAACCATGGTCACTGCCATCGTCTCGCCAAGCGCACGCCCTAATCCCAGGATGACCGCGCCCATAACTCCTGTCCGCGAGCTACGAAGAACCGCAATCCTCATCATCTCCCAACGAGTCGCACCGAGAGCGAGCGCTGCCTCACGCTGACCGCGAGGCACAGCCTTAAACACCTCTCGTGTAATCGAAGAAATCGTGGGTGTGATCATGATCGCAAGTATGATCCCTGCCGCCAACATGCCCACCCCGTAGGGGGGTCCCTGAAACAAAGGCAGAAAGCCAAGTGTTTTGCCCAAAATGGGCTCAACCGTTGTCCGCAGCCAAGGAGCCAGCACAAAAACACCCCAGAGCCCGTAAACGACGCTCGGAATCGCCGCAAGCATCTGCACCAAGAAGCCCACGGTTTCAGAAACGCGCCTAGGCGCTATTTCGTTGAGAAAGAGTGCAATGCCTACACTGAGCGGTGCCGCGATAAAGACACCAATCAGAGAGCTGACAACGGTTCCAAAAATAACAGGAAGCGCACCATAGACATCCTGCACGGGATCCCACGTCGATTGAGTCAAAAACGAAAACCCAAATTTAGAGAAAGCGGGGGCCGCAGTCTTCCAGAGAAAATACGAGATCAAAACAAGAAGCAGCGCGATCGCCAGGGACATGCCCCTAACTGAGTTAGCGAAAATTCGATCTCCCAGGTGCACATCCCGGCGTCGCGCAATATTCACAGCCTACCTCACTGAGTCAGGATCGAAGCGATCTTCGCTTCGATCTTTTTCACGAGTGGTTTCGGCAAAGAAGCGTAGCCGCGAGGATTCGCTGCCGACTCTTCCTTCGCTGAGTTCCAGCCATCGATCAACTTTTGGCCGTCGACCATTGCCCATTTCAAGAATTGCACGATCGCCTTGCCCTTAGGACCCGCAGCTTTTTGGTCCTGAGTCACAAGGAGATAGGTAAAGCCAGAAATGGGATAAGCAGCTTTGCTCTCGGCATCAGTGATCGAAACTCGCATATCAGCGGGCATCGTTTTGATGAAGCCTTCAGCAGCAGCCGTCACTGAGTTTGGGCTTGGCTCAACAAACGTGCCCGCCTTGTTACGGATGGATGCGACCGGTAGCTTTTGGCTCGCCGCATAGATCAACTCAACGTAACCGATGGCTCCTGGAGTTTGCTTCACGAGCTGAGTGACGCCTTCATTGCCTTTGCCACCCAAGCCAGTCGGCCAGTTGACAGCGGTGCCTTTGCCAGGACCTGCCTTCCAGGCAGGGCTGACCTTAGTTAAATAGTCGGTAAAAATGCTTGTAGTGCCGCTACCATCTGAACGGTGAGCCACTAGGATCGCCGTGTCCGGAAGCGCCAGGCCAGCATTGAGAGCTGTGAGACGCGGATCGTTCCACTTAGCAATTTTTCCCAAGAAGATATCCGCAAGCACTTCTGGCGATAACTTAAGGGTCTTGCCGGTTAGCTCTGTCAGGTTGTAAGTGACCACGACCGCGCCCAGAATCGTAGGAATGTGAAGGACAGCTCTGCCGGCCTTTGCAAGTTGCTCATCGGACATCGGAGCATCACTCGCGCCAAAGTCGACTGTCTTCTGTATGAACTGACTGATGCCAGCACCACTTCCGACGGACTGGTAATTGATCTGGGTTCCGTCGGTCTTCTGGTATTCAGAGAACCATTTAGAATAGACGGGATAAGGAAACGTTGCTCCCGCACCCGTGAGCTGAACGGGGGTGGCTGCTGCCAATACTGGGAGCGATGCAATCAGGGCCAAGCCGCTCAAAATCGGCAAAACTTTGGTTTTCATGGGCAAATCTCCTATTCGAGTTGGCGCACACTATGATGCCTGTCCGTACATCGTTTTTTAGGGTTATGTCAGGAAATGGTTAGGGACGATGAATCCCATAAGCACTTAATATCAATGTTATTTGCCGACACCCCAATGGCTGACTTCTTAGGTCTTGATTTATAAGACGCAGCGCAATAAAACGCTACAAAGAAAGAGGCCTTGCATGATGTTTAAACCCCTCCCATTTGTCGCCTTTGGAATGTCACTATGGGCTTTCAGCCCACTCTCACATGCTTGGGATGAAGTCGTGAATTGCACCGACCGGCAAGGCCACCCAGCGGTCATCGTTGAACGCCAGCCAAGCACCGAAGACAGCTTTGAGGGATTGCCTCTCTTCACTTACAGAATGCGCCTGCAGGGAGAGTTCATACAGCTAACCAAAGACCTTCTAGACAATGAGTGCTTTAAGATTTCGCCAGAGGAAGGAATGGTTCTGAAGCTTTCAGCGCCAGGTATTTCGCCTCCTCTTAAGTATGCCGGCAACTATAAGACCTCTAAGTCAAAGGTAAACGACGTTCAGCTGATCCTTACAAAGGACAATCCATCGCGTGAAGTTTGGATTATCTCGTTGAACGCAACCTTAAGGAACGATCAAGGCCCGATTTTTTTGGCGGACCTCAACTGCACGCATGCCCAAGAGCTACGACCATCCCAGAGGACTCAGCCAGCAAATCCAATGGATGACTTCGGACCCTGATCTGGGAATTGCCACGGACAGTGCCTGCATCCACTCTCGCAGCAAAAGCCACGCTTGAGATGATAGCGCTCGGTAAAGACCAGGTTCCCTTGCTCGTCTAAGTAATAATCTTCGCCTTCTTTGAGTGGCGGAGTAGCCATGCAATCGAGATTAGCGCGAAATGATGAGAAAAGCCCCCATTCGTTGAGGCACCTTGGCCGCGGTATCCGTGCTCATGTGATAGCCCCTGCGATTGAGATTCTCGTGATAGTTGAGATGCTCATTGAA
>CAZGCK010000144.1:0-7693 GCA_964524175.1 uncultured Bacteriovoracaceae bacterium | reverse complement strand
GTAGACAAAGGCACCGTTCAGGGCCGCGGAACTAGTGACGCCCCACGGATTGAACACCTTGAGCGCCATAAGCTTCGCAGACGGCGAGACCGCCGCAATCAAACTTGCGACCTCTGTTCCGTGATATCCATCATCGTAGGGCCGTGAGTCGCCGGAGATAAAATCCCAGCCGTAGCGATCCTTCTTGAGTGCCACTCCGCCATCCCAGGCTTGCGGCTTGGGATTGAGCCATAGGTGAGAGTGGAGCGCAGAATGATCGTAATCGATGCCGCTGTCGATGACGGCCACGATGGCTTGACGAGGAAGAGCATGGCTCTGAATCGCGCGAGTGAGCCCAATTTTTTTTGCCCAACGCTGAGTGAGCGCGCGGTTAAGCCAGGGAGTCGAGCCCTCTGAATCAGGATCCGCAACGGCTGCATAAGTGCGATCATAGCTGGAATAGCGCCACACACGGTAAGGGAGCACGAGAATCTCGGCAAGACTCTTCAAAAAGGCCTTAAAACGGCTCATTTCTGGAACAAGTCCATCTAGGTCGGGCCTAGGCACATTGAATGGAGGCAACTCGATCGACTCGGTAGCGGCGAGCGGGACCTCTTTCTGAGGTTGATCGATGGGGAGCGCGACGGGACCGCCAGACAGCGCCGCAAAACCCTGAGCGCCAGTGAGGGCTGAGAGGCTCATTTGCGAAGGCTGCTCACTTTCTTGCCGATACTCGCGCAAAATCATTCCAGGCTGGATCCAGCTCATGCTTTCGGGATCGGTTCCGGCGATTCCGCGCGCGATGGCACCGACATTCACGCTCTCATTGATTTCGATCCAGGGCCCCACAGGGGCAGGATGATCGACGAGCTCATAACGAGTGCCGGGCACGCCCTCTGCCGCGGGCCCGGTTCCAATCAAAAGAGTCCCATCCGGCAACACAGAGTCGATGCGAGCGGTGAGCGGCAGATCCGACACCGCGCGGTCGATCGCTCCATAGGCTGCGGCGATCGCTTTTTTGAGGGCTTGCCCCATGGCGTCCCTTCTCGCCACACGAATACCGGCCGAGTACCGGTCATAACCTCCAGCAACGTCAAAGAAGAACCCATGTCCGTAGACCTGAACCAATCGATACTCATTTCGGCCAGCAAGAGGCGCCTCGATATCGATGCGCAGGTGAAGCTCCGATCGATAAGAAGCGTATTTGACTTTGAGGTAAGCAAAAAGTGCATCAAGCGAGAAGCCATCACCCAGATCCAGGCCAGCGCGAGAACCGAAAACAGCACCGCCCAGTTGATCAAAACTATTTCCAAACCAACTGGGACCCGCGGACTGAGAAGACTCGCCGTCGAGAGCTTGCGCTTGAAGCGGAAACTCGTTGGGATAGTCGTTTGAGCCGCTATTGTAGGGTGTGCGAAACCGCTCATTAAACCCATAGAACATCCGCTCGCCGCGACTGCCGGTTTGAAAACTCATGGCCTCGACCTGAACGCGGACGGTTGCGGCGGGCACCACTGAGCCAGGCCATTCATAACCAGGTTTTCGCGCCATAAGCCCGAGAGCTGACTGAGCCTGATCTCTGGGCATCACATGAGGAAGATCGGAGACCACGTAACGGCCACTCTTAAATAACTGGGTGGTCATGCTCGCCTGAAAATCGCTTCCAAAATCATGAAACGATCCATCGGGCATCTCGATTTGAACGCGTGCAACGGGAGCGAGCGCGATGACTTTTTTGCCATGGATGGGCGCGGGCTGCGGCGCCCGCTTTCCGGCGGCGAAGCTCGCAGGGGTCACGAAGATAAAAGCAATGAAGAGAACCGCGATAGAGCGAAACGATAAAACGAACAATTGCCTCGCAGCACCAGGGGTCCGACGTGGCATTGGCTCTCCCCTCTTAGAGGGGCGGCCTGAGTGAGCGCCGATGGCGCCCACCCAAGCCCTAACCTCGAAAAGCATGATTAGCGTTTCCCGGTAGCTCTCACCATGACCACGTCGCCCTCTTGAACTCCGCGATTGTCGAGGGCCTCATCGATGATCGCCGTGCTCGATACGGTTCCTACTTGCGTGGTGTGAACGCGCGCCATCTCTTTGAAGACGCCGCAAATGCCACTCGACGCCGTCGGCGCATAGACGGTGAACGCTTGATTTGTTCCGATGCGCGATTGCGCACCGGCATCGAAGATCAAGATGCCGGTTTCAGGAATCGACTCTCGCACGCGCGCCGTCCACGTCAACTCACTCAGGCGAGGCACATTGGAGAGCGACTTGAGGCCGTCATTCATGATGCCACGAAGAATACCCCCGAGAGGCGTGTTGTAGACGAGATCCGGCGAAGTGTTAACTGAACCGAAGTCGATCTGAAGCGAAAGACTAACGCCTGCAGTAAGAGCGCTTGAGGTTGCGGCCCCCACGGCCGCGCAAACGCCCGCCGTGCATTGCCACACACTAAAATCCATAGCGATCGTTCCCACTCGCACGTTGCTTTTGACCTTGAGGCTGTCGGAGGTCGCGGTCTCGCCCGAAGGAGTGTAACCAAAGTTGATACCGGCCTCGAAAGCGTTGAGCTCAAGAGTGGTGATTGCGCCGCGCACCTCGAGGTGAGTGCCGCACGGATCGTTGCCTCCGTTGGGATCTCCGGAAGCAGCGGTTGGCGAAAACCCGGTCGAGTTGGCAACAGCGGTGATGAAGATGGCATCCAAGTCTGCGGTGAGATCGACGCGAGATCCGTTAGGCATATTAAAGGCCTTGGTGCCTACGGGCTTGAGCAAGACTTTGCGGACGGGATTGGGAGTGGTGTACTGGCTAGGATCAGTGCTGCAGCCTCCTCCCGCTGGCGGAGCCGACGGCTTCTTTTTGCCTGCCGCCCACGTAGGGGTAGAGCAAAGCAAGGCGCCGAGAGTGATGAGACTAAAAAGACACTTCTGCCGGGGGTTTAAAACGCGTGACATACCTGATTTTCCTTCCGTAGGTTCTCTAGGTTCTTGGGGGCGAAAAAACCGGGATCGAAAGGTCCTGTTCGTCCTAGTTTTTACAAATATTAATTTTTGTTAATACTTTAAATAAATTTAAACTATTTATGAAGATTCGTCAATATTTGATAAAAATGCTTTAATATCAAATCACCATCAAAAAGGCTGACGGCAGGATGGGAGGTTCAAAGACCTATCGGAGGACCTACGGGAAGGCTAAAGAGTGAATTTTTTGCCTAGGCTGGAGCTGGGATTGGAGCTGGGACTCAGATCAGATTCGAGAAAGCAGCTGCGGATTGAAAACTGGTCCTCCAGCCTGTTGCTAATAGCGCGGACGTGGAGGAATTGCTGAGTGTTGGCGCCGGTTTAGCGCATTACCCAGACTCTTGCTGGTGAGAATTTCAGCGCTCATCCCAGCAAGAGTCCCTGACTCTGCCTGGCTCTGAATGATAAGCGGTCGATATGAGGGTTCCTGCGCGGGTTTGGGCGTTCCTAAGAGGGCCTTCTAGCGGATTTTATTCGACTCTTTAGATCAACATCAACAGGCTGAAGGACCAGTTTTTAGTCTTCCTCTACTGAACTCCCTGGCACTGGACGCCCCGGCTCCGCTGGAACCGATTCATAACGATTGTTGAGAATCAAAATCTCAATGCGACGATTCTTAGCGCGACTCCACTCATCGTCACCGCTTGCTAGCGGCCTAAAATGCCCATACGCCGCGACGGCGAAGTGAGACGGCTCGATATCGAAGCGACTCATCCAGTACTTTACAACCCACGCCGCTCGCGCCGCCGAAAGCTCCCAGTCGCTGGGATAACCTTTGATCTTGGTTTCTGATCGATCGGCATGCCCCTCGACTCGCACCAGACGATGAGTTTGCGAAACCACTTTGCCCAGGCGATCAAGTATGGGCCTCAGGTCCGCGCGCACCTCGACTTGCCCATGCTCAAAAAAATCCTTGGCCGCCAAGCGCACAAGGAGCCCGCGCGAATCAAACTGCATCTCGGGCCTGTCCGACTTCTCGGTCATTCCAAGATCGAGGCTCACGGTCTCTTCGAGCAGCTCCTTCATTTCCTGAAGCTCAGGATCTTGATCGGCAGCAGTGTGAGTTTTTCCCGCCGGCATGTCATGGAGCCTGCCCCCCGAGCTGACGGAGGAGTCAAAGGGGTTGATGGTACTGCCGCCGGCGGAACCCTCAAGATGGATCATTCCCGCTGGACCGCCCGCCGATCCAAACGCCTTGCGAATGCTCTCGGCCGCCGCCTTGATCTTAGACACGTTATCCATCGAGAGCGCATACATCACGACAAAGAACGCAAAAAGCAACGTAATGAAGTCGGCGTAGGAGACCAACCAGCGTTCGAGATTGACGTGTTCCGGGTGTTTCTTCTTCAAAAAATCCTCGTTAGACCAAGGTCACTTTGCGGGCACCCAAGCGTTGCATCCGTTCTCACACTTCTCGTCCTCACTTCTTGTCCTCCTGATCGCCCCGCAAGTGCTCTTCTACAAAAACCTCGAGCTTCTCTTGCAGAAAGTGAGGGTTAAGGCCCTCCTGGATGCCGATCACGCCAAGCTTGACTACCTCCTTGCAGATCATCCGCTGGGCGGCTTTGCGCTTGATCTTGGTACCCCAAGGGATGAGCATCAAGTTGGCAGCGCCAACTCCGTAAACTGTGGCAACGAACGCGACGGCGATACCGCTGCCGATCTTCGATGGATCGTCGAGAGACTTCATGACGTGAATCAAGCCTAGGACTGCGCCTATGATGCCGATCGTGGGCGCGAAGCCTCCGGCGCCTTCCCAAACTTTTCCGGCAGCCTCCTCTTCTTCGAACGCGATGAAGACCTCGTTGTCGATGATCTCTTTGACTGTATTGGGCTCAAAGCCGTCGATCACGTACTTGATGGATTTCTTAAAAAGCGCGTTCTCAATCGAGTCTTTCTGCCCCTCAACAGCAAGCACGCCTTCGGTGTAGACGAGCGGCAGAAGACCGATCGCCTTAGCCACGTCTTGAGGCGGAAACGCAACGAGCGAGGCCGCGGCGGTGCCGCCGAACACAATGAGCGCGGCGGTGCCGATCATGATGTCGCCCAGATGCAGGCCTTCGAGAAGAGCCCCGCCGAACACGCACGTCAATCCTAGGATCGTGCCGATGATCGACGCAAAATCCATCTTAGGTAATGCCCCCTTGAGCCATCAAGGCGGTCTGCTGCGGAAACGCAGCTTGAGCTTTGGGCTGAGCATCCGGAGGCTCCTGATAGAGCCTTTTGCGGTATTCGATCGTCATGCGAATGACTTCCTCGACAGGCTCAAGCACCATAAAGCGCTCGCCACTCATCAAGGTCACTACCGTATCCGGAGTTGCTTCGAGAGACTTGATCGCTTCGCAGTTCAGCACAAAACGGCTTCCATTGAGTCGACTCACTGAGATCATGCTTTGATTGGCCAACCTTTCGTGTTTCTAGTGTATGCTATTAACGAGAAACGCCCAAGTGAACTTAAACAACCATGATGTAACACAGGCTCACACACGAGAAGCGGCGCCATGGATCCGCGCCTGCGCTTGGGCGATCGACACAAGCTTGGCGCTCTCGCTGGCGCTCGCCTTTCATCGCGCGCTCAGGCTCACGCCTGCACCCAGACCTTGGTGGGCGCTTGCGGCTTTTGCGACGACGACAGCGCTTTGGGCGCTTCAAAAAGCCCTGTCCGGCCGGACCTTGGCGATCGCGCCTGGGACCTTCGCGCAACCCAAGCAGGCATCCTGTCTCCCGTCCGCGGTCTCGAGCGACCGAGCTCCGAAACGCTTTTTACCGGCGTCATCTTGACGCTCACAGCGATAGGCGCCTTAACTTGGACCACTCGCGAGGCGATACTCAGGCAGCCGCTTTGGGCTGTAGCCGAGGCAACCCAGCTCGAAGCATTTCTCCCCGACATGTCTACTGGGCAATGGGAAGTGCTGCCCTTCTACTACACACTCGGTGCTTGGCCGCGAACCTACGCAGGCAAACCCGTGTTTTATACCGCCCCTTACGCCAAGGGACCCCCCTCCCGCTTTGCAGGGCGAATTACCGCGCGATGGGATGAGCCGGGCACACGACTCACGTTCGAAGGCCCCCGAACCCCCGCACCGATCAACGGCGCTCACGGCTCACGCCACCCGCGGGAGAGGATCAAGGCTTGCTTGCTCACGCCAGACATCACGCTCTCGTGCCTCCGCGTGAGAGAGTCTTCTCTGCAAAGGCACCTCACCGAAATGCAAGAGCGCCTCACGGGACAGGCCAACGGAGGCACCGGACCTCAACTGGATTGGAAACTTCGGTGGTTTGCGGTTAAAAACTCCGGAATTCCAACCGACGAGCAAGCTCAAGGGCTGTGGTTGAGCGCGAGCTTTGGCGAGCGAGGCGAAGAACGCTACGTCATCATCACCGAGAACGGCACGCACCAAACCATGATCTTGGACCTGCCTATTCCTGGCCCGGCCGATCACTCGAGCTCGCAACGCTCAGCTGCCGCGGCTCTTGCTCGAAAAACCATCGAGCAAGCCATTCGAAGCCTGCGCGCATCGGATGACCTGACTTCTGGGCGTGCATGGATCGATCGCGAGCTCACTCAATCGCGGTTGGACTCAATTGACCCGACCGCCCCACCTGAGCAAGTCGTCCCTCAACTAGCTCAGATCCAAGCGCAGCTCATGGCTAAAATCACTGTGGATCCCGCAGTTTTTGAGACCTACTTTCACCTCGGAGGCACAGGCTTACTCCTCAGCCAGTACGCCCGACGAGCTGCCTCGAGCGCCAGGGGACCTAGCGCCACCCATGCGCTAGAGCTGGGGGCTGTCGCCAAAGGGCAGATCCAAAGCGCGCTTCGCTACGCACAAGACCTTGCGCCCAAGGACCCTCGAACCACGCAGGTTCAAGGTTTTCTTCTCGAAGCGCAAAAGAATTAAACACCGTTAGAATACTGACACCCACGAAACCCGTTCTCATGAATATTTTTTTGACGCAAAAGTCCTTATAAAAGGCTTAAAAATTTTATATTTTAATTTCCAACCCCAACGGGATGACGTTTTTAGGCTCTCATCGAGTTCAGCGGCGGGTTTATGACCCTAGGTTTCAAAAGCTTGGAACCTCCCTCCCACTCATTTTCTCCCCTTGCGATCTACTGTCCACCCATCCGTCAGCACGCTCGCTTTGAGTGTCAATTTTAGAAGCAGCAACTCCGATAAGAAGCTTGAGTGAAACCGAATTCGGCGCGCGCCGAGATGCTCAAGCATGACCAAAGATTGGACAAAACGGGCTATTTTGTGCGCCCGCGCGACCTCATTTCGCGATTTGTTCGAGCCCATCACCCCCCCGGGGGTGTGTCCGCTTCGACCTATGTCATCGCTGAACGCATGTCCTTTGCAGCCTTAAATCCTCACAGCAGACCGTTGAAGGTGGGTAAGAATCCATTGAATAAAATCGAGTTTCGATCTCCTATTTTTTTATTAGCTGCGCTTGCTTTGCTCGGCGCCAATCCCGCGCGCGCTGCCGACGCTAAAGCAATCAAGATTATTTTTAAGCAAAACTTTCCTTCCGGAAGTTTCGACGCTCCTCCCCCGAGCGGAACCGCGCCAGCGCCGGGTTTTGGACTTGCTGCCACTCGTATCTTCAGCCCTAACGGTAGCCTCATTGCTAGCGGCGACGTCTCGGCATCCACCTGGCCCAAATGGCTCACTCGCTTTGAGATCGGCATCAGCGGC
>CAZGCK010000143.1:562-7832 GCA_964524175.1 uncultured Bacteriovoracaceae bacterium | reverse complement strand
AGGTCCTTGCTCATAGCCGCCGCCATGAGGGACAAACCTTACTCTTCTTCGAGTGATGGTCTATTGGGACTATTTCTAGGCTTTTTGTTGAGCGCTCTGCTGATTTATCATACCAGCGCGTACGCGGCTTACGACCGCGTCGTCACATGGTCTGACATGAGCACTATGGACCTGCGCCCAGCATTTCGAACTCCATATGCTTCGGATGGCAATCTCATGGAGGCAGCCATTCCCGAGTCGGCAACTTACCTCGCGCTCAGAGACGCAGACTCGCGCGTGAATCCAGCGTTTCACGTGCCGGCAGATCTCAAATCACCCGTTACTTTTTGGCTCAAAATTTACACGGAGTACACGACACAACACATTGTGATCTTTGACTCTCACCATCCCGAGATCGTGTTCGATGTTCTTGACTTTCGCGAACTATCAGCCAAGGCAAGAAACCGCGTCGTCTATGAAATAGTGTCTAAGCAAAGGGTAAAAAAATCTCTCGCTACGTTTCGTCGCGCGTTCCAACGATTGATTTCCAATCCTCACCCTAAGAATCCGACACGCGAAGAAAAAATAATTATGGCCGCGTATAGTAAGCTGCCACATAAACACAGCTACAAAGAGCTCGCAGGTTTCCTTAGAAGCCAAACCGGCCAGCGCGACAACATCGTAAAGGGCCTACTCGCTGCAGAAGCCTTTTTTCCTAAGATGGAGCAGATCTTCAAACAAATGAATTTGCCAATCGAGTTGACCCGCATTCCGCTTGTCGAGAGCTCGTTCAACTTAAACGCTAAGTCACGCGTTGGTGCGGCTGGTGTTTGGCAGTTCATGCCTCGTTCAGGCAAAGAGTACATGCATGTCGCTTATGCTAGCGGCATTGACGAGCGGCTCTCGCCTCTGAAAGCAACTGTTGCAGCAGCTAAGCTCCTCAAACGTAACTTCAATATCGTTGGCAACTGGCCCCTGGCTATTACGGCCTATAACCACGGACACGGGGGACTTCCTCGTCTTGATGACGAGCAAGCAGAGGACTTCAAACGCTTTGGACATCTCTTCAGAGCCTGCAAGGCGACCGCGCCCGGCAAGAAGAACCTTGGCTGGGCAGGACGCAACTACTACTCCGAGTTTTTGGCCGTTGTTCACGCCGAAGCTTATCGGAACCTATTCTACGGAGAGCCACCTAAATCAAACATGCAGCCGCTTGTATTTAAGCGTCTAAACGGTGGAAAAACAGCTGTTCAGATCGCAAGCGAACATCGAGTATCCATTCAGGACTTTGAACTCTACAACCCAGACGTAATTGATTTGCATCGCAAACTTCCGACTGGCTTCTGGATTGCGCTACCGGGCGAAACGGACGACCTCGCTGGGCTTATTGCGCCTAAGCGGCCTCGGTCGCGCACGCGGTCCACCTAAACCTAGCGCTTGAACCAAAGATGGGGTGCTATTCAGCAACGATGTTAACTACACCAGGTTGTGCAACCAAAAGCTGAGACCAAATCACCTTATGGTTCGCATCCTCGACTTGAGAAATCACGAGCCCCTCGGGTACCTGAACCGAAACAAAACGACCCGTTGTTGGATCGAGTGCTTGTGCGGCCAGGAACTGCCCATTGCCAGCCAGGCTATATGATTCTGGTACTAGATTAGCTGCTTGAACCGGGTGCGTGCTCGGATAGAGCATGCTTGAAGAATGCTTTGCGGCGAGGTCCTTTAGAGCTGCGATAACCAATCCGCTCTGCGGGCTTACACCACCCTCAAGCTGACCCAACCAAGTATCCACCTGAGCATTGCTCAACCGATAGAAGCTCACACCATCAAATCGATCAGGAGTAAGGCGATATCGATGCTTGTAGGACTCACCCGCCTGAACATCAACAAAGAGAGGAAAATCTCCAACCGCATAGGCCTCTGTAATTTGCACCAAACCGTTGGCATCAGAAAAAGCGACGGCATTGGGCTCACCTACTACGCTCACGCTTGCCCCTCGCGAGGTCGACATCGAGCTGTCGCTTGCCTCAAGCACAGTTCCGCTAATGGTTCTTTTCGAAACTGCGGTCAAATCGAGATAGGTCGCCAAACCACCTAGAACTGGGGTCGCCACGGCAGCCACGGCAGTATTAAATGTGGCGCTTCCCCTAAGCGAGAGCACCTGTGCCCCAGGAGCGGCATTGAGTAGAGCAAAATAACGAATGCTGTCTGCGTCGGGAGCAAACTGATTGGTTTCATTGAGATAGATGATTTTCTCTGAGCGCCCTGAGAATTCGACATTCCACCCGACGGGGACTTTTCCAAAGATAATTCCCATGTCCTTTTGAATAGCCCGATCTGCGAGCTTCGAGAGCATCAAGGCGGCGTTGTTCGAAAGCATTGCAGCCTGCTTTGAGTCGCTTTTTCCGTCAGGCCGCCAGATCAGAGTAGGCACATGGTCCGAGGAGCGTAGGGTTTTCCATCCATCTAAAGTTAAAACTTCTGAAAGTGCATCTTCAATGGGGGTCTTCCATTCAAATGCTTCGACAACCCCTGGACTCACCTGAATGGGTAGGCGAGCGTCATTGATATGCCCTGGATCAGCATCGGCCGACAACGTAGGCGTCGAAGGAGCCGTAGGAGACTCTACTTCATCATAATTTGGCCAAGGTGCCGCATGACTATTCAACGCAAGTCGAAGAGCTTGAAGATCAATTTTTGAGTAGTCAACCCTTGATGCATACTCAGGATCGAGTCCGCCCGGCTGTGTAACAGTAATGGCCGCCGGAGATGATGCTTGAGTAGCCATCAGCGGTGTTGCTTGAGCTGCGAGTGGCGCCGCTTGAATCGGAGCATTGCTGGAGGCCGCTTTAAGAGGTGTCACTGCATGAGTTGACGCTTGTGAAACGGATGCGACCTGACCAGGACCAACCGGATCAAGAAGCTGATTCTGATTGCCGTAAAGTTTTACTGAAAGCTCTTCAATCTCTTTGTAAATCTTATCATCGCTCGCCTTACGAAGCTCTCGCTCTTGAGTCAGGGCTTTGATGGCTTTTTGGAGCGTCGTGAGTTCAATCTTGGCTGTCATCTCACCCGTCCTATGCTCAGCATAAGCATGACTTGGCAGCTGATGAATGATCCGCTTCTTCACCTTGGCTATGCGAGTCTCACTCGCCCTTGGTACGATATTAGGGAGTGGTGCAACCACGCGAGCAGCTGCTTGAGAGGTGAGAGACTGATCCTTTACTAACTCTATGTTGGGCTGACTAGCCACCGCCTGGATATTCATTTTCGGGGGTTGCTGTAAAGCGAGATGAAATTGAACGTGAATTTGACGGTAAAGCGCTTGAAACTTCTCAAGCTCGGCCGCAGATGCGAGCGCATCGGCCGAAGCGCTAACTTGAGGAGCAGACACCGAGTGCGCCAAGGTATCGCTGATCGGTGGCGCTACTTCTCTGCTCGCAGGCATCTCTACTCGAGCAATACGAGCAGATTGAACAATATTTTTCGCTACCGCTACTCTTGCCCCAATCTTTGCCACATTTCGAGCAAGCTTGGAAACTGGCTTCGCAGTATCCGGTAGGTCGCGACTCGAAAGTCCGGGCAACATGTCTGGAAGTGTCGGCAAACGGTATACGTCGACCTTCACATCGTTAAGCCATTTCCATGGTTGGAGGCGAATCGAAATTGGAGAAGCGTGTTCAGCGCGCGTAATGAGCGTACTACCAACAAAAAGCACTGCTGATGCGGCAAAAAGCGCGGAAGCGCTAGCTGCCATCATGCCTTGACTCAGTGTTGCGGTACTGCTTATACGCTTAGGAACCACGTCTCTTTATTCCTCGGATGAACTCCAGAATAACTGAAACCGACTACCTAGAGCTAGACAGCTAATTTTGCCGAGCGCGAATAGATCTGCTTTAAAACTACCCTTTATCGGCAGCCTGTTGACGGATGATCGCACGTTCGAGCTTAAGTTGATACTTCCTGAAAGAATGTTCGTCGAGCTCCGCCTCTTTTAAGGTGCTCTCAGAATCTCGCTGAGCTCTCTTGGCGCGATCGACATCGATTTCCCCGCGAAGTTCTAAAGTCTCAGCAAGAACATTGACTGCATCGTCCTTTACTTCAAAGAATCCCGAGGAAATAACACCTGCGGACTCACTCCCGCCGGTTGAGCGGTACTTGAACATGCCTGTTTCAAGTAGCCCAACCATGGGAGCGTGTCCTGGCAGAATTTGAACCTGGCCTTCACTGCCAAAAATCGTAACTTCCTCGACGGGTGCTCCCTCAAGAAGGCGACGTTCAGGTGAAAGAATCGTAAGCTTCAACATAGGTTGCGACCTTAGCTTTAAGCCAGGGTCTTGCCCTTCTCGATTGCATCTTCAATCGTGCCGACCAAGTAGAACGCTTGCTCAGGAAGATCGTCGTGTTTACCTTCGGCGATTTCGCGGAAGCCCCGGATGGTGTCTTCGATCTTCACAAACTTACCCTTTAAGCCAGTGAATTGCTCAGCCACAAAGAACGGCTGTGACAAGAAACGTTGGATCTTACGGGCACGCGCGACAACCAGTTTGTCTTCTTCTGACAGCTCATCCATCCCGAGAATGGCGATGATGTCTTGAAGGTCTTTGTAGCGCTGAAGAACCTGCTGCACCTTACGCGCAATCTTGTAATGCTCCTCACCTACGACGCGAGGATCAAGAACTCGTGACGTAGAAGCAAGCGGATCCACAGCTGGGTAGATTCCCAAATCCGAGATTTGACGCGATAAATTGGTCGTTGCATCCAAGTGCGCGAAGGTCGTTGCTGGAGCCGGATCGGTATAGTCGTCAGCAGGAACGTAAATTGCCTGAATCGACGTAATCGAACCTTTATTGGTCGATGTAATGCGCTCTTGAAGCTCGCCCATCTCAGTCGCCAAGTTGGGTTGGTAACCGACGGCCGAAGGAATACGACCGAGAAGGGCCGACACCTCAGAGCCTGCTTGAGTGAAGCGGAAGATGTTGTCCACGAACAGAAGCACGTCCTGGTTCTCGTCATCGCGAAAGTATTCAGCGACAGTAAGTGCCGAGAGGGCGACGCGAGCACGCGCCCCTGGTGGTTCGTTCATTTGACCGTAAACGAGTGCGGTCTTCTGAAGGACTCCGGACTCCTTCATTTCCATCCACAAGTCATTGCCTTCACGAGTACGCTCACCCACTCCAGCAAAGACGGAGAAGCCACCATGCTGGGTCGCAATGTTGTTAATGAGTTCCATGATGAGAACGGTTTTACCGACGCCGGCACCGCCGAACAGTCCAATCTTACCGCCACGGGCATATGGAGCGAGAAGATCGACAACCTTGATCCCAGTAAAGAAAGGCTGAACAGCAACCGATTGGTCACGAAAAGCCGGGGCTGGACGATGGATCGGATACGCTTTCTTGTGACCAACCGGACCCGCCTCGTCAACAGGCTCTCCAATCACGTTCAAGATGCGGCCGAGAGTCTCACGACCCACAGGCATCAAGATCTGATCACCCGTATCAAGCGCAGGAAGACCACGCACGAGGCCTTCAGTACTGTCCATAGACACGCAACGAACAGTATTCTCACCGAGGTGCTGTGCCACTTCAAGAACCAGATTCCATTGCTTGTCGTTGATAGCTGAGTTGGTCACCTTAACGGCGTGAAAAATTGCCGGAAGATTTCCTGGCTCAAACTCGACGTCAACGATCGGGCCAATGACTTGTTTGATCCGGCCTGTGTTTTGGGGCTTTGCCGATGCCGACATAAAATCCATTCTCCTTCGATTAACCTAAATCTAACTTGCGCTCTTTTGGGACTCGCTGCCCGAAATGATCTCCAGCAGCTCCTTGGTAATGCCCGCCTGGCGCTGCTTATTGTACTGAAGCGAGAGCTTACGAATCATCTCGCCCGCATTCTTTGTCGCGCTTTCCATAGCCGACATGCGCGCTCCGTGCTCACCCGCCTGGGACTCAAGCAAAATGCGGAACGCTTGGATACCAAAGTTTTTTGCAATCAATTGTTGCAGCACCGTCTTGTGGTCAGGTTTCACGATATACATCGGGACCTGAGCTACACCATCTTTTGACTCTACTACGATGGGCCTAAGAGGAAGAAAATCCTCAACCACCGTTTTCTGAGTTACGGCATTCACAAATTCATTGAAGACCACTTTGATCTCATCAAACTTACCCGAAAGGTAGCTTTCCACCAAAGAGTCCGCGAGCTTTTTACCCTTGGCAAATGTTACCTTGCCACCAAGTTCCGCGTAATGGTTGCACAGATTGACTTTACGTGACTTGAAGAACTCGTTGCCCTTGCGGCCAACAAAAGACATATGAATGCTTTCGTAATTGGCTTGATTAGCTGCCATCCAGCGTTGTGCGCCCTTGATGACATAGCTGTTGAACCCACCGCAAAGGCCACGATCTGATGTTACTATCACCAAAAGTAGCTTCTTCTTCGTGCCATCCACTTGCTCGCGAGCTAAAAACGGAGAATCCATCGCTTCTGTGCTCAACGAGGAGACAAGCTGAATGAGCTCACCGACCCTCTTCGCATAAGGACGATGATTGTTGTTTGCGTCTTGGGCACGCCGCAACTTCGCCGCAGAGACCATTTTCATGGCCTTCGTGGTTTGTTGGGTGTTCTTCACAGTCCCAATTCGTTTTTTTAAGTCCTTAATGCTTGGCATCTCGGCGACCTCTTAGACGAATACGCCTTCAAAAGCTTTCAATGTAGACTCAACTTTGCCCTTTAATGCGTCATCAATTTTACCGCTCTTAACGATTTCGACAAAAATCTCTGGCGCATGCTTTTCAATGTAAGCCGAAAGCTGAGTTTCGTACTCACCCAACTTCTCAACAGGATGTTTGTCGAGATAGCCAGTAGAGCCCGCGTAAATAATGACAATCTGACGCTCTACCGGCATCGGAACGTACTGGCCTTGCTTGAGGATTTCAACGAGACGACGGCCGCGATTGAGCTGCTTCTGAGTTGCTGCGTCGAGATCGCTTCCAAACTGAGCAAAAGCGGCCTTTTCACGATACTGCGCAAGCTCGAGACGAAGCGTACCGGCAACTTGGCGCATCGCCTTAATCTGCGCGCTACCACCCACGCGGGACACTGAAGTACCTACGTTCACAGCAGGTCGTACGCCAGAGTGGAACAGATCCGTTTCGAGGAAGATCTGACCGTCCGTGATCGAAATCACGTTAGTTGGAATATAAGCAGAAATGTCACCTGCTTGGGTCTCAATAATAGGCAAAGCGGTAAGCGATCCTCCGCCCAGCTTGTCAGAAAGTTT
>CAZGCK010000143.1:0-552 GCA_964524175.1 uncultured Bacteriovoracaceae bacterium | reverse complement strand
TGGTCAAGTCATCGTACACGATCAATGCATGTTTTCCATTGTCGCGAAAGTACTCGCCCATAGTAACGCCTGTATATGCAGCTAAAAACTGAAGCGGTGCTTGGTCAGAAGCCGTCGCTGCAACAACAATCGTGTGGTCTAGAGCGCCATACTGACGAAGCTTATCGACCACTTGCGCTACGGTGGATTGCTTCTGTCCAATAGCAACGTAAATACAAAGAACGCCACGGCCCTTTTGATTAATAATCGTATCGATAGCTACTGCAGTTTTGCCTGTTTGACGGTCGCCGATGATGAGCTCGCGCTGACCACGACCGATTGGAATCATGGCGTCGATTGCTTTGATGCCGGTTTGAAGGGGCTCTTTAACAGATTGCCGCTCAACGATCCCTGGTGCCTTAATTTCGACCTTACGAAAGTTTTTGCTCTTGAGTTCGCCTTTGCCATCAATTGGCTGACCGAGCGCATTAACTACGCGTCCTAGAAGCTCTTCTCCCACAGGAACCTGAACAATCTTATTGGTTCGCTTAACACTAGACCCTTCTTTGATCT
>CAZGCK010000142.1:0-7835 GCA_964524175.1 uncultured Bacteriovoracaceae bacterium | reverse complement strand
GGTCAAAGGACTCAGCGCACTCTCGTACAATACTTACGACGAGCGCCACGTGCCGAGGCGAATGCAGCGACCATGGACGGGTTCAGGAGTCGGAACTGGGACCTGGAGCAATCGTCCAGATCACGATAAGTTCTATCCTGAAATCGCAGTGCCGCTTGAACTGGTACCTTCGTTTTCGATCGCGGCAGGCACGAATCAAAGCATTTGGGGCGACATCTACATCCCAAAAACTGCGCCTGCGGGGACCTACTCAGGTACGCTCACGGTGAGGGAGAATGGTGGTCTCTCCTATCTCGTGCCAGTGAGCTTGCGAGTGCGCAATTTTACGTTGCCGGACATGCCTAGCTCCAAGACGATGCTTTACCTGGGATACAACGACGTTTCTCTGCGGTACACGGGTACCTCTTATCCAAACGCTGGCTCGACAGAAGATGCGACGAACCAGCTGGTGAGAGATCGGCACTTTCTCATGGCACATCGGCACAAAATCTCGCTGATCGACTCTAATGAAGGCGCGACTGCGTGGTCTGCGGATGCTCCTCGCGCCGAATGGCTGCCTAGGCTGAACGGAAACTTGTTTACCGCGGCTAACGGCTACAACGGCCCAGGTGTAGGTGTGGGCAACAATGTATTTTCGATCGGCACCTATGGGAGCTGGTCCTGGCGCAATGGCACGCAGGCGGATATGTGGAGCCGCACAGATGCTTGGCAAAACTGGTTCACGACCCAGGCACCGACCACTCAGGCCTTCTTGTATCTGATCGATGAATCGACGAACTACGCGCAGACCCAGCAGTGGGCTGAATGGATGAAGAGCAATCCGGGCTCAGGTCGCAATCTTCGATCGTTTGCCACGCTTAATCTAACCGATGCGATGACTAGCGTGCCTTCGCTAGATATTGCGGCGTCCTGGTTTGTTCAAGGCGGGACGAGCGCTTGGCAGAATGCTTACAATTCGCAAATACGACCTCCGCAGGAGTTCTTTTGTTACAACGGCAAGCGTCCTGCGAATGGGAGCTTCGCTACCGAGGATGACGGCGTGGCGCTTCGCGAGCTTGCGTGGGCTCAGCATAAAAAGGGTGTGGATCGCTGGTTTTTCTGGAACGGCGTTTACTACAACGACTACCAGGGTGGGCGTGGCAATATCGACGTATTCAACAATGCCGCGACATTCAGCGGTCCGACTCGCATCGACACTGTCTTGGGTGAGACAGGTTGGAACCACTCTAACGGCGACGGAGTGTTGTTTTATCCAGGTACGGATACCGTGTTTCCGGCAAGTTCTTACGGTCTTGCAGGTCCGATCGCCAGCCTTCGTCTAAAACACTGGCGCCGCGGAATCCAGGATGTGGATTATATCGCACTAGCCAATGCTATCAACCCTGTAGCGGTTCAAGCCCTGGTGAATACCATGGTGCCTCGCGCGCTTTGGGATTATGGCGTAAGTGATCCAAGCGACCCAACCTGGGTAAGGACCGATATTAGTTGGTCGATCAATCCCGAGGACTGGGAGAACGCTCGCGCCCAGCTCGCAACGATCATTGACGGGCAGCCTTGATTCAGAAACGGGCTTGAGAAACGCAAAGAAGCGCCACTTAACACCTATGGTGGGCTTTTCAGGTGTCTAAATTTTAGACACCCGCAGAGCTAGCTAGTGTCGAGTGGTTTTTGCAGTACATAGATATTCTATTCATTCACGGCATTTCTCTTAGTGTCAAAGTGGCTCACCCCTTGCTAACTCACTTGTACGAGTGAGTGATGTTTTTGTGTGTGAGGAGTGTCTATGCGGAGTACTAACGGTGCGAGTTTTCAAAGGTCAATGGCTGTCGTTCTTTTCTGCCTGGCTCCTGCGCTTCTGAGTGGCTGCGGAAACGAAGGTCAAGGTGTGATCGGAACCGCAGGCTCCGGAGCAGTCGATGTTCTTCAGCCTCTCGTCCGCACTCCGGCTCCGCCTGTGTACCAAGTTTTTGGAGTCGACGTTTCCAATCAGCTCTTCACTGTTTCGAGCTCTGATTTCAACACCGTCTCCACAATCGGCGTGATCAATAACCTTCAGCCCGGAGAAAACGTCTTAGGCGTCAGTTTTAGCCCAGAGGGCGCTCTTTACGCGCTCGGTAGCACTAGCCGCATCTATACCATCGACACCACTACCGGTAATGCCACCGAAGTCGGCACAGGACCTTTCACTCCAGCTTTGAACGGCACCCATTTTGGTTTTAGTTTTAGCCCTGTGACCTATCACTTGCGCATCACCAGTGATGCCGGGCAAAACTTCCGCATCAACTCGTCGACCGGTACCTTGGCCGACGCAGAAGATGCTCCGCTTTCTTACGACCTAAGCGATGTCAATGCAGGCGCTACCCCAAGCGTAGTGACTACCTCTTCGTCTTGCTCTTGCGAGCACCCGCCCACCGTTTACGGCATTGATTCAGTCTTAGGTGTGTTTGTTTCGCTGGGTAGCTTTGCTGGCTCTCAGTCGTCACCCAATCTCGGTCAGCTCTTTACATTGGGCCCGATCGGATTCGATGTTTCCGGTCGAGTGGCGCTCACGCTGCCAAATTTGGCGAGTTACGCTTTCGCAGCGGCCGCTTCGGGTTCCGACACTTTCTCGAAGATCTATTCAATCCAATTGGACAACGGAACTTCGACTTTCTTGGGTGATGCCGTAGGCCTTCAGCCGATTCAAAGCTTGAGCGTGCTTCCGTATCACCCTGCGCTGTAGTTTCTAAAAATTCAGCTTAAGTGGATCCGTCTGACCCTCGTGGTTCCTGCCCCAACATTTGACGCCATGAAGACTGAACTTTGCACAGGTGTGATAGGCGCCAGTGCTTGAGTCTGTTTAAGTGGGCACCGGCAATAGCCGCCTCCAGTAGTTCAACCGCCTTGGGCGGTTCACGCCTCCCCAAGCCTCCGGCTTTGTCGGAGATCACTGATTCAGTGTCGATAGCTCCCTTCCTAACTAGCTGTTCTCTCATGCGGTAGACCTCAAAGGCGTCATCGTGTATGACTCACTGAGTTATGGTGTTTGATGATCAAAACTACAGATCGTTATTCAGGGCTTTACTAGCCGAAAGGATGGATGATTGTCCTTCCTACTCGCTGCGAGCCATGGCACGGCATCTATGCCTGAAACCCTTGCATCTGTCGGGGTACCAGAAGGTCCATGGCATTGGCTTGTTCGAAGCCAAGATCCCCAATAAAGCCATCAACCAGTTTCACGCGCAGATGCTCGATAAGGTCATGGCTGCGCTCGAAACGCCGGGGCCTGACCAAAAGATTCACTGCCTCGCAAACCTTCATGGTCGACACCTCTCGACTCTCCGAGGTGTTCTCCCGCTTGGACAAGTTTCAACAAGAATTGATCCAATTCCTGGATCAAGAAAAAAAAGACCGAAGTCTACCACCTCGGGGTTCAATTCTTCAGTCTTTACTCAAACTCGGATAGACCCGAAAAGAAAAGGAAATGACCTATGAAATGGAGCTATTTTGCTCTCGTTTTATTGTCAATGTTTGCCCTTGGCTGCTTTGCCCATGCCGAAAGTCCATTTGGAACCGCACAAGCATTTGAAGCCGGAGAAGCCGAGGAGCATCACGTCAGCGTCGGGACCTCTTTCAAAATGGGTACGAAGACCCCTCCCAGGGTTCTCGTGGGCCTTCGATATAACGGAATCCCTATGGGTGGCGTTCTACGCGAAGCCTGGCGCATCGGCTGGCTTGAGGCCAGTGTCGGACTCGGGCATCATCCGGGAAGTGTCACGATTCCGAGCTACGAAGTGAAGTTCACGCCCTTGGGTTACGCGGTCGATTTCAGTCACGATCCCGAGGAAATGCAGAAGCAAATCGACAACCTGTTTCCGGGAGGGAGAACGATAAATGGTCGGATGGCTTTTTTTGGGCCTTCCGTGGCAGTCAGTCGGCTCATCGGTTTTAATCGCGATGTCACCCTCCGAGCTTTCGGGTGGGAATTCGCCGTAGAAGGCCTCAACAGTTCATCAGGCAACTCTGGAGTCGACATGAGAGCCGCATTCGACGCTTTTGGCTACGCTTGGAGCCATCGCGAATATAACGACAAGGAGGCGAATGGGTTGCGTTACATCTCGATCGCCGGTGATCTCGGCATGAGATTTATTCTCAGCGGCTCAGGCATCAATGACGTCGTGGCAAAAATCAAGTTGGGCGGAGGAGCCGAGTTTCAAGAGTCTAGCATCCCAGGCACGGCCTATATCGAGGGATCGATCGACGAGATCAACGCCACCCGCGTGATCTCGGGCTTTGTCAGGGCCGGCGTAGAGTTAACGGAATATTTCAACGACAATGATAAGAAAGACACGTTGTCGCAGTTCATCCTGACGGGCGGAATCAACCTCAGATACTAAGAGCCTCTAAAAACCAATTGTAAGAAAGGGGTAAGTTTTATCGCCATGGCGTAAGACCCCGCAGCTTACGCGGTGGATATAAGCCATCCTTAACGGGGGGTTATAAGTAGGGCGCAATCCCCATTTTCCCTTGAGCAAGTCCGTAGTTTCTAAAAATTCAGCTCGGGTGGATCCGTCTGACCCTCGTCGTTCCTGCCCCAGCATTTGACGCCATGAAGACTGAACTTTGCACAGGTGTGATGGCCGCCAGCGCTGACGTACTCCGCATCACCGAAGGCAGGCACTGTCGTCTGTCCAAAGGTGCTGGACCCCCAACACTTAACTGTCCCCTGATCCAAAGCGCAGGAGTGAAGAGAACCTGAGCTGATCTGAGTGGGTCTTGCCATGGCTGGAACTAGGGTACGATTGTCGGAGCGATTTCCCCAGCACTTGACTTGCTGCTCACTGATCGAGCAAGCATGAGCAAACCCTGCGCTCACTTGAAGAGCATCTTTGAGAATAGATACCTGAAGCTGTCCGTCGGAATCGCTACCCCAGCACTTGACGCCTTGCCGATCGAGTGCACACGTAAAATCCCCTCCCGCACTCACCTGAACCGGATCCTGCAAGCGAGGAACCCTAGTTTGACCGCTGTCACCTCGCCCCCAACACTTGACTCGTTCTTGATCAATCGCACAAGTGTGATGGGTTCCTGAGCTGATCTCCGTCGGCTTCACAAGTCTGGGTACTTTCGTCTGTCCGTATCGGTTATCACCCCAGCAGATGACCCCGTCGCTTCCCAGAGCGCAACTATGGTTTTCTCCTAGGCTGAGTTGAACAGGATTCTTGACTAAAGGCGCAGTGGACTGACCAAAGCGATTGTCTCCCCAGCACTTGACTCCTTTTAGATCCACAGCGCAAGAGTGTCCGCCTCCCGAGCTCAATGCAAGGGTTGCCCCAGGTGACTCCGGATAGGATAGGCCAAGGATGAGTTTGATTGCTTTGGGGTAGATCTGCTCGAACTGAAGGCGTTTTACGGTTTGCCCGAGTTCTCGCAGTCGCAGGAAAAATGATTCCACCTCAAGTGATTTTTTTAATTCGGCCTGGACATCCTCGGAGCTAAAAGTCCTTTCATCGATGCCAATTTCGCCCAGGACAGCTGCAAGGTCAAGGTCCTGAGAATAAGAGCGTTCCGTCCGATACAAGGGCTCTTCTCCTCCGGGTTGACCTTTCGTTTGGGCGAGAGCTTTTCCATAAATCGCGTTGTCGCGGTCGAACCTCCTCTGCAAGACGTCGTTTCGTGGATGCGCCTGGTTTGCCCATGCCTTTTCCTGATCGCTAAAGGCTGCTTCTCGCGCAATAAAAGGCCCAAGCTCGTCCGCCTTGAAAAACAGGCCGTCTCGGTGGCAGGAAATGCAGGAAATTCCGTTTCTCACCACGCCCACTTCAGGACGTAGGCGATCCGTAACAATTGCTAGAGGTGCCTCGTCGAGCCGCCTTCCCTCTCCATCGGCGAGCATGTAGCCTTGAAATCCATTGGGGAGCGAAAAAATGAACTCTCCCCCGGAGGCCTGGAAGTTTTTCTGTGAAATGGAAGCATCGTCAATTCCACCAAACGGATTCGCGAAGATGTCATGTTCGCCGTTATTGTCGGAGAAATCAAAACTCTTCCAGTAATACCCCCAGCGAGTCTCATGTCGTTCGATCAAGCGGTTAAAACGAGAAATACCCGATTTCGAAAAACCGGAGCGCATCAATCCTTTTGAGGAAAAGACCCCAAGTCTTTGTTCAAGTTCAGGGATAGAAGTCGGAAGATCCAGGAGAAGGGAGTAAGTGGTGGGCTCCATCGCTGTGGTTACGAACCAGTCCCCTCGCACGATGGGAAAATGAGTTCCTGTCAGCCTTCGAAGCTTTTGCACGGTTCGTTCATTCATAGGGAACGAAGCGAAGACATCATCCTTGGAAATCCTCTCCCAAAGCGCGCTCGAGATGCCAAAGTCGTTCAGGTTGAAGCGATAGATCAACTTCGCCTCATCAATCGGGACCGGCAACGCAATCGCCTTTTGCCAAGAGACACTGTTGAGCAGCTTGCCGATGCTTTGGCGAGCCAAGTCCAGTTCCTTCTGTGCAACACTTCGATTGTGGAGATGTGCAAGCGTCACATACCTCAAGTAAGGTCGAAGCTCATTTCTCTGTCTTTCCAGGTCTTTTGTTACGAGATCATAGACCGTCATATGATCCACGATCGGGCGACTCAGATTTGGCGGAGATTGATTGAAGTTGGGAGCACCCTCTCGAATCCAATTTTCAAGAGCGCTTTTTTCTTTCTCTTCCAAACTAGGTTCATCGAGGGGCATGCGGTCGTTCTTCACAGACAGATATAAAGGGGAGGCCTCCGGCACCTTCGGGACCACGATTCCTTTCGCAATCAGATCTTCATAGTTCAAGATATCCCGAATCGCAGCGTCTCCCATCCCGCCCGGGCGATGGCAATCGGCGCATTTTTTTTCAAGAAGGGTCCTCACTGCCGTGACATTAATCTGGCCGCCTGCGGCGGTTGCTTCGGCCTGGATAGCTAAAAGACCTGCCAGAAACAGCGTCTGTCCCGCTTTCATGTGGATTGCCCCTCCCCCCCAAAAAAAATTGCTAAGCTAGGGCCTGCAAATCAGTTCTTGC
Organism: uncultured Bacteriovoracaceae bacterium; assembly: GCA_964524175.1. Classification (GTDB taxonomy): domain Bacteria; phylum Bdellovibrionota; class UBA1018; order UBA1018; family UBA1018; genus CAZGCK01. Next base: position 804 of record CAZGCK010000142.1, on the reverse strand, counting down.
TCATCGCTGCCATAGTAGCGATCGAAAACTCGATCAGTGTAAATGCAAAGCTCTGTGTCCGAATAAAATCCGTTGCCGTGCCGAGCCTCATCGGGGGTCGCTGGAATATACGTCTCGAGTTTCCAGTATAACCTTAGTGCACCTGGAACCCTATCCTGATAATTGTACCCGCTGCTACCAAACAATTCGGTAGGGCAATTCCCGGCATTTCCTTTGCCAAGAACAGTCAGATTGAGCTTCCGCGAACTCTCCCAAATGACATTGAATCTTCTATCCTTCACAGTCTCTATGTAATTTGAAAGGACGTCTTTATTCCTTCCTTGCAAAGAGGACTTGTCAGCGCATTCGAGCGCATGCGCTGAAGGGACACTTAGGCAAGCAACGGATAGGATCAAAGCGAGAACAGTATTTTTCATGATGACTCTCCTTAGATTTTCAATAAGGCTATCGCTTACGTTGTTCAAGTGAGAATCCGCAGCAAGGAATTGAGTTTCGAATGTTTTGGTGCGACGCGTGATTCGCTCTGAACTTATGCACCCATTTTTTGCTTACGGATGTAGAGACCCTGGAGCGCGACTTCGTGATGTTCCGCTGCGCAAGAAGGATGTGATCGGTCGCAGGCCTAGCCTGCGAGCTTTTGGGCGCAGCTGTGCGCTCTTCCCCGGTCGGGCTGCGACCGGCAGGATCGAAAAAATGGGCTGCTGAGTGTTCGCGAGAGCCGCTCGTGGGGCTCTATCGCTGGATTTGGGACAGAGGGGTTCCACACGAAGATGGAGATGATTTCAAGACGTGCCTATGGCTTTA
>CAZGCK010000141.1:7700-7979 GCA_964524175.1 uncultured Bacteriovoracaceae bacterium | reverse complement strand
GTCGGAGTTGGACTGCCGCTTGGAGTCGCAGAAGGCGATGGGGCGGGAGTGTAGTTTCCAAATACATTGTCAAACAGCGTTTGAGGATTGCGCACGGTTGGCACCTCGATCACTTCTCCCGTGCGGCTGGCACCATTCGAGAATTGCCAAGACATACCGGGCGCACTTCCGCCCGCATTGTTCACGACCAGAGAGCGGGTGATGCCCGCGAGATCAGTATAGACTTTTGATGAGTAAGCCATGATCTGATCGATCGTCGCCATGGGGGTGAGCCCAGTC
>CAZGCK010000141.1:6609-7690 GCA_964524175.1 uncultured Bacteriovoracaceae bacterium | reverse complement strand
GATTATTAGTGTCGTTATTATTATTGTTGTTGTTGTTGTTGTTGTTGTTGTTGCCCAGCATCCCGCCGCCGTTGTGTCCGAGGTACTGGCGGATATCTAGGCCCCGAAGGAGATTGAGCTTCGACAAGTATGGGTTGAGAAAAGTTCCTAGCACCGGCGAGAGCGCGCCACCGGCAGCGGTAGTAAATGAAGTGAGAGGTCCTTCGTTGATGACGTGCCCTGGATAAACAGTAGTCGGTGTTGAGGGCAGTCCCGACGGATACCAGTTGGCTTGGGTGAGCGCTCCATGTCGTGAGTAAATGGCAATGAAGCGAGGTGAGCATCCCGTTGGGGTACAGGCAGCAAGCGCTTCTTTCATTAAGAGGGAAGGGAGCATCGGCAAAATGAGAGAAGCTCCTCCCGCACCATGCAGAAACTGGCGACGATTCATTTTCTTTTTGGAGTCACCCATCTGTTACCTACCCCTCGATCAAATTAATGGTTGACTATTATTGTATATCATTAGGTCGAGTTGTCGATCGAAAATAAAGAAAGCTAACCTAAGTTAACTCTTTTGGCTTGTTATTGCTTTTAGAATTAATGTCATAAGTTATTGAAATTAAAGGTTTATTATATGGATTATAAATATTTCTACCCGCTTAATTAATTGTTGACTATAATAGTCATATATTAAGTCAATGCACCGTTTCGCAACGCATGGCTTTGCTTGGGGGCTCGAGTGGGGAACTTCAAAACTACGATCGCACCGGTTCTGATTGGCTGTCTTTCTTTGGCCTTCGCAGGTTGTGAGATGAACAGTTTGTCCAAAGACGACGATGCTGTCTCTTCGGTAGTCAGGGCTAGATCTAAAGCCTCTACGATTAGCGCCACGCCCCGTCCTTCGGCTTCATCCTCCACCAATACGAGCGGGAGCGCCGAGGCGCAGGCTGCGTTTCAAACGACGGTGTATGCAATCACTCGCCGAGATTGCGCTTCCTGCCACGTGGCAAGTGGATCGGCATCGCGAGTCCCTCATGCTTCGCCCGATCTTCCGACTGCCTATACGACGGCCAAGGGTTACGTGAACTTTGTCGATCCCTCT
>CAZGCK010000141.1:4697-6599 GCA_964524175.1 uncultured Bacteriovoracaceae bacterium | reverse complement strand
GGGCACGAAAGGAAGCGGAAGAGAAGGCGAAGCGGGAGGTCGAGGAGCGCGCCCAGCAAGGTGCGGGTCTTGCGACTTCTCCTTTTACCTGCACAACCACACGTGATCCTAGTTCAAGTCCATTGAAGCGCCTTTCAAAGGCACAGCTTACGCAGACTTTGACAGATATGTTGAGTGATCTCCCAGCGGTTGAATCCGCCGCTGTGCTCGCTGCCATTCAACCCACCTTGTCTTCAGTTCCAGCCGATGGTGGGCAACAGTTCGAGACCATGGATAATCGCATTTCCCAAAATCACATCGATGCCTATTACAATCTTGCTCGCGCCTTCGCGGCTGAGGTGACTCGAACGACGACAAGGCTCAATGCCTTTGCAGGTACATGCGCAAGCGATGTAACTCCTACCGCGACCTGCGTGTTGAATTTTATCCAGACCTTTGGTCGCAAAGCCTATCGCAGACCACTCACGGCTGTTGAAGCGGATACTGGCGAGCCGGGCCCTTTGACTTACACTTCTTATCGCCAGCTATACGATCTAGAGCCAGGAACAGGTGGTTTCGCTAACGTCATCACTCGCTTTCTTGTGTCGCCGCAGTTCTTGTACCTCGTCGAAGTCGAGGGTACGCCGATCAACGGACGCGAGGACTTGCTGACGCTCTCTCCCTATGAGTTGGCTGCTCGCCTCTCCTACCATTTCTGGCAGAGTATGCCGGACACGGCTTTGCTCGATGCCGCTGCCAACGGCTCGCTTGCTACAGAAACGGGATACGCCACTCAACTGGCGAGAGTGATGAGCGCCTCTTCGGGTCAGCGAGTTCGATCAACAATCGCGGGCTTCTACAATCAGTGGCTCAGATTGGATCAGGTGCCCAATCTAAATCCAACGAACTCAGCCGACTTCAATGCGTTCGCAGCGGGTGAGAACATCAATCAAGCTGGCCACAATCATCGTGATGACATGATCCAAGAAGTGAGGGATCTCACCAACTACTATACTTGGGATAGTAACGGCACGTTCTCCCAGTTGCTCACGAGTGATCAGTCTATGACTCGATCAGTCGATCTGGCGAGGCTCTACGGAGTCCAAGCATGGTCGGGCACAGGTCCTTATGTTCAGTTCCCCGCCGATACGCGCGCGGGATTGTTTTCTCGTGCGGCTTTCTTGGTGTCTGGAGTTGTAGAGTCGAGCCCGGTTCAGCGGGGGGTTCACATAAGAAGAGATGTGCTTTGTGATCCACTTGCGAACCCTGATCCCAACGTTCTGCCCGAGGACGCAATCCGTCCGCCTGCGCCCGATTCGAACCAGACTTTGCGTCAGCGTTTGGTCACTAAGACTGCGTCTGCTCAATGCATGAGCTGTCATAATCAGATCAATCCAATTGGCTTTATTTTCGAAAGCTATGACGGTTTAGGAAGAATTCGCACGCAGGAGCGAGTCTACTCCTCGAACGGCACGCTGCTCAACTCGCTTTCTCTTGATACCAGCGCAGTGCCTTACCTCACTCCAGAGGATTCGGCGTCCTACAGCTCTCCTGTAACTCTTACTCGTCGAATCGCAGATACCGGAAAAGCTCACTCGTGTTTTGTTCGTCAGTATTTTAGATTCTCCTTTAATCGTCTTGAAGATGAGACTGCTGACGGTTGTACCTTGGATGGGCTGAGGCAAACTCTCGTCGCAGATGGCGGCACGATCCGCGGCATGCTTCAAGATGTCGCGAATCGCCCAGCTTTCAAACAGCGCAAATATGTGCCTGATCCAGCGGTGAATCCCGCTCCGTCACCATCCCCTTCGGTCTCGCCATCGGCAAGTCCATCACCATCACCATCGCCTTCGGCTTCGCCGAGCCCATCACCGAGCCCATCACCGAGCCCATCGTCGAGACCATCACCGAGCCCTTCGGCCT
>CAZGCK010000141.1:4028-4687 GCA_964524175.1 uncultured Bacteriovoracaceae bacterium | reverse complement strand
AGCAGGCCCAGCGCGAGGCCGAGGACGGCTGCCGTCTGCTGACCAAGTCACGGCAGGCGGTGGTGGAGATCCAGAAATCCTCGGACAACATCCACGAGATCGTCGAGACCATCACCGAGCCCTTCGGCCTCGCCATCGGCAAGCCCATCGCCGTCTCCTTCGGCTTCTCCGAGCCCGCGCCCGTCACCAAGTCCTTCGGCATCGCCTTCTCCGACGGTGGGTCCTCGCTTCGTGGCTCTGGGTTACGGCAATCGTCGTTCGACCTCGATTGACGGTGGCTTAACCTGGCCTTCTTCAGCTGATCTCTATATCGGAACGGCTGGAGTCGATGTCGATGGTGATGATCAGTTCCGTGGCGGCGCATATGGGAACGGCTTGTTCGTCGCTGTAGGCGGATCGCTCGCTGGACGAATCCACACCTCCGTCGATGGCATCAATTGGACGGATCGCTCCGATAATGTGGGCTGGTTGGGTGGCGTAGCCTACGGCTATGGCATCTGGGTGGCCGCTGGTCGAAACGGAAGAAAAAGCTGGAGCCGAGACGGCATTACCTGGACCAACACGACTACTGCAGGCGAGGTCAATGGTTACCGCGACGTCGAGTTTGGTGGCGGACGTTTCGTGGCGGGAGGGGCTACCGGCAAAAGAAACTCGACCAC
>CAZGCK010000141.1:0-3999 GCA_964524175.1 uncultured Bacteriovoracaceae bacterium | reverse complement strand
GATTTTCTGCGGTCGCTTACGGCAATGGCCGCTTCGTTACAGTTGGGGACAATGGCCGTCGAGCGATCTCTACAGATGGTCTCACGTGGACCAACGATGTCTCTTATGCAACGAATACTTCCGTCCCGTGTGACTTCATCGACATCACATTCTCCGGCAGCCTATTCTATGCCACTGGAGGTGCGATCGCAGGATCAGGTGCCCCTTCGCGAATCTATTCCTCGGCGGACGGAATCACATGGACGGCGATTGCTACACCTATTGAATTCTCTCGTATCGCATACGGTAACGGTGTTTTTGTCGCGACCTCCTTCCGGGACGTCCGCTATCGATCGACTAACGGCACGACATGGGTAGAAGTAGTGCCAAACGCGAATATCCATGCGTTTGAGAAAGTGATTTTTGGCGGGCAGTGACCTGTCTAAGCCTTAGACAGCTGTCTAAAGTCTAGACACCCGATTTGGCACCTCCAGGGCCTCGGGCGTTGAGATTACAAGCACTTATGGGGGAGCCGTCTTTGCACTCCCCGCCGCCATGAAATCAAATCGCAGAAATATAGTCCTCGTACTCGCGCTCTTCCTCAGTGCTTGTGGCAAGTCGTCGCCTTCAGAGGCGCCCGCCGTAGTGCCCGCGGTAGAGCCCACCCAGGACCTACTCGCTACAGCTACTGCGAACATCGCTAGTCGGCCCGGGCTGACTACGCTCGAAAGCATTGTACCCGGTCATTACGAGTTTGTTAGCTTCGAGGAGAAGCTCGTGATCCGAGACATTCAGTCGGGTCAAGAGGTCCAAGCGCGATATGTTCACAGGGCTAGGCGCATCGGGGAGATTCGAGTCGGCGATCGCGTCCTAGTAAGAGAAGACGCCGGCGTCGGCATCAGTTTTCAGTCGCCGAGCATGGCTGTCGCGCTCCCCATGGAGTTTGACACGAGATCCTACTCGTTTTCTGGTTTCTCTCGTTACGAGTTTTACCAGCCCAGCTTTTCGAGGGTTTCGCCCCACACTAGGACAGTCGCGCAGTGGACCTCGGTTGGAGATCTCAATCGGGCCCACGATCTTTTTAGCGTTTTCAATACAGCATATGGACGATCGGTTGGGCATGGCGCTTACTATACGGGTTCTCTGAGGGGGTTTAATGAGCTCAGCGGCGCATTCGTAGGGTGGGTCGAAGCCTCCCAGGGGCGTGGATCGATCAAGTTCTCCGTGATGTTTGGAGTCAGTCCCACTCAATATGTCGTTGTTGAAGCTAACTACGTGAGCCTGGGTCGGGGATCGTCAAGGACGTCCCGGCGCTAGAGTCCTGCTTTTTCCCCGCTAGAGTTCGAGAAAAAAGGCCCAAAAAAAACCGGCAAATCTTGCCCGCTGAATCCTCGGAGTGAGTGGTTTAACCTGATAGGGGACACCTCATTCTGATGAAGCTTTGGATACTACAAAATTCTGCCCGCCTCGGCGTCGCTGTTACTTGGGCGATGATACTCGTCTCTTGCTCGACGTTGCCGGAGCGCAAGGTCGAGAAGTTCAAGTTCCCAAAGAACGCATATCTCAATGATACCCGCAGGCCCTACACAGTCCTGGGGCCCGTGCGGAGTAAAGTCGATTATACGAGTCTGGATGATGCTCACGAAGAGAATCAGCTCTGTAACAACTATTTCAATAAAGCAGTTCGTGACCTCATCAAATACGCTAAGATTCAAGGCGGCGATGCAGTCATCGACGTGAGCTCAGTGGTTTTTCTCGAAGACGGTCGACGCGAAACCTATAAAACTCCCGAGTGCTCGGACGATGGTGGGGAGGGGCAGATTCTCACGCAGGGAATCGCCGTTAAGTGGAAAGACGATGGAGCGGAGTCCGGAACTTGGGACTCGATCAGGCAGCCTCCCGAGAAGGCAGCAGAATCTCCGCAGGTCAAGCGAGTGCCTATGGACGGCGCAAACCCAGTGGCTCGGGATCCTAAGCTTGCCACCCAAACGTCAGATTTAGACAAGCGCGTGTTTCCAGCTCAAGAGACGCAAGGGAGCCCAATCCCTGCCGAGTCCTTTGCGGAGGAAGCTCCTGCAGCAGCGGGCGATTCTCAGAAGCTCGATGAGTCTGGTGCCCCTTCAGATCCAGCTCCCCCAGTCGTTGCAGCGCCCGTACCCTTCAGGATGGCCGAGGCTCCCGCGCGAGGGCCATCCCAAGTCGTTGAGTCTCCCAAGTCCAAGCCTTCGCGCGCGCGTAAACGTGAGCCACAGCCAGAGCCACAAGAAGACGGGCCATCGTTTAAGTCTCGAGAAGAGCGCCCTCCTCCTCGTCAGTCTCCCGCTAATTTTGCCGATCCCCGTGGCATTCATTTGCGCTGAACGGTATGTTGATCCGTTCTATGCGCGGATTGACGAAGCAGCTCTATTTCTGGGTCTTGGTTGGGATCACGTTGGGCGCCCTGATTGGGTACTTTAACCCGTCCCTTGGGATATCGCTTAAAGCGCTAGGAGATGGGTTTATCGCGCTGATCCGAATGCTGATCGGCCCCGTGATCTTCTGCTCTGTGGTGTTGGGTGTCGCTGGCGCGGGTGACATGAGAAAAGTGGGGCGCGTGGGTGGTAAGGCCTTGATCTATTTCGAAGCAGTCTCCACGCTCGCGCTTGCCCTCGGCTTGCTGGTGGGCAACACGCTTAAGCCGGGAAGTGGTTTTAATCTGAGTACAACGCAATTAGATACTGCTGCCGTGACTGAGTTCTCGCGCAAGGCTGGCGAGCAGTCGGTCACTGAGTTTGTCCTGCACATCATCCCAAAGACCTGGTTCGACGCTTTCTCGGGATCAGGCGATATGCTGCAAGTTCTCCTGATCGCGCTTCTCTTTGGTTACTCGATGAATCGGCTGAGCAAGAACGCAGAGCCTGTGCATCACTTTATCGAGGCAGCCTCGCAGATCTTCTTTGGAATGGTGAATACCGTGATGAAGCTAGCTCCCATAGGAGCGGGAGGGGCCATGGCTTATACGGTGGGGAAGTATGGAGTGGACTCGCTCAAGCCGCTCCTTTTTCTCATGGCATGCTTCTATCTGACGTGTGCTCTTTTTGTCGTCGTCGTATTAGGACTGATTGCTCGCCTCACGGGTTTCAATCTCTTCAAGTTTTTAGCTTATATCCGGGAGGAGCTACTTACTGTGCTGGGTACGTCTTCGTCGGAGAGCGCGCTAATACCCCTCATGAATAAGCTCGAGAGGTTGGGTTGCCCACGCACTGTGGTAGGGCTAGTCGTACCGGCGGGATACTCTTTCAATCTCGACGGCACGAACATTTATCTCACGATGGCCGCACTTTTCGTCGCCCAAGCTATGGGGATTGATCTCTCGCTGGGCGATCAGCTCAGTATCCTGGGCGTGGCGATGCTCACATCGAAGGGTGCTACAGGGGTGACGGGAGCGGGATTCATCACGCTTGCCGCGACGCTTGCGGTAGTTCCTAAGATCCCGGTAAGTGGTCTTGCGCTTATTTTGGGTGTCGATCGATTCATGTCAGAGGCCCGTGCGCTGACCAACTTCGTGGGCAATGGGGTCGCTACTATTGTTGTTTCCGCCTGGGAAAAGAACTTGGATCGAGAGGCGCTTTCTCGTGAGCTCAATTCTCGGACGCCAATCGCCAAACACCCCCTCCCTTAAGTCCGGCATAAGCCATTGTAAGTACGAGACAGTTAAATCTCTCACTTATTTGACCCATGTGTCCGAAGAGACAATTATGGGATTGCCCGCGAAAAAAGACACCAGCCCCGACTACACAGCGCTTTTGGCGAAGTTACACGACATCCCGACGCTTCCGATCGTCGCGATGAAGGTCAACGAGCTGATCAACGACCCGAACTCATCGAGCGCGGATATCGCAGATGTGCTCAAAAAAGATCAAGTGCTCACAGCCAAGGTACTGAGACTGGTGAACTCATCCTACTACGCGATTCCGGGCGGGGTTGCTGACGTGCAGAGGGCGCTTGCGTTTCTCGGCTTCAATACGCTGGCGCAACTGG
>CAZGCK010000140.1:6678-8080 GCA_964524175.1 uncultured Bacteriovoracaceae bacterium | reverse complement strand
TTTGGATTTCGATCTATGTACATCCGAAGGAGTTGATGTCGCTGAATCAGTAAAGATAATGCATTCTTTAGATCCTCGCCATCTACAGATCGATTGAGCTTGACGACACAACCGTCGCCGAGGTGTTCACGCCGCTCAATCAAGTTCAAACGCTTCACGAGGAGCAAAACCTCAAAGCAGCTCTCGCTGCCATGCACACGCAAAAATACTCGCGCATCCCCGTAGTCTCTACGAACCGCCGTCAGGTGGTGGGTATCCTCTACTCAAAAGACTTGCTGCGCGCCAAGCTCGAGCCCAAGCTCATGGATCTTTCGGTTGCCTCCATCATGAGGCGACCCCTTTTCGTCAACCCCGCGATACGATTGAACGCTCTCTTCCGTAAGTTCAAGCAGCAGAAAACCCATATGGCGGTGGTCCAGGGCCTCAACGGTGAGGCGATCGGACTGGTCGAGATGAGTGACGTGCTCGACGCGCTCTTCGAAGATCTTCTCATCGATGGTACGGAGGATCCGCTCGGATGACACTCATGCATCTGATCTTCTCGATTCCACTGATCCTAATCATCGAAGGTTTCTTCTCGGGATCTGAGATCGCTCTGCTCTCGGCAGACAAGCTCATTCTCAAAAAACAAAGCCGAGGCAACGATCCGCGAGGGGCTCGGCTGGCCCTTGAGCTTGCCAATCATCCCGAACGCATCCTCTCAGCGACCCTTCTCATGACAAGCCTCTGCGTCGTGGGGCTCTCGGCTTTGGTCACGCTCTATTTGATCAACTCAGGCCAGAAGCACGTCGACCTAGTCGCAGTGATCATTACCTCTCCATTGGTAGTGATCTTAGGCGAGCTCATTCCCAAAACGCTCTTTCGCAAGCACGCTACCCGCCTCGCCCCTAAGATTGTGTACCCGGTCTATTGGACTTACATCGCCTTTTATCCAATCACGCGTTGGCTATCAGCCTACACCAACCGACTAGCTCTGCTGGCAGGACCGATCGAAGAGCTTCTCACCGGCAAGCTCCGCACAACCCGAGACGATCTACTAGGCCTACTCTCTTATAGCCGCCGAGAATCCGAGCTTAAATCGAGCGAAAAGAAGATGATCAAGCGCATCTTTGACTTTCAAGATTCCGAAGCGCGACACGCCCTCATCCCCCTGGTGCGCGTCGACGCGATCGAGGACACCGCTACGATCCGTGAAGCTCTCGAGCGATTCGAGCGCCACCGCCACTCACGAATGCCAGTCTTCTCTGAGCGAATCGACAATATCGTAGGTGTCCTCGAAACATCCGACCTGTTCTTGGCACACGACCTGGATCAGCCGCTGGGAGATTACCTCACCAGCGCTCACTATGTGGCCGAGACTCAGTCGCTTGAGGATCTGATGACCGAGATGCACCAAGAAGAC
>CAZGCK010000140.1:1495-6668 GCA_964524175.1 uncultured Bacteriovoracaceae bacterium | reverse complement strand
GCTGTCGGCATTTTAACCTTCGAGGACATTATCGAAGAGATCGTCGGCGAGATCAGCGACGAGTACGATACGGACTCCTTGCCGTACAAGGAGCTCAATGAGCGCAGCTGGCTGATTCAGGCCCGAATGGAGATCCACCTCATCAACGAGCGGCTCCACCTCGACATCCCTCAAGGAGAATATGAGACATTGAGCGGCTTTCTCCTTCAGCAGTTCGGTCGAATTCCAGAAACACGCGACGAGCTCTTCTTCAATACTCCTGCCGGAGAGCTAAAATTCACGATCCGAACGGCAACAGAGCGGCACATAGAAACCGTGCTGGTCGAGCGACTGAGCGATGCCCCCGATAGCGCTTAGGCTTTCAACAATTCATATATACACACGACTTCATTAGTAATGCTCTGCGCCAATTATTTGACACCCAAAATTTGCCAATTTTAAGGCCTTTCCGGTTACACTTTTAGTGGGGGTACGAAGCCTCCTCGCCACGAGAAAAGGAATTTTGAATGGCAAAAAAGGTTCTCATCGTCGACGACGTCGCCTTTGTCCGCAAAACGATAGCAGACATCTTGACCGCAGCTCACTACCAAGTCGTTGGCGAAGCCGCCGATGGTGCGCAGGCTGTTAAGCTCTACGCAAGCCTCCGCCCCGATCTCGTCACGATGGATGTCGTGATGCCCATCATGAGCGGCATCGAGGCCACCAAGAAGATTGTCAAAGGCGACAAGAACGCCTGCATCGTCATCATCTCCGCGATGGGCCAAGAAAGCCTCGTGATGGAGGCGATCAACGTAGGAGCAAGAGATTACATTCTCAAGCCTTTCACCACGATCGAAGTTCTCAAGACGGTCGAGCGCGCGCTCTATGATGAGACGCAGATGATGAACCGCGGCCCTACCAAGGAGGCTCATTGATGGCTACGCCCTCGATGGAAAAGTTGGCCCAAGCCCTGCCCCAACAATTTGGATTCTATCACTTAGGAGATGTTGAGCTGATCGAAACGAGAGCCGACAATCCCTCTAGACAGAGCTCAAGAGAGCTACCCACGCAAACGGCTGTCGCATTCACCTACCAAGGCGATGCGCGCGGTGTACTAGCTCTTATTTTTGACAGCGACTTGGATATATCCATTTACTCTGAAATGGGCAACGTTATCGCCAGCCGCATGATCACCCACCTCCATCAAAAAGAAGGAGCCGATATCCTTCTCTCTCCACCCAAAGTACTCAATGCCGGCCAACTTGCCGTGCTCAAGAAGAGCGAGCAAAGCCACAAACGTACCTACCTGCACCGTCAAAAGGACCAGGTCATTCAGGTTGAGGTTCTGATCGCGTCAGTCGCAATGATGTCGGAGGAAGTCGCCCATGCTTAGGGCCATCGGATTCATGATCAAGGTCACAGTGTTTGCCGTCCTAGTGCTCATCGCGGGCAATTGGTTTAAATGGGGAGGCAAGACGATCTCGGACCAAGTCCGCACCCAACTGTCCCACGCTGAACGCTCGGATGTAGCCGCTCAGGTCAAAAGCTGGACTAAGAAAATGACGGATGACGCGCGCAGCGGAGCCAGCAAAGGCCCTCGATCGAAGGCGCAACCGGGCGTGCACACGGGCGCTGGCAACGGCTCAGCGAATTCTAATTCAGACCGACTCTCCGAAACGGCAACCCATCCCATCGAAGGCGTTGAAGTCGCGCAACACGAGGGCGGGAAGGCAGCCGGAGGCACTCAGGCCACCAACGCTCCTCAGGTCGATCAAGTCCCCTCGTCGGAGCGACAGAAACTCAAGGCTTTGATCCGCGAACTCAACAGCTCGTCGGGCAAGTAAGCCTCGGTCACTCACTCAAACTTAGTGAGGCAACGCTTGTCCAGCTGCGGGAGCGCTCTCGCCAAAGCCCTGCTGAATTTGTTCGTTCTCCTGGATTGCAGCACCGACCGCACAAAAAGCTTCTGGGCGACGATCCAGGCACTCCTGGGAAGTCTGCCCAGCAGCCGCGCAATTTTGAACTCGAACACCTAGTGATCCCACTCGCGCAAACACTGGAGGCGCAAACGACATCCCAATTGCCATCACTAACATTACACGCTTCATCATAACCTACTCCTCAGTAGTCTCAATTCTGCTTCCGCTGTAAACACCCAGCCCACTGGGTTCCACCCAGGGAATCTGGTCAACTCTCACAGAAGAAGGGTAGTGCAACGCGGGTGCCACATGGGTTCACTCTGACACCGGTCGATTTCTCTGAGCAAATTCATGGGTCACGCGTGACAAGGTGTCGAGACTACCCTGAGTCACCGAAGCCCTAGCCCTGACGGGTGTCTAAAATTTAGACGAAAAAAAATTCCCCGAACGGGGACTGGAGGAGACTTTCCATTTCGGGGGCACCCCCCTAGGCATCGCCCATGCTGGGCGCACAAAAAAACCCGCCAACCCCAAAGGGATTAGGCGGGTTCAGAGATTTGAGAAAAACAGAAATTAGCGAACAGCGTCCTTGAACTCGCGGCCTGCGCGGAACTTCGGAACCGTCATCGCAGGGATCTTGATTTCCTTGCCGGTCTGAGGGTTGCGGCCAGTGCGAGCCTTACGCTTGCTCTTGGTAAAAGTGCCGAAGCCAATCAGGGTGACATCTTCACCTTTCTTGACGGACTTCTTGATCGTGTCGAGTGCAGTGTTGAGCACAAGTTCTGCGTCGACTTTGGTCAGCTTCGCATTCTTCGCTACTGCTTCGATCAACTGAGCTTTGTTCATGAACTCTAATCTCCTTAAGTAAATTGGGTGGTAGTTGAGCGGGATGATGTCCAAAAGTATTCACTCTGTCAACGACGACAGAGAAAAAAAAGTGGAAGTCCCAGAATCAACCCTCCCTCACAATGCGAAGCTTCTTGATACCTGCTTCTTCTCTTGGCCTATCCTGCGGACCCGTGGGCAACGCTCCGAGCTTTTCAACAATCTCTTGTCCCTTGACCACGCGTCCAAAAACAGAATGTTTGCCATCCAACCAAGGAGTCGGCACGAGAGTGATAAAGAACTGGCTACCGTTGGTGTTAGGCCCAGCATTAGCCATCGAGAGAATTCCCGGCCCCGTGTGCTTGAGAGAAGAATGAAACTCGTCTTTGAAACGAAAGCCCGGCCCACCCGTTCCCTGGCCCAAGCGATCGCCGCCTTGAATCATAAAGTTCTTAATGATGCGATGAAAGATCGTCCCATCATAAAATGGAGCTTGAGACTTCTGACCCGTCTTAGGATCGGTGTATTCTTTCTCTCCGGTCGCAAGACCCACAAAATTCTTTACAGTCTCCGGAGTCTTCTCTTCTTCAAGCAGGCAGGTGATCTCGCCATGGGTGGTTTCAAAAACAGCGTACAAACCTTTACCCAGACCCAGATTTTCTTCAGTGATTGGCATATCAATTCTCCTTACATCGTTATCTTTTAGGATTACTCTCGAGTGCGCTTCTTTTCCTGGTCGATTCCGGCGTCGCGCATCTCACGAATGAGAGCCTTGGCATCTACGTCCTTAGCTCTCACATAGCCCATTTCTTTGGGGCGAAAGCGGATCTTATACCAGTATTCGCCGCGCAAATCGCGCACCATCTTGGAACTGATCTTCACAGACTCGCCTTTTTGGAGAAGAGAAACCTTTGGAGACGTATGATTTGGATATTGATGCACATCAGCTACTTCGGACGTCACCACTCCATCTTGTGAAGCCAAGGTCTGGCGTGGGGCACCGAAAAGAAATCCCGTCACGCATAAAAAAATAGCCAGCCACGTCGAAGCTCGATTGATGAGCCGCTTCAATCCTTCCTGGTTCGATGGATGCTTGAGCCAACTTGCCGCTTCGTGGGCAGGAACCCACCTGTAATCCACATGCTCACGTGAATCGATTTTCACAGTTCCTTCCCCCTGAGCTTGCAATGCGTATACGTATTCAACATAGTCGTTGCCACGTGCAGCAAACGTAAACTGATAATCCAGTGCTCGAGGCCCATCCTTATAGAAGGAGAGCCCAGTTTCCTCAAAAGCCTCTCGAAAAGCGGCTACCTCGAGCTGTTCCCCTGCTTCAACCCCACCGGTTACAGGCTGCCAAAATCCGCCCCGTTCTGGGGTAAGCTTCAATAGTAAAACCTCAAAAAGACCTGGTGCACCCACTGTTCGGCGAAAAATCCAAACCTGCACCTTTGCCAGTGATTTCGTAACTTTCATGCTCCGTCATCCTGATTCCGCATGGCAGTCAAATACACAATCCTACTGAGTGCGTCTTAATACGGATTACACCTATGCGCTGAACGCCTTTCATCGTCAGTCAGCCTAGGTTAACCTCCACTCCGCACGCAAGTTCTACTTGCCTCGATTGGCCCGCCTGGCTATACCTCAGGCTCGATACTCTACCCTTCACGCCGATGTAGCTCAGTCGGTAGAGCAACGCTTTCGTAAAGCGTAGGTCAGCGGTTCGAGTCCGCTCATCGGCTCCATTTTATGCCAAAGAAAAGCCCCCGTAGCACAAGCGAAGGGGGTTTTTCTTTGGCATAAGCCCGGGGCCAGAGGAGCGGACCGAACCAGGTTTCCCAAAGGGAAACCGTGTAACGACGATCCGCTCATCGGCTCCATTTTTAAGATGGAAGAATTAAGGGAAAATAAGGACAAATTGAGATCAGCACACGGCTCGGCCGAAACTTCGGCCAGAGCCTCAGGTCGGGTGCGTAGCAAGAGGGCCTACCGGCCAGCGGAGGTCTCTGCAAGAGTTGAGGTGATTGTTTCGGCCAGAATCTGAGCCATTCTACCGTCTTCCTGTTTTTTAAGACCCCACCCCTGCCTGTCTTGAGGCAATGCCCCATTGCTCTGCAAACTTGCACGGATAAAATGAGCCATGGAGTTTTGAGGCTGATTCGCGAGAATTGACTCAAAAGTCAGCTTTCTGACGGTCACTCCTTATGTATGTGTTGGCGAATTTCCAGGCCCGCTGAGGGAAGTTTCTTAAATCCCACCAATAGTTGAATCCACTTTCTTCCGATTAGATGACGTGGTCCTACGCTCGTTCGTGGCTTCAAAGCTAACCGGAGTTCTCGCTTGGTGCATCCTTGCGGGTGTCTATACGCACGCGGCGGATGATTCCAAGTCATCTCAAAATCGCGAAGCACTCTTCTCCGGTATGCTCACCTCGCTTTATTTTGGCGATC
>CAZGCK010000140.1:0-1485 GCA_964524175.1 uncultured Bacteriovoracaceae bacterium | reverse complement strand
TCCTCCTGCTTTTAGTCTGGGTGACCTATCCAACCAGCTCACGCTGGCAGGTATGTTTAATCATCGCCTACTTGAATATTACGACACAGCTTGGCAGCAATATCGAAAGGAGTATGCCTATGATGTGTATCAGAGAGCCAGCTTAGCTAGCTCGTTCGAGTTTCCGGATAGGGAGCATATTCTCAAAGAGGGAATTGAGTTCCTCAACCGACAGTTGGTTGAGCAGATGCAGATTCTGCACGACTTGGGCACCGTGCCTACCCACGAGTCTATTTTAGCTGACTTTGAGCGCTCGCTTAATCAGATTGATCGCGTCAAGGAGTTCAAGTCTGATAACCGTTACTCTCACCTCATAGCCAAGCAAGAGGCCCTGAAGCGCCTCGGTCTGAGTTCAGAGGATCAAGTCAGAGAAATGAGCCTCGATCGTGATTACGCGCGCCTGATTGAGCGAATCAAGCCTCCTGCCTTACCCCGTGCTACCTATCGGCCTCTTACTCCAAAAGAGCTGCAAGATTGGGCAGATGCCGAGAACAAGCACCTATCACTCAAGCTAAACGAGAACTTTAGAAAACTGATTCTCTATCTCGCCGAAAATGTCCCAGATCTGCAATTTGAGTTGGGCGATCGTGATAATCCGAGCAAGCATCTAAAGTTGCCTTCAAAGGATCCCAAGACGCTAGAAAAACTCTCTCAGATGAACTTCGTGGGCTCAAGCTATTCTGATTTTGGGCATCTCAGTTCGTCCGAAAGTAAATACATCTTCTTTAGCCTTACGAGAGAAAGCCCGGATCGGATCATCAAACTTAAGGGTCTTTACAAAGAACTCCTCGCAGACATGCGGTCCGACTATGCGGAGGCACTCATCAGAGTTCAAGAGTTCGTTCACACTCGAAAAACGATTGAACATCTTCAGGAAAAAATATCAAACGCTCGATGGCAGCCTGATAATAAGTTTGACTTGTCCATCCTGAGGAAGGGAATCGGAGAAATTAAAGAGGAAGTGGTTACCTCAAGAGCGTACCGGTGGGCGCACATGGTCCAGTATCATACTCATGAAGGCATCAAGTATTGGGGCCTAAAAAAGGATCCTCAATACTGGAACAAACGTGAACAACGCCTTGATGCGAGAAAAAAGAAAGTTCCCACTGCGAAATTCGACCGATACTACTGGGAGGAGCACTCCTCCTATCACGCAAAACCAGGTTATCTCCGCGATCTAAGGAAGCTCCTCGCCGTAAGTCGCCCTGAACCAGGGCCTCGAGAAGATTTGTATTCTAAGTCAAAAAATCGCCTTTCATCGGGAGATGCGTCTGGAGAGGCACCGGAGATTTTGTGCGGATGAATTCTTGAGCACTCACGGATTCCGAAGAGCCGACGTCGTCGACCACGACCTGCCCTGCCGAAATATCGTGCTGCATGCCTTTGTCAATGACGACGCGGCGCGAGAAGGGGTCGCGGGCGTCGTAGAGGATGTCGGCAACCTGC
>CAZGCK010000139.1:6456-8141 GCA_964524175.1 uncultured Bacteriovoracaceae bacterium | reverse complement strand
AGCGGAGGTGGCGCAGGAGGCGGTGGCGGATCCAAGGACCCTGACCTCTCTGGACTGCTGGCTCAATTCTTACCCAAGAAAGAAGACTCGGACAAACGCGGCAACGGGATCGTCGACTTTGGCGGCAGAAGCCTAGCCTCGGATGCTCCGATTTCGTTGCTCGATAAAAACGCCAACATCTTCGAGCGTATTCACGACACCTATCAAGATAAACGCCGCAGAGGCAACATCGGGATCTGAATATTTAAACAAAACAGCCGAAAAGGATTACGGGGGAGTATAAAAAGTGAGGATTTCGGGGGAAATCAAAATCACCACCAAAAGATTGACGGCTTGCACCGTCGCGCTTCTTTGGTCCCTCTCCCCTGCTCACGCCAACCCCCACGCCGGCACGACCGAGGATGATGTGGACTCGGTTTGCAAAGGCACGCTTTCGAGCGCTCCTCTAGCCGGAGACAAGTCTGGCGACCCTTCAGGCACTCAGAGACTTCAGCACTGCCAGGCCGCAAAAAGCGCCCAAGAAGGCGCGGATGCGGACAATGCGCTCTACAAAGTATGGGCGGGAGTCGCCGCAGTCTGCACCGGCGCGTGTGTCTCGTCATTTGCCGGCGGCCCTGCGGGCGAGTCCGCTTGCACAGGCTCGGCGGTCGCAGGCGCGGGCACGGATGGCGTGGTCACAAAGAACTACGCTTCATCCTTGCAGCAGATTGGCGGTATCGGCCTCGCAGCCGCGACTACTGAACTCACAAAAGACACGGTAAAAGAGGGCGCCGAAGAAGGCGCCAAACAAGGCGTAGAGCAAGGCACTAAGAAAACCAAAGACATCGGTTCCTGCATGAACGCTGCGACTGCAACCACCCAGTCAGTTTCTAAGTTCAAGTCCCTCGAAGGACAAAAAGAAACCGTCAAATCCAGCCTCGAGTCAGCCAGAAGCGTGACCAGCACCCAAGGCACTGCAGTGGCCGATGGAAGCGGGATCTCCCAATCTCAAGCCGCTACTGCGGGAGGAGGCCCGAGCGCAGACGGATCATTAGGCGGGCCAAGCGGCGGCCCTTCCGATGGCGGCTCTTCGAATCCCTGCGCAGGCCAGCTCAGCGGACGCTCTACGCCGGCATCTACCCTCCAATGCGCCATCGCGCGAGACCCCAATATCCCTCGCTTTGTGACGACGCCCAAGTTCGCAAAAGAATTTCAAGATCGCACCAAGACGAGCTTGGGTGATTTTTTAAATAAAAACGACCCCCCTGCTCTTGCGATCGGCCAAGCCGTGAGATCAGGACTCAACGGCGCACAAAACGCTAAGCTCGCATCAGCTCTCACGGACGTGCAGCAAAACGTGAGCGCGGACTACTCGACTTACAGCTCTCATGGCGGCGACGGATCTCAGTATGAGGGCGGCGGCGGAAACTCAGGCCTCAGCAACGGCGACGACGACCTGAACTTGGGCGGCCTACTCTCTGGACTGCAAGACAAGCTCAATCCCAATCAAAAGCCTAACGAAAAAAGCACGGGCGTGAGCGCCGTGATCTTCGCCAACCAAACGCGCTCTCCGGCTGCGGTAGCAGAAGACGCCAAGCTCAGTATTTTTGATCGCGTGACCTATCGTTATTACTACGTCGGTCGTCGGATTGTTCTCGGGGAGGACATGAAATGAGAGCCCTCATCGTAAAGCCAATCAGTTTGAT
>CAZGCK010000139.1:5300-6446 GCA_964524175.1 uncultured Bacteriovoracaceae bacterium | reverse complement strand
CTCTCTTGGGGAGCGCAAAACATTGCGTTCGGCGCGAACCCAGAAACAACTCCTAAAGCCAGCGCAAATGCCGATGACTGCAGATCGATCTGCGACGAATACCGCGGTGGCGCCGTTGCAGGCACAGCAAGCGATAGTGCAAGCAATCTTCAGTTCAGCAAAGAGTACGTCACCTCGAAGTGCGGCACTCCTGCCACCAATAGTGCCGATACAAGTGGACGGAAAAGCTCATCGAACTTCATCGGTCAGCCAGGTACAGAAATATCTAAGCCCTCGGCAGGCGCTGCGAACGAAAACGAGCAGGGATTTGATTTCAACTACCAGAGCGGAGACAAAAACTTTGACGCTTGTGTTAGCCAACTCAAAGATCGTTGGCTGATGGTGGGTCCGCAGTGCGCAGCGATTAGTTTGTACGAAGAGGCGAAAAACCTAAATATCGCTGCAGCTGTCCTCTATACAGTCGGTGCGGTCACCTGCTTGGACGCATGTTCAATCACCTGGTTAGCCAACATTGGACAGGGGGCCTGCACCGGTGCTGGGATTGCTGCAGCAGTGACTGACATCGCCGCCACCGTCAAACTCGACAAAGCTGGAGAAAAGGAACGGGATCAAATCTTGAAGAGTGACCCCGGCGTGTATTTTGGAGTTGTCCTGGGCTCGATTGGCGGAGTGGCCAGTGCCGCTACAGGCACCTCTCTTGGAGTGGGGTTGTTGTCAAATAGCGCAGAAACGACAGTTAGCGCTGGAACCGCAAACACTGTTTTCTCATGTGTTGCTGCCGGATTCCTCGCCGCAAGCGCAACTGCAAAATACGTCAGCATGGATAATATCGCGGGAGCAGGAGATGAGGCCTGCCAAAAGATCATTCCATTAAAAAGCTTCGAGTACACGCAGTTGAAACTCAGTGAAGACAAATCCAAGAAGCCAACTGGAACAGGCACCCAAAAGTCCGACTCGAAAGAGCAAAAAGTGACGGCCCCAGGAGGAGGAGGCGGCAGCGAAGGAGATGGCTTCAATGCCTTCGCTGATCAGATCGAAAAAGACTTTCTCAGCGGTAGATTCGCAGCAGCGACTTCTGGCCCGGGCCGAACACTCTTAAACGCGTTGGATCGCTCTAAAGTCAATCAGGATCTCAAACGACTCGCT
>CAZGCK010000139.1:2094-5290 GCA_964524175.1 uncultured Bacteriovoracaceae bacterium | reverse complement strand
ACTCGCTAGTGCTACCGTTAAGGACATCGCTAAAGTCGCACGTGGCGCTTCTAGTCCTGGAGCTGTCTTCGGAGCGATCTCGGGTCTACCACCTAGCGTACAAACAGCCCTACAGGCCGTTGAAAGAGACACCAAGGCGGGCAAGTTCGCTCAGCTGATGGGCAAGGACAGCGGCTCCACTATGATCGGGGGCGGTGGCGCGAGACCTGGAATCGGAGCACCTGCCAGGCCTGCTTTTGGACTTGGTTTTAAAGGCGCCGAAAGTGCTCCAGTCGCTGGCGGCGAACAAAACTTCGAGAAAATGGCCAAGGCGCCCGAGCTCATGGAGAACGGCGACATTTGGCACGAAGGCTACAATGGGACGATCTTTCAACTCGTCTCGGGCAAGCTCAGCAAGAACATAGAACGAATCGACCAGCTCGAGTGGGAGACGCCACTCAATCGCGCGCTCGCGGGGCTGCCCTCGAAGAAGGCGGCAGAGAAACCGCAGCTGCTTCTTCCTAAAGGTTTAAACAAGTAGGGGTATGAGTATGAAGAAAAAATCCTCGATAGGAACTTATCAGCGAGTGACGGCAGGGACTGCACTGCTTTCGATTCTACATGGAGCAATTCTACCCCAATTTAGCTGGGCACTTTCTGTGAACCCAGCCCCTGCCCCAGGCCATACTTCAGGCCCTACAGTGAACTCAGGACTCAATGCTAATGCGTTAGATACAGGTAAACTCGATGCGATCAAACCCAACTCGGCTCAAGCCGGAGGAAGCCTTGAGAACATTCAATGCGAAGACTTCTGCGGAAAGCTCATCAGCGCTAGCCCCGATCAAGCGGATGCACTTAAGGATTCAACCGACATTGCTCAACTCGCACAAATCACTCGTAGCGTAACAGGAGCAGCAAGCTGGGGACCCAAAGACGACCAGTTTTGCGCTGACCATGGTGTCGGCACAAACCCGGCAGTTTCTGCTAAAGCGACCCCAATCCCCCCTCCCGATGCCACGAGCGGCAAAAAGGGTTGCAATGTGATCATGGTGAGTGGGGACAAAGATTGCACCACAGTCAACAAACAGATCTTGCAGTGCAAGCTCTTTGGGAGCCAAGTCATCCCGGCTTGCTTGGCGTATAAAGCGGTTGGGAATGCAATCGGATTTCAAACCCTTGTTGCTGCGGCCGATGTCGCTGCAGCAGCCTCCTGTGGCAGTGCATGCGGGAACGGGGTTGTTCTACCTATTGCTGTAGCGATGGGTGCTTGTCAGGCCGTAGGAGCTGCGGCGGCGGTAACTGAGTTGGTTTCGGTATTCACCATGTCGAGTGGCCCGGAGGCAAGTATAGTGAGCGGCCTCCTGGCAGGCGCAGGCGGGGTCGGGGTGGGTGGCACGGTTTACGCGGGGGGAATTGGTGCAGCGCAGACCGCGGAGGAAGCAGCAGAGGAGGCATCGCTAAAACTAACGACAAACGATTCATTGAGTAGCACAGGCGATGATATAATTAAGGCTAGGGATAACGCAAAGGATGCAGCAAAAGAAACCGAGAATGCCCAACAAAAATTCGCCTGTGCCGCAGCAATCTTTTTTACTGGTATGGCCGTTTCACGCATCGTCAGTGCCGAGCTGTACAAGGGCCATCAACAAGGAGAAGCCTGCAAAAATATTCAAAGTCTGATTAGCAATGCGGCCGCAGCCAATCCAGATTCACCCAGTCCGACCAATCTCAACACAGCTGGCTTTGGACCTGGAGGCGCTGTGGGCGGCGGAGGTGGAGGTATCTCAAATGCAGGTGGACTCACTTCAAATGCGGGCGACCCCTCGGGCAATACCAACGTAGGTAACACGAACGCGGTTCTTCCCCCTGGATTTGAAAAAGCCACCGACGGTGGTTTACTAAGCAACTCGAAACTCGACAAAATCGTAGCCCCACTCATTCCTCCTGTGCTTTCCGCACTCAAAAGCGGAGCCAGCGTGGGTTCGCTACTAGAAAAAGCAGTGGGCGGTGAAGCGGGTGCAGGACTATCCACTCTTGCCAGCGCTGCTCAAGCGCACGCCAAAGAGATCGGTGCGACTTTGAACGGCGGCGGCCCCGCAGGCTCCTCCTACTCCAGCAGCGGAGGCGGCGGCCGCTCCGGTGGCAGCGGAGGCGCAGGCTCCGATCCCTTCGCAGCCCTCTTCGGCGGCGCAGGCGCAAAAGGAGGTAGCGCCGCTGCAGGCGGCACTCAAAGCTTTGGTCGCGCCCCTGCAAACGACATCTGGCACGCGGGCACTCACATGAACATTTTCGAGATCGTTTCCGACAAGGTCTCCAAAGTGTCTAGCCGAGTCGCTAGATAGACCTAAAATAAGCTGCGGCAGGACCTTTTTCAAAAACCTGACAAAATCATCAGTTCCCGCCGCCATCTAGTGCTTAACAAGGCTCTTCGCTTGATGACCCGCATGATGGTCATTAATAGTTTTGTGCATGCATCAAGTAAACGACTTGTCGAAATTGCATTATTCCGCGGAGAGTCAGTCCATCTATTGAGATGGCCAATCTTGTAAAAGTTCGCCATTGCAAACAGCCGAACCGCCAAGTAAGAATGGCAGCTGTCCAAAAAAATAGCGTGGGGCATTAGCTCAGTTGGTAGAGCGCATCCATGGCATGGATGAGGTCAACGGTTCGACCCCGTTATGCTCCACCATTTTTGCGGAGCAAAATATTGTAAAGGTTGCGAAGCAAAATACTTTAAAAATTGCGAAGCAAACCTAGTAATACTGCAAAGCAAATCACAGTAAAGTTCTGAACCAAGACACAAGCCTGTCGCAAAAGCGGTGGGCTTTTTTTATTTTGTCTCGATGAATTTGAGTTCATCCCAAACACTCAGTGACATTCACAAATGTCGATGCTAGTCCGACTCCGCGATCCGGGGGGATAGACTCAATGAAATCGAATTTCGCCAAGGCGTTGTATTCCGCAATTGCAGCATCGAGCCTCTTTGCCGCGCATCCCGCGACGGCGGCAACTTCAGCGGAGGTCTCTAGCACCTCAGTCGGAAAGTCCACTCTGGACCGAGTCAGCGACTACATCGGCATCACCTACTTCTCGTTCTTTGATGGCCCAGGCTTGGGTGAGCCACTCGGCAACCCACCGGGATACAATGGCGCCCCTTTGGACACGGGGCTAGGCATCTGGACCAATCTTTCGGTCCGCCTCAAGTTCTCAGATCGAT
>CAZGCK010000139.1:1298-2084 GCA_964524175.1 uncultured Bacteriovoracaceae bacterium | reverse complement strand
GACGATTGGGCGTTTCAGGCACCTTACTTAAAGGCGACAACTGGAGCCTGACCGGCGCTCTCAACTCCGACCTTCCGGGCGTGGGCCAAATCCCGACGCAACGAACGCTGATCGCCAATCCCGGCCTGTTCTCGCAGTTCGCATACCGGCCCTCAGGCTCTAAATGGTCGGTCTTCTCGATGGTTTCTCCCCGCGTCTTCATCTACGAAGACAGTTCAGCGATGGCGCTCCAAGATGACGCCAGCAAACTCCCTCCGGGTGCCAAGCCGCAGATCGTGCTGCAGGTCAATCCTTCGATCAACTACGCGTTCAACGACCGCCACGGCGTCCGTGCAGGCATCACGTTTGACGTGCGCAAGAACGCGATCGGCTCGTTCCAACGCTGGTGGTGGCCAGTGGACCTAGGCTACACCTACTCTTTCAGCAAGCGCTTCAACCTCTACCCGCATATGCGCTTCTCAACCCCGTTGGACAACGGACTCCGCAATGATCTAGCCGCCGCCAAAGGCGCTAGTGCAGCGCCATGGACTCATACCGCGAGCGTGGGCATCTGGCTAAACGGCACGTTGCTCTAAGCGATAGACGAGGCAGCTCAAGCTCAATCCCCTGCTGAACTATTCATCGCTGAGTGCAGGCTAGAATTAGCGTCATGGATGAAGCACACCAGGTACCCAGCTTGCTGAACCCTTGCTGCTTCTTCAAATTCCTGACAGAATTCTTCTATGTGCGCCCAGCGAAGCTACGGTTCTAAAAGGAGCCCGGGTTTGTCCCCGGTATTTACTTAAT
>CAZGCK010000139.1:0-1288 GCA_964524175.1 uncultured Bacteriovoracaceae bacterium | reverse complement strand
GCGCTCGGAATGGATCAAGTTTCAGATCGGTGACCAAAGCATGCCCGTGTACGTGAGCACTCCTGCGACGGGCAAGCCCCGAGGAGCGGTGATCGTCTTTCAAGAAATCTTTGGAGTGAACGCCCACATTCGCTCAGTGGCTCAACGGATCGCACAAGAAGGATATCTCACGTTGGCTCCGGATCTATTCTTTCGCCAGGGAGACCGATTTGAGATTGATGACTATAGCCAGACCGATGCAGCCGCAACGCGCGCGCAAACGATGAACGAAGAGCAAGCACTTTCGGACATCGACCGCGTAATTGCCAATCTCGACCCTTGGATCAAGCTCGGGGCGATCGGGTTTTGCATGGGCGGCCGGATCGCTTTTCAGGTAGCCTGCAATCCTCGCGTCTCCGCTTCGGTTTGCTTTTATGGCGGCCAAACTTCGGAACGCTTAGAGAAGGCACCCAAAGTCGCAGCCCCCCTACTGATGTTTTACGCTGAGAAAGACGAGCTGATTACGCAAGACCAGGTCGCGCTGGTAAAATCCGCGCTTCAGACGCACTCAAAGCCTGCCGACATCATCATCTACCCTGACGTGGGTCATGGATTCTTTTGCGATGCTCGGGATTCATACAACGCCCCTGCCGCAGGAGACGCATGGAAGCGCACGATCGAGTTCTTTGGTAAGACGCTCGTGTCGAATGCGCCTGTTTTAGAAATAGACGGTTAACGGCGAATCCGGAGACTCAAACCTCCACGCACGTGATCGACTAGCGCAGGGACTTGTTGAGAATCCTCTCTCAGCTGCGAAATCCACTCAGTGGGTCGATCTCCTTCATTGCTGAACGCAACCGCTCTAGCGGCGGCACCCGCTACAAGTGCTGCGGCCATCGCGCTCGAGGTCTCCTGCCTACGGCCTCCGCGCGGAGTGGCGGCTGTGATGTTGAGACCTGGAGCGGAGAGTCCAACCAACGAAGCGCCTGAGTTAGACGGACGGTAGCGGCCTTGATGCAAACGATCTGCATCGTCAAGCGCCGCAACCGTTAGCACGTTGTCGTAATTTTCTGAGAGCGAGGCAGGATAAACGGGGTCCCGCCGCAGATTGAGTCCACCATCCCCGGCGGCCGCCACAACGAGCACTCCTTTTTTTTGCGCGTACGCCACGCCCTCGCGTATGGCTTGCGAGTTCACCGCGGTCGCCCACGCGCAAACGATCACGTGGGCGCCGTGGTCTACAGCGTAGACAAAGGCACCGTTCAGGGCCGCGGAACTAGTGACGCCCCACGGATTGAAAACCTTGAGC
>CAZGCK010000138.1:0-8216 GCA_964524175.1 uncultured Bacteriovoracaceae bacterium | reverse complement strand
CGTGATGAGTGCTCTGGTAGCGGAGCCTGAGGCCCTCAATCGCTTCGTCGAAAATCTCCTTCTTGAAATCAGGACCCAGCCATTCTTGGAGCTTTGCCACGGAAACAGGGCGATCGCAGATGAAGAGGAGAGATTCGAGACAGGATTGAAGCTCGGACAAGTCCAGAGTGCCGTTCTCGTCGGGTTGCGGCTCCTTGGGGAGTGCGGCGAGGAGCTCTGGATCAGTCTCCATGAGCTTTTCTTGTTCGGCTTGTTCATGGGCCATTTCGGCTGCGAGAGCTTGGTCTTCAGCGATTTGAGCGGCAAGTTCTTGGGCGTTGCGCTCGGCTTCTTCTTGGTGATTTTCGAGCAGCTGCTCGGTGAGTTTGGCTTCTTCTTGCGCCATGGCTTGCGCGAGGTTTTCCATCTGCTCGGTCGACTCTTTTGAATCGGCTAGGACAAGTGGAGAAAGAGGTTCGAGCGGTTCTTCGTTCGAAACTGGGTTGGCGTCCGTTTGGGGTGCCGTGTTGCTCTCCGTCACTTCAGGCGTGATATCGAATTCTTCAAAGTCCTCGTCGAGGTCGAGCTCGTCGGTTTCCTGCTGGGCTTCTGAGATTTCCAAAGTGCGGATTCCAAAAGGCTCGTCGATCAGCGAAACATACTCAGTTGGGCGAGGAGCTTGGGTTTCAGGTGGGGTGTCACTGAGAGAGGTGGCGGCAAGAGCGGCGTCGATCTCGGCTACGCTCGAAGGAGCGCCTACTTCTAAGTTGGGCGATTTCTGTTCAGGGTTTTGAGCCTGAGCAGCCGCCGCTGCAGCGGCAGCTGCGCGAGAAACTAGTCTCGAAGCTTTCGTTTTGGGCTTCTGAGGTTGCTTGGTTTCGTTCTCGTTTTCGCTCATGAGATGGTTCCTTCAGTGCTTGGATTCTTGGCTTAAAGAGTTTGCTCGGTTGCGGCAGTCATCTCGACTTGCTCGATGGCGTGGAGAGCGACTTGCGCGCGTTCTTCGGCGACTTGCTTTTCGTGTTCACGGGCAGCGTCTTCAACAGCCGCAATGGGGTTGTCGAAGCCCTTGGCGAGAGCCATGTCGAACTGATGAAGCATTTCGATGAGCTCAAGTAGAATGGCTTGATATGTGCCTTCTTGATGAAGTCGCAGTTTCTTAAGGCGTGACAGCTCGAGAGAGGCCAAGAAAGTAGCCACGATCTCGGGCTTGGCCGCGGTAGCAGAAAGCATGTCACGAAAATCTCGCGGCACCCCGATCTCCAATCGGTCTGCGAATTGGAGAATTTTCTCGGCGATCGAGATGGTCTCTTTTTTGAGAATCGTGGTGCGTTTGCGAGCTCTGACTAACATGTCCTGATAGCTGGTGGTCAGGCTGCTGATATCCATTTCCTTCCAGACGCGCTCGATCGGAGGGCGGCGGTTGGGACGCGTAAAAACATCCTCACCTAAGAGAGGTAGCTGCGCCAAATCTTGGCCTGCAGCAAGGAATCGCTGGTGCTCAAGGAGTTGGCGGATGAGATCTTCCTGTGAAAGGACGGCGTCCTCGCCTGCTTGAGCATCTTGTTTATGTTCTTGAGGAAGAAGCGCCTTGCTCTTCCAGTGAAGAAGAGTAGCTGCCATGACCAAAAACTCGCTGGCCGTGTCAAAGTTGAGCTCTTGTAGGAGACGCACGTACGCGACGAACTGGTCCGTGATCCGGCTGATTGAAATCCGGTTGATGTCCAGTTCATGGCTCTGGATCAGGTAAAGTAGGAGGTCCAGCGGCCCTTCAAAACTATCGAGCCTGACCGTGATCGGTACGCGGTTGGACAAAAAAAGTTCCCCTCAGTCAATTCGCTTACATCGATGTGCGTCACGCTCAGCGATAGTGCGAATTGAGAGATCATAACGAATGAGTCGTATAAGGCAAGTAGACCCGCGAGAGAATTTTTAGCGGTAGCGGCCTGGGATAAAACCCATGCGATCGTAAACTAAGTCGAGGGTTTTTCTAGCTTTTTGCGATGCTCGCTCCGCGCCTCTCCTAAGAAGTTCATTGAGGTAGGTCTTGTCTGCAAGATACCGAGCGGCTTGATCCCGGATCGGAGCGATTTTCTCGGCCACAATCTCAGCAGTATCGACCTTGAGATGACCGTACTGTTTGCCGGCGTAGCTCTGAACGAGTTCGGCAACGGGGCGGCCGGTGAGAGCGGATTGGATGGATAGGAGATTTTTGATGCCGGGTTTAGAATCGTCGTCCGTAATTTCATTGCCAGAATCAGTGACTGCTTTTTTGAGTTTTTTGCGGATGACGTCGTCCGAGTCGCTCAAGAAGACGGAAGCGTTCGCGTCGGAGTCGCTTTTAGACATCTTGGCCTTGGGGTCTTGCAGGCTCATGATGCGAGCGCCAACGGGGGGAATAAAAACCTGCGGCACCTGAAATAGATCATCGCCGTAGACGCCGTTCATGCGAAGGGCGATATCGCGGGTAATCTCGACGTGTTGTTTTTGGTCCTCGCCCACGGGCACGAGGTTCGTGCGGTAAAGCAAGATGTCTGAGGCCATGAGAATGGGGTAAGTGAAGATTCCGACCGGGATGCTCTCGCCTTGTTTGGCGCTTTTGTCTTTGTACTGAGTCATGCGGCCCATTTCGCCCATGTAGCAGAAGCAGTTCAGCACCCAGGCGAGCTCGGCGTGTTCCGGTACGTGTGATTGTGCGAAAAGAATGGCGTTGTCCGGATCGATGCCGGCGGCGAGGTAGATTGCGATCGCCGAATACGTTTGCTCGCGCAGTTCTTTGGGATCCTGGCGGACGGTGATCGTATGTAGGTCAACGGCGAAAAACACGCATTCGTAGTCTTTTTGGAGTTGAACCCAATTTTTGATGGCTCCGAGGTAATTGCCTAAGGTGAGTCCTTTGGAAGGCTGCACGGCCGAAAGCATGACTTTGCGGGGAGTGGTCACAGAACACCTGGCAATTGAAAAATCCTAGCCATCGCGTAGAGGGTGAAGTTCGAGCAAAACGTGATGGGGTAGCTCAATATGGAGAGCGCGCCCGTGAGTAGCAGGGCGATCAGAATCCACGCGCCGTATTGGGCGATTTCTTCGTACTTGCGAGCGATGTTGTGTGGAAGAATCGACTCAATCACTTTGCTGCCATCCAGCGGGGGGATGGGGATGAGGTTGAAAATCCCGAGCGCGTAATTGAGAGAGACCGAGACATAGGCCATCGAGATGAGGGGTTCGTGCAAGTAGAAGGTTTCTGGAACCCAGAGACTGATCGCGCAGAAGAGGGCTGCTGAGAAAAACGCCAGCAGCACGTTCATTCCTGGGCCTGCGATCGAAACCCAGAAGAGGCCGGGGCGAAACTTGCGGAAGCGCCTCGGATCAATGGGTACAGGCTTTGCCCAGCCAATGAGAAAATTAGTGCCAGAGAGCATATTCACTAATGGGAAAAGCAGTGTCCCAATGGGGCTGATGTGAGGAATCGGATTGAGCGTGAGGCGTCCTTGCTCTTGAGCCGTCTTGTCGCCCCATCGGTGGGCAACAAAGCCATGGGCAAATTCGTGAAACACGACCGCCATGATAAAGGGCACG
Organism: uncultured Bacteriovoracaceae bacterium; assembly: GCA_964524175.1. Lineage (GTDB taxonomy): Bacteria > Bdellovibrionota > UBA1018 > UBA1018 > UBA1018 > CAZGCK01. The sequence continues at coordinate 4,661 of CAZGCK010000138.1, read as the reverse complement.
AACTGAATGGACATTTTCTGAAAGTTGACTGCGAATGATTCCATGCCTCTACGACGGTAGCACAGGTGCCCGGGGCGGCCCAGCCCCTAAAACTTCGCCAAATGCGAAGTTTTAGGGGTCTCAAGCGAGCCGAGCACCTTAAAACTTCGCATTTGGCGAAGTTTTTGGAGGTGCCCTTTACTCCCCGCGCGGGTGAAACTTGCGATGCGCAGTCTTGAGATGTTCTGGGGTCACGTGCGCATAGATCTGGGTTGTAGAAAGGTCCGAGTGACCGAGCAGCATTTGGAGGGAGCGCAGATTCATGCCCGCGCCCAGGAGGTGGGTAGCAAAGGAGTGGCGGAGCGTATGCGGCGACAAAGACTCCGGAACACCCGACATCGCTGCAAGTTGTTTGAGGAGTTTCCAGAATCCTTGACGGGTCAGGGGTTGACCTCGTTGATTGACGAAAAGCGCGTCGCCTACGGGGTCAAGGGCGGGGCGGTGGTGATTCAGATAGAGCTCGATTCTTTCGCCAGCGTTTGCACCAAACGGAGAGATGCGCTCTTTATCGCCTTTTCCTCTAACTCGAACGTATCGTTGCCCCAGGTCGACTTGATGTGTAGTGAGGCCAACCAGTTCGGATACTCGCAATCCTGTCGCATAGAGAAGAAAAACCATGGCGCGGTCGCGGGCGCGCAATGCTTCACCTACGGGATTGAGCTGGGAGCTGGATATCTGCGTTTCGACTCTATTCGCTGCTTCGGTGTTTGGGGCCTCGCTCGCCTGGCGATAGGGCAATCCCTCATCCGCTGCAGCCAACAGCGCCGTCACCTGCTCCAGCGTCAAATGCCCGGGTAATTCGCGGGGCCGTCGCGGGCTTTGCAGCTGCTCCGTCGGATTGACTTCCAGCCCACGTTCTAGACAGCAGAATTTAAAGAACTGCTTCATCGCGCTCACTCGTCGCGCGATCGAAGAGGCCTTCTGCCCGGACTGCTGAAGGTGGATCAAAAACGAAATCAAATGCTCTTGTCCCACGTCCTCTAGGCGTGCCACCGGAACCGCTTCTGAAGAAGTCGAGTGCACCAAGAAGTCCTCGAGCTGTTCGAGGTCGCATCGATACGCTTCCAATGTGCGTTCAGAAGATCCTCGGTCCAGCCGCAAGAACTCGATGAAGGCGCCCAGGGCGGGGTGAAGCATGCTCCTAGTGTATCAGAAATGGGTCCGAGCATTGCTCACTCTCGATGCAACACTGTCGGGACCTGCCCTAGGCGGACGGCTGGGGGTTCTTAAGTTCTGAGCCCCTCCAAATGTCGCCTTGCAGATACCTTTCTGCCGAGGGCTCCCTGACTGGGGTCCCTCTCAATCAAAAAGCCCCTGACACCTCGAGGCGTCAGGGGCTTTTATAAGCGGGTTAACAGCTTGCTACGGTCACACTACTTCTACTTCAGCTCTTCATGACGTGGGCTCGTCTTCGCTCTGTACAGCTTGCCCCAACACTTCGCATCAGATTTTGCGTCAGCTTCGCATTCGCACGTTTTTCGGCACCCGCTTGAGAGGAGCCTCTGGAGGTCTTTGCTTAAAAGTCCAAGGCTAAGCCGTGAGGCGTGCCGTTGAGATAGAAGTACAGCGTGCCCAGGTACAGTTGATTGCTGTAAAGAGTGTGCTGCATATCGATCGCAAGTCCGCTCAGGCAAACTTGGCCAGGGCTGCCGCCAGGCGGATAAGTGCCAGGAGGGTAGCCTTGAGGGTACTGCGGCGGATAGCCTGGGTACTGGCCAGGGTAGCTAAAGTAGCTGCCTGGGGTGGCATAGGTTCCGCCTCCGGCGATCTGAAACAGCACTTGTTGAACAAGTGGGCTGATCTGAACAAAGCCGGTTGCGTTGACGTTGCCAACCTGTCCGTAAGGCTGACCTGGGATTTGAGGTGCTCCCGCAGTGACATTAAGGGTGATTGTCGTGCCGTCTACTCGGTTGCCCGTGTAGATTGCGCTTCCGTAGCCCGGATTCACGGGAGCAGGTTGGAAGCCTGGGCCAGTGAGAATCACTTGTCCGTAAGGTTGTTGGAAAGGAATGATGCCAGCCTTAACCTGGGCAGCTCCATAGGTTCCAAAGTACATGCTATTTGCCGTAAACCCAATGACTGAGGTCGTATTGAGCGGCACGCAGCTACCGGATCCATAAGCACCGCCGGGTTGGGCTGGGCCTGGGGCCGCGCCGGGGGGCGGGGGTGCTGGTTGACTTGAGCTTCCGCAGCCCGTCATAAAAGCCAGGGTGGCTATTGTTAGGATCGCAGCTAGTTTTCTACGATCGGTTTTTCTAATCATAAACTCCTCCACACATCAATTCCACTGAACGGACGGGCGCTACAGAGCGGGGCCCGGCCGATAAGTTGCTCTCTCTGGGGAGTGTTAGAGCAAGTCAGATGCCACTATGTGTCAAAAAGACCTGGTGCCATTTTGACACGCTAAGTATGTGAAAGGATTAATAGGATAAATTCAGGCCGAGTTTCGAAGTGGGGTGAGAACTGTCAATTTACTTTACACCTGCTTAGTGAGGCCTGCTCTTGGGGGGTGCCTTTTTGCTTTCGAAACCGGTCGATAGCCCCCGCTATGGAGGCTGCCATCGCTTTGCGACGTTTGGGCGAGAGGACTGCGGCCCGGTCTCTAGCGCTGGTCAGAAATCCAGCTTCGACTAGGACGCTCGGCATATCAGCGCCTAGGAGCACGTGAAAAAGAGCCTGCTTCACACCTCGATTTCGCAGTCGAGAAGGATGCCCTGGAGTCGAAAGCCCGTCCTGAATGGCGCAAGCCAGGCGCTTGCTTTCGCCTAGATTGGCGTCGAGCCTCAGATCCCTGAGAATGAGCGCTACATCCGCCTCTTGCGGGGACTCGCCCTCGGTATGTTGGATGACCGAATTTTCGAGCCGCGCCAGGCGCTTGGAGGTCGCATCAGTTGCGTTATTGAGGATGTAAGTCTCGATGCCTTCCGCAACAGGGCCAAGCTTGGGAGCGCGTGAATGAGTGGAGTTCATGTGGATCGACAAAAACACGTCCGCACCTAGGCGATTGGCGAGCGCGGTGCGAGCACCGAGCGAGAGATCTCGGTCCTCTTGGCGGGTAAGGGTTACGCCAATGCCCTTGGCCTTGAGTTGCTTGGCGACCTGTCGGGCGATTAACAGGGTGGCGTCCTTCTCGGAGATTCGAACGATACCGTTGTCAAAGACGGTGCCCGTGTCGTTGCCGCCGTGGCCGGGGTCGATCACCACGCGAAAAGTGGGTACCGAGCCTTGAGCGAACGGCATTGCAAAAAACATAATGAAGAGGGAGACGGCTTTCAAATCTTCCTGCCTTCTTGGCGTGAAGCCACGTCCTGGGGCTGCAGGCTGGGATTAACATCCACAACCCTTGGGCGGCAAATTCCTCTTGCCGCATGGTCATTGTATGAGAAAACGGGCGCTTCAATCAAGCGTGGGGGACAGCATCTGGCAAAACAACCGCGACAAAACCATGACATGAGTTTTCGTGAATCATTGCGTGGACTAGCAGGCTGGTTTGATCGCCAGAAGCGAGTTTTGCCTTGGCGCGATGAGCCCTCGCTCTACCGAGTTTGGATTTCCGAGATCATGCTGCAGCAAACGCAGGTCATCACGGTCGTGCCTTACTTCGAGAAATTCGTAAAAAGATTCCCGCGCGTTGAGGATCTCGCGGCGGCTTCTGAAGATGAGGTGATGAAGTACTGGGCAGGTCTGGGTTATTACTCGCGTGCGCGCAACTTGCGCCGGGGGGCGCAGATGATCGTAAAGGGTGGGTTTCCGCGCACGCGCGAGGGGTGGCTGGAGATCCCGGGCGTGGGGCCTTACACAGCGGGCGCGATTTTATCGATCGCGCTGAACCAGCCTGAGGCGATTTTGGATGGCAATGTCGAGCGAGTTTTGTCTCGAGTGAGGCGCGTGAGCCGCTTGCAGGGAGAGGCCGCATACAAAACGCGACTCTGGCGTCTGTCGCGCGCGTTTGTAGAGAGGGCGCATGAGCTCGATATTAAACCCGGAGTATTGAATCAAGCGCTCATGGAGCTGGGGGCGACGACTTGCTCGCCCAAGAAGCCGCTTTGCATGCTCTGTCCCCTGCAAGGGGTTTGTCGAGCTTACAGGACCGGTGAGTCTGAGGCTTATCCGCCGCGCAAGAAACCCAAGCAGTGGGTCGAGGTGCGCGAGGAGTTGCACTGTGCGCTCGATTTGAAGGGACGGGTTTGGGTGCAGAAGCGCGCGGCCGGTGAGTGGCGCGCGGGCTTGTGGGATTTGCCGAGCGAGTCGCCGCTGAAGTTAGGCGTAAAAGCGCGCGAGCTTGGAACAGTGGAGACACGGCACGTAGTGACCCGGCACAAGATCACGCGTCGGACGCGGGTTTGGGTGTTGGAGGCAAGCAAGACGCTTAGGGCAGGGGAGAGCTTAGGCGTCGAGGCGCGCTGGGTTTCGCTTGAGGATCCGGATGTGCCGATTGGGTCGGCGCTGAAGAGGACGTTAATGGAGGTTAGGGAGCGGTTTAGAAACTGCCCCCCTAGCCTGTTGATAGGATCTAAATCGATGAGCAATGGCTGAGCGTTGGCGCGGGTTTAGCTTAGAGTCCTGCTGCAGAAGTGGAGAAGCTCAAGAAACTTCCGAGCACTAGGCCTTTACTCTGGACG
>CAZGCK010000137.1:1089-8243 GCA_964524175.1 uncultured Bacteriovoracaceae bacterium | reverse complement strand
CCCGACTGGCGAAGAACCGCTCCGAAGCTAGAATCGCAGGAGGCATGCGCGCATCGGATCTCGCCGTGCTCGATGCTGAGGCGGATGCTCAAGTTTCGAGCCGCGGATTTTTTGCAAGTCTGCTCAAGTTCGCGAGAAAGGCGAGTAGCGGGCTCTCCCGCAGTAGCAAGATGATCGAGGTGCTCTCGACCCACTACCTAGGACCCAAGAAAAGCATCGCGGTCGTGCGGGTCGCGGGCCGGGTCCTGGTTCTGGGAGTCTCAAATGATTCGATCAATCTGATCACTCAGCTTTCTGGCGACGGAATGGATGCAGCCCCGACGGCAGAAGGATTCGACTTGCGTGCGTTGGGGATCACTGCGCAGCCGCAAGCTCAAGCACAGCAGCAGCCCAAGCCTCCGACCCAATCGCAGGCTCCTGTGCAGAAGTCCAGGTTCTCAGAGATGCTCGGGGTAGCTACTGCCAAGCAGGATCCGTTTGTTCAGCCGCAGAAGCCAACCAGCGCGACCTTTGCAGGGCCGAGAGCCTATGCTGCGGCCGCTGCTCAAGCACCATCAGGCGCACAGGTTTTTCCGGGGGCCTCTTCTAATAGCCCATCCAGCGTGCGCGCTCAGATCCGCAGCCGTTTAGAGGGCCTCAAGCCGCTATGAAATTAAGCATTTCTCGTCAATTCTTAGTTCTTTTCGGTCTACTGAGCAGTCTCATCTTGGTTGGCGGCGCAAGCCGGCCCGTGTTTGCCGAGGGCAAGACGCCAGCTGGCACCTTCATCCCGACTACCTCGGGAGTTACACTTCCTTCACTGAGTTTGTCTTTCGCCAATCAGCAGAAGCCGACGGATGTCGTCTCTGTCCTTCGAATCCTCATGATGCTGACAGTTCTGTCGCTTGCGCCGGCCATTCTCATCATGATGACGTCGTTCACTCGCATCGTGGTCGTGCTGAGTTTTATCCGTCAGGCCCTGGGTACTCAGCAGATGCCACCCAATCAGTTGATCGTGGGGCTATCGTTGTTCTTGTCCTTCTTCGTGATGGCGCCGACTTTTAAGGCCATCTCGGCTAACTCTGTTGAGCCTTATCTCAACGAGAAGATCGATCAAAAGATGGCCTATGAAAGAGCAGAGGCCCCGCTGCGCGAGTTTATGTTCAATCAAACGCGCGAAAAGGACTTGGAGCTTTTTCTCGCGTTGTCGAAAGAAGCGAAGCCCAAGAATCGCGCCGATGTCCCGACTTACGTGTTGGTTCCATCGTTTGTCATTAGCGAGCTCAAGACTGCGTTTCAGATCGGATTCATGCTCTATCTGCCGTTCTTGGTTCTGGACATGGTGGTCGCAAGCGTTCTGATGGCCATGGGGATGATGATGTTGCCTCCCGCGGTGATCTCGCTGCCGTTTAAGCTGCTGCTCTTTGTGTTGATCGACGGCTGGGAGTTGGTTGTAGGCAGCCTGGTCAAGAGCTTTGGATAGGAGAGGGGGATAGATGAACGAGGAAACAGTCATGGCCATCGCCTCGGAAGCCATAAAAACGACGATCTATCTCGCAGGTCCGCTTCTGTTTGCCGCTATGGCAATCGGTATCGTCGTGAGCGTTCTGCAAGCGATCACGCAGATCAACGAGTCGACGCTTACGTTTATTCCCAAGATGGTCGCGGTGATCGTGGTGCTTGTGGTGATGGCTCCTTGGATGCTCGAGGTTCTTCAGAACTACGCAACTCACGTGCTCGTGAGCGCTGGAGAGATTCGATAATGGGGGCACTGGCGATCTCACAGGTCAGTCCTGAGCAGATCCTTTGTTTTTTTGGGGTTCTTGTGCGCTTTAGCGTGCTCTACTCGGTGCTGCCTTTCGTGGGCGATCGGATGATCCCGATGCCGGTCAAGATCCTGCTCGCACTGGCGACGACGCTGGCCTTGTTTCCAGCCCTTCTGCGCAGCGGACAAGTGAGTGAAGCGGATGCCGCCGTCTGGGGTGCGAGCGCCGCCGGGATAGCCACTACCGTAGTGGTCGAAGCAGTTTTTGGCTTGGTTTTGGGTTTTGTCGCCAAGATGCTCTTCGACTCGATCGCATTTGGCGCCAATCTAGTCGGTAACTTCATGGGGTTTGCGTCCGCGCAAACCTATGATCCTCATCAAGAGTCCCAAACCCAGATCATCGCAGAGCTTCAGCTCGCCATCGCGATGCTGATCTTCTTGGTGATGGACGGCCACCATCTGATGCTCAAGGCTGCTCTCGATAGCTATCAGCTCGTGGGATTGGGTAAGGCTACTTTCGCGGGCAATGCGTCTCTCACGCAGCACTTTGTGGTCATGGGGGGCGAGGTGCTTCGGTTCGCGGTGCAACTTGCCGCTCCTGTTGCTCTGTCTCTTTTCGCGGTCAACGTGGTTTTTGGCGTCATGGCCAAGGCGATGCCTCAGCTGAATATCCTGATGCTTTCGTTCGCGGTGACTGCCTTAGTGGGTTTTGGAGTGATGTTTCTCGGGCTGCCGGAGTTCCAGGGAGCAGTGTCGCTGGTTCACGGCCGTGTGGGCGATTGGATGGACACGATGTCGATCGCCATGGCGGGAAGGTAAGGGATGGCCGAGAACCAAGAAGACAGATCTAGGGACGACTTAACCGAAGAGGCCTCCCCGTATCGAATCGAGGAGTTCAGGCGCAAAGGCCAAGTGGCCCAGAGCCGCGAGCTCACCGGACTGGTGGCTCTTCTTGCCGCGGGTGTGGCAACCTATGCGCTCACTCCTAAAATGGGCGCCGAGATCTCGGATTTTATGCGGGATGTTTTTCGTACGGATCTCTCGGCTCGCCTCGACCTGGGGGGAGCTCATGTCATGGAAGGCATTTTCTTCAGAGCCCTTCATATCATGGGCATGGTTGGCCTACCGATTTGCTTGGCGGGTTTTGTGTTTGGTATCGCCGCAAGTCTTGGCCAAGTTGGTTCAATCTTCTCCTTTGACCCGCTGACCCCAAAAATCGAGAAAATCAATCCGATCGATGGATTAAAAAAGATGTTCTCGGTTCGACAGGCAGTAGAAGGCTTGAAGCTCATCTCCAAAATGATCGTGGTCATTGCGGTTGCGTATGGTCTAGTAAAAAGCGAGGTCCTGCGCTCTCCCGCTTTGATCGGTGTTGATCCAGAGGGTACGATCGGAACTTACGGCCAAGTAGCCTGGTCTATCTTCATGGCGCTCGTGGCGGTTCTCGCAGTCTTTAGCGGTATCGATTACTTCATGCAGAAACGAGAGTTCGAGAAGAACCTCCGCATGACCAAGCAAGAAGCCAAGCAAGAGCATAGAGAGCGCGAAGGGGATCCGCAGATCAAGGCCCGCATCCGCGCGGTTCAGCGCGAGATGTCCCGTCGCCGCATGATGGCCGCTGTTCGAAAAGCCGACGTGGTCATCACTAACCCCACTCACATCGCGATCGCGATCGTTTACGAAAAGAACTCGATGATGGCTCCTAGGGTCGTGGCCAAAGGGGCGGATTTGATCGCCCAACGTATCAAGGAGATCGCCAAAGAAGCGAATATACCCATGGTCGAGAACGTACCTCTCGCCAGGACCCTCTTCAAGACCGTCAAACTCAATCAGTACGTGCCTCGCGCCCTGTATCAGGCCGTCGCAGAAGTGCTCGCGTACGTCTATCGATTCAAGAATAGGGGCGTCTGATGAACGGCATTCTGGAGAAGTTCACAAAAAACGCAGACCTCGCAATGGCCTTGGGTCTGGTCGCGATCCTCGGGGTCATGGTTATCCCGATGCCGCCGTTCATGCTGGATCTCATGTTGTCGGCAGGCATCGCAGGCTCGATGGTCATGCTGCTGACTTCTGTTTACGCGACGCGCGCGCTGGATTTTAGTATCTTCCCATCGCTGCTCTTGATCATGACGTTGTTTCGTCTATCGCTTAACGTCGCTACAACCCGCATTATTCTGCTCCATGGAGCGGACGGCGGCACTTCGGCAGCGGGAGAGGTCATCCGCTCTTTCGGGGAGTTCGTCGTGGGCGGCAATTACGCCGTCGGCATCGTGGTGTTTACGATTCTCGTGATTATCAATTTCATCGTTATCACCAAGGGCGCCGGTCGAGTCGCTGAAGTCGCTGCGCGGTTCACCTTGGACGCCATGCCCGGCAAGCAGATGTCGATCGACGCTGATCTGAACGCGGGCATCATCAATGAAGAGACGGCCAGAAACCGGCGTCAGGAGATCGCGCGCGAAGCCGATTTCTATGGAGCCATGGACGGTGCCTCGAAGTTCGTCCGCGGGGACGCCATTGCGGGCATCCTCATTGTGATCGTTAACATAGTGGGCGGGATCCTCATCGGGACTCTGCAACGAGGAATGGATGTGGCTCAAGCGGCCCACGTGTTCACGTTGCTGACGATCGGCGATGGATTGGTCACGCAGATTCCGGCGCTGATCATCTCGACTGCGGCCGGCATTATCGTTACCCGAACCGCAACCAGCACCAACTTCAGTACCGAGGTCCAGAAGCAGTTTTTGCAAAAGCCAAAGGCTCTCGGGGCGGCTGCTGGCATCTTGGGTTTCATGGCGATCATCCCGGGCTTGCCTAAGCTGCCTTTCATGATGATTGCGGGAGTGCTCGGAGCGGTCTCCTATCAGCTCAACAAAAAAGAAAAGGATGCGGCGGCTGTCCAAGAAAAAGCCGCCCAGGTCGAGAAGCTCAAGCCCGCTGCAGAGAAGCTCGAGAACCTCTTGCCCGTCGATCTGCTCGAGCTAGAAGTGGGCTATGGCCTAATCAATATCGTCGATGCCGATCAGAACGGCGACCTGCTCGAGCGCATCACCAATATCCGCAAGCAGTTCGCGCTAGACTTAGGCATCATCATTACTCCGCTGAGGATTCGCGACAATCTCGAGCTCAAACCGGGCGACTACCAAGTCTTGCTCAAGGGCGTGCGGATCGGCCATGGCGCTCTCATGGTTGGGCACATGCTCGCCATGGATCCAGGCAACGTGATCGAGTCGATTCCTGGCGTCCCGACCAAGGAACCCGCTTTTGGGCTCGACGCGATCTGGATCACCGCTCGTCAAAAAGACGAAGCGACCTACGCGGGTTACACAGTGGTCGATCTCTCGACGGTAATCGCCACTCATCTGACAGAGCTCATCCGCGCCCATGCCTGCGATCTGCTCGGACGTCAGGAGCTTCAGACTCTGATCGACAACTTTAAGCAGACATCGCCTAAAGTAGTAGAGGACCTCCTCAGTCCGCAAGGCGTCACCATGGGCACAATCTTGAAAGTGATGAAGAACCTGCTCAAGGAGAGCGTGTCGATTCGGGATCTGCGGACCATCCTTGAATCTCTCGCCGACATGGCGCCTCATCAGAAAGATCCTTCGATGCTCACGGAGCATGTGCGAACGGCACTGGCACGGACGATCACAAAGAAACTGGTTTCGCCGGATGGGAGTTTGCAGCTTCTAACACTTGATCGATCGATCGAGGAGACGATCGCGGGCGGCATCATCCAAACGGATCAAGGTCACCAGCTTTCTCTGGACCCCGAGTTCGTGCGCTCCTTCGTGGCGAGTCTCAATGCTCAGGCTATAGAGCTCGCAAATCAGTCCAGCCATGCGGTGGTGCTCTGCTCACCCTTGATCCGCCATCATCTGCGCGGCTTGCTTGATCGATTCATGCCCCATGTCGTTGTTCTCTCGCATAACGAGATCACTTCAAGCGTTAACGTCAAATCCTTTGGAACCGTGAGGTTGTCACATGCAGGTTAAGAAATTCGAAGCGCCTACTATTCAGGAGGCCCTCGAGGTCATCAAGCAAGAGCTAGGGCCTGAAGCAATCATCTTGCAGACCAAGAAGATGAAGAAGGGCTTTGGCCTCATGTCCCGGGACTCAGTCGAGGTAACGGCGGCCGTGTCGGAGCGCGCGATCCATAAGAAGGGTTTCGCTGAAAAGCGTTTGCGCCCAAGCGACAAGGAGGCCCTGAAGGCTCTCCCAGCCGAAAAGCAGGGTGACATCTATGACAAGTACATCGACACCAGCGCGAAGATGGCTCGGTATCGCCCTGGAGCAACATCTAAAAAACTAACTGCCACACGGTACGCTGAGATCGACGCAGAGCCCGCCCCACGCGAGGCGCCTCAGGACGCGAAGCCCGCAGCAAGAGCTGTGGCTGCCGCACTCGCAGCAGAGGCTCGGGCGCAAGCTCAGTCTCGCGTGCAGCAAGCGGCTGCCGGCGCCGCTTCGGCCGCTCATCAAGCTCAGACTCTCGAGGATATCGCTCAGGGGCGAATCTCATCGGAGAGTGCTGGCGCAGTTGTTGGCAAGCTCGGGGCAGGAATGAGCGTCGAAGAGGAGCTTCGGCATCTCAAGCGCATGATCGAAGAGATGAAAGTGGTTCAAGATGACCTGGGGGCGGGAGCGCAGTCCGCGGCCCAGGGAGTTAAGTCGCAATCTGGCCTTGAAACCCCCGCGCTGCAAGATGCATTTGAACAGTTGGTATTGAGTGGAATGGACCGCCGATTGGCGTTCCCACTCGTTAAGCGCGCAGCCTTCGAGCTTGGCGAGGATCGCGCGCAGAATCCAGAGTATGTCCTCGATCAGCTGGCTGTCGAGATCATGCAGGGGATGCAAGTGGTTTCTCCCTTCAAGGGCATCGGTCCCAAGGCAACCGGTGAGGGCCCTACTGTGATTGCGTTGGTGGGACCCACCGGAGTAGGCAAGACCACGACAGTTGCCAAGCTTGCGAGCGAAGCGCTTCTCAAGCGAAACCTCAAAGTTGGGCTGATCAACCTGGACAGCTACAAAGTGGCGGCGTTCGATCAGTTAGGCACCTACGCAAAGATTCTCAACACTCCCTTCAGATCGGCCGGCACCGCCGAAGAGCTTCGCACCGCGATCGGAGAGTTCAGGGGGTTGGACGTGGTTCTCATCGATACGACGGGCCGCTCGCAACGAGATCCATCATCTCTCAAGGAGATGCAGGATATTCTAGGCTCGGTTCCCAACATCAAAACCCACCTCGTCCTTGCCGTCACGACTCGTGACAACGAGCTCTACGATATGGCTAATCGGTTTGGCGCTTTCAAGCCCGAGGGCCTAATTGTCTCCAAGCTCGACGAGGCGACGATCTACGGCGCAATCTACAATGTAGCTCTCAAAGCCAAGCTGCCTCTGAGCTACTTTA
>CAZGCK010000137.1:0-1043 GCA_964524175.1 uncultured Bacteriovoracaceae bacterium | reverse complement strand
CCGCGAGTCTTTACATTCGCGAGTGGCAAAGGCGGGGTAGGCAAGACGTTTCTCACCGCGAACCTGGGCGCTGCTTTGGCGCGTTCGGGCCTAAGGGTGTTGCTCGTGGATGGCGACAGCGGCCTAGCCAATCTAGACATCATGTTGGGGTTGCCTAGCGAGGGGCGTGCGACCTTCGAGCAGGTGCTCGATGGTGAGGCTTCTCTTCAAGACGCTATCGTAGGAGTGGAGCCAAATCTTTGGCTCATTCCGGCGGGGGCGGGCCTAAGCGATCTGCGCGAGGGCGCTCCAGAGGATCGCGTGCGTCTCATGGAGGCCCTAGAGAGCAGTCCTTGGGAGATGGACGTGATCCTCGTGGATGTGGGCGCTGGGATTCAGCACAACGTCCTGTCGCTTCATAGCGGGGCATTTGAGAGCTTGGTAGTGCTCACTCCGGATCCTGCTTCGATGACGGATGCTTACGGCTTGATCAAGCTTCTGGCTCGGCATGCATCGGTCGATCGCGTCGGAGTGATCGTCAATCATGTGACAGATGGCCGACACGCCCAGATCCTCTGCGATAAGCTCAAGGATGTGACGGCAAGATTCTCAGGGTCAAAAATCGAGTACGTCGGTCACTGCATTCGAGACGAAAAAATCACACAGTCCGTGTTGAAAAGAAAAATTCTGTTAGACTTGTTTGAAGGGACGCCATCCGTTGCGTGCCTGGAGCTTCTCGCGAAACGAATCTCGGAGAAAGCACAGGATTATCAGCGTGATAGGGCAGACCGACGACGGTTTCAAGAAGAAACCTCTTGGGTCCCTGGCTCAGCTCTCAGAGCGAGTCAGCAAGGCAATACTGCCAGATTCTGGCGAACGCTGCTTGGCGAGGTGAAGACATGAGGTTGAATCCAGGAATCCAGAAATATCGCGAAGGCAGCAAGGGCAAGGCTAAGACCGACGCAGCTGCTGAAACCAAAACCGCAGCGGCCAAGGCGGGCGCCACGGAAGCTGCTGGAGCGGCCTTGGTTAAGGGCTCTCAGGCCGCCAAAGGCGGAAAGAAG
>CAZGCK010000136.1:6671-8417 GCA_964524175.1 uncultured Bacteriovoracaceae bacterium | reverse complement strand
GGACACGGGAGATGGGTGAACACGGGAGATGGGTGAACACGGGAACAGGGGGTACAGAGCGTCAAAGTGGCCGCCGGGGTGCACCGCAGGAATGCGTTTTTAAGCGATTCTCGTCTAGAGCGATCGTTGATTTTAGCTCTTCCTCAGGTACAACCAATCCTCGGCTTACAAGGGGGGTCACGGCTTGGATCTGCACATGGGTGATTGGCTAGGTTATCTGATCCGTTGGATTCATCTGATCACGGGTATTTCCTGGATCGGCAGCTCCTTCTATTTTATGTGGCTCGACGCCGCGCTCGAGAGGCCCGAATCAGGCAAGACAGATGTCGAAGGCTATCTCTGGATGGTTCACAGCGGTGGCTTCTACGAAGTCGAGCGCAAAAAAATCGGCCCAGGCTCAATGCCCAAGACCTTGCACTGGTTTAAGTACGAAGCCTTATTCACCTGGATCAGCGGCATCTCGCTTTTAGGAGTAGCCTACTATCATCAGGCCGCAGCTTTCATGATCGACCCGGCCGTCTCGCAACTCTCGCCTGGCACCGCGGTCGCTCTGAGTGCAGCGACCCTTTTTGTCTCCTGGTTTGTTTACGACGGTCTTTGGCAATCACCCATTGGCAAAAAAGCACCGCAGTTAGCATCCGCGCTCTCGCTCATCTTTGCTGGCGCTCTCGCCTTCACATTTTGCAAATACTTAGCCGGCCGCGCTGCTTTCATTCACGTAGGTGCAATGTTCGGTACCTGGATGGTCGCCAATGTTTGGGTTCGCATTCTGCCTGCTCAACAAAAAATGATCGATGCGACCAAAGAAGGCCGCACGCCCGACTACGCGCTCAGCGGCCACGCCAAGCGCCGCTCCGTTCACAACACCTATATGACGTTTCCGGTGTTGTTCATGATGTTGAGCAATCACTATCCTCACACTTATAGCGGGTCGCTCAACTGGGTGATTCTTCTCCTTCTCGTCATCCTGGGCGCATCGATCCGTCACGTCATGGTTGCGAAGCAGGGCAAATGGGCTATCGCGCCGGCAGCAGCCTCTGTTGTTGCGCTTGCCGCGCTCGCTGCTAGTCCCAGTCCCCAGGCTTCCAAAGATCTAGGACCACCCGTCGCGTTCAAAGACGCACAGGCCATCATCACCAGTCGATGCGTAGCATGTCACGCGCAAGAACCAGCGATCAAGACTTTCGGGCCCGCACCGGGGGGAGTTCACTTTGATTCTGCCGAGCGAATTCGCGCTCTCGCTGCCAGAATCAGATTCCGAGTTGTCGAAACCAAAACCATGCCGCTCGCCAATATGACCCAGATCACGGAAGAAGAGCGCGCTACACTAGGGCGATGGATCGATCAAGGCGCCAAGATCGAGGAACCATGAGCAACTTGTTTGCGATTCGCAGCCGCCGCGCACTCCTCGGACTAGAAGGCGATCCTCAACCTGCTACTCTGATCATCCGCGACGGAAAAATAGAAAAAATCCAAACGAAGCCGCCCACGGGCATGCCGATCATCGATGCCGGCAACCAAGTCCTCATGCCCGGGATCGTCGATACTCATGCCCACATCAATGAGCCCGGTCGAACCGACTGGGAAGGTTTTCAGACCGCCACTCGCGCCGCGGCTGCCGGCGGCATCACCACCGTCGTCGACATGCCGCTCAACTCGATCCCCGCAACCACCACGCTCGAAGCGCTCAAGATCAAAGCTCAAACCGCGCAAGGCAAATGCGCTATTGATTACGGCTTCTGGGGC
>CAZGCK010000136.1:0-6661 GCA_964524175.1 uncultured Bacteriovoracaceae bacterium | reverse complement strand
AGTGATCCCCGGCAACTCGAACGAGCTCAAAGCCATGGTCCAATACGGCGCACTCGGTTTCAAAGCGTTCATGATCGAATCAGGTGTTGATGAGTTTCCGATGTGCACGGAGAAGGATCTCGCGCAGGTCATGCCGATGCTTGCTCAAGCGGGTGTCCCTCTTCTCGTGCACGCAGAAGTCGACACGGGAGCGCCTCAGTCCCCGGCGGGCTCAAAAAAGTATCAGCACTATCTCGAGTCCCGCCCTCAAGAGTGGGAGGTCAAAGCGATTCAAACCATCATTCGCCTAGCCGCTCAGACAGGATGTCGGGTGCATGTCGTGCATCTCTCAGCAGCGAGAGCGCTCGGAGACATCCGCGAGGCCAAGAAAAAAGGCGTTCCGATCACTGTCGAGACCTGCCCTCACTATCTTTTTTTTGAATCTGAAAAAATCGATGAAGGAAAAACTCAGTATAAGTGCGCGCCTCCCATCCGCGAGCACGCCAATCGGGAGGCTCTCTGGAATGGGCTCCAAGATGGCGTCATCGATTTTGTCGTGTCGGATCACTCACCTTGTTCGCCACATCTTAAAAGAATCGAAACCGGAGATTTTGGCGAGGCCTGGGGTGGGATCGCTGGCCTTCAGTTCAGTCTGCCCACCGTTTGGAGCGAAATGAAGCGACGGGGTTTGTCGCTCAGGAGCCTGAGTCGCTGGATGAGTCAACGCACAGCTCAGTTCGCAGGGCTACACCGCAGCAAGGGGCAAGTCGCCGAAGGTTTTGATGCAGACCTCGTGATCTGGGATCCTGAGCAAGAGTTTGAAGTTGAGCGCGAAATGGTTTTGCATCGACACAATCTCACTCCCTATGAGGGAGCGGTGCTGTATGGCCGGGTTTCTCAGACTTTTGTACGAGGGCAGTGTGTTTATCGGGACGGAGTTTTTCCGATACCTTCGAATGGAGCGGTTGGACGGCCGGTCGTGGGCGCATGAGCCATGACTTTATCTAGGAGTAAAGTCGAGTTGACCTGAATTTACTCCTAGAGCAAAATCTGAACCTGACAGGAAGGATCCCACCTTGAACACTCTCCCCCCAAGCCGCCAGCACGTTCCCTTTCTCGATCTCCTCGATCTCGCCTGTGAAAAGGTCGGGGGCCGCGCGCTAGAAACGAACGATGATTTCTTCGCGCCCAAGGAGAATCTTCTCAAGGCGCCTGCCGCGATCTTTATTCCCGATAAATATACCGATCAAGGCAAGTGGATGGACGGGTGGGAAAGCCGCCGCAAGAGGGGGGTCGGTCCAGGCAATGATCATGATTGGTGTATCATCCAGCTCGGCTTGCCCGGAGTGATTCGAGGGCTCAATGTTGACACAGCCTTCTTCACTGGCAACTATCCCGAATACTGCGCCGTCGATGCGTGCGAGTCGATCTCCCAACCTGGCGCCAATGCCAAGTGGACCGAGCTCCTCACCAAGTCCAAGCTCAGGGGCGGGACTGAGAATTTGTTTCCTATCGCGAACAACCGCCGATGGACTCACTTGAGACTCCGGATTTTTCCGGACGGCGGAGTCGCGCGTCTCCGAGTGCATGGCGAAGTGATGCCCGATCTCAAGGCGCTTCAAGCCAAAGGCGCAGTCGATCTTGCTGCCGCCGAAAATGGCGGCACCGTCGTCACATGCAACGATATGTTCTTTGGGCAGAAAGACAATCTCATTCTACCGGGTCTTGCTCAGACCATGGGCGAGGGGTGGGAGACCCGACGCAGGCGTGGGCCTGGACATGACTGGATCATCGTTAAGCTTGCGGCGGCCGGGAAAATCCAGAAGATCGAGGTTGATACGAGTCACTTCAAAGGCAATTTTCCCGAGAGTTGTGCGATCGAAGGTTGCGTTTATCCCGCCAGGGATCTGTTGGCATCGGATTTCAGAGATCGCACTGATCTCACTTGGCAGGAGATCCTTCCTCGCACAAAACTCAAGGCCAACACCCAGCACTATTTCGAAAAAGAGCTCGCAAGCGTCGCTGCTAAATTTGATTACATCCGCCTCAACATCTTCCCTGACGGCGGCATCAGCCGATTGAGGGTCTACGGTGCGACTTGAAGAATTCAACGCTCTTCCTGAGCGCGAAGCACTCGCTCATCTTGAGCGCTGTTGCGGTTCGCGCAAGTGGTGCTCGCGAATGGCGAGTGAGCGCCCTTTTTCAAATCGCGCCGCCTTGATCGCTACTTCAGCAAAAATCTGGAGCGAACTGTCCGACTCCGATTGGCTCGAGGCGTTCACTCACCACCCCAGAATCGGTGATCTGAGTGCGATGCGCGCCAAGTTTGCGTCCACCGCGGATTGGGCCAAGCAGGAGCAGGCGGGTACTGCCGCAGCGTCCGAACGCACGCTCCAAGAGCTCGCAGACGGCAACGCTCGTTATCAAACGCGATTTGGCCATGTTTTTTTAGTTTGCGCCACTGGCAAGTCGGCCGACGAAATGCTTGCGCTTCTCAAAACGCGCATCGATAACTCTCCTCAAGAAGAGCTTTGCATTGCCGCAGGAGAGCAAACCAAGATCACCCGCATCCGCCTGGAGAAATGGATTGACCCATGAAGCAACGTAGCCCGATCACCACCCATGTCTTGGATCTTCATCTCGGTAAACCCGCTGAGCGTATCGAGGTGACACTTGAGCGCATGGAGAGTGAAGGGAGGTGGAAACGTGTCGGCCACTCTTTTACTAATGCAGACGGACGGATCGATGATCTCATGACACCCGGTTCGAAAGCTAAACTTGGGCTTTATCAAATGGTTTTTCAGACTAAGCCGTACTTTGAGGAGCAGGAGACCCCGACATTCTATCCGGGGGTCGTGATCGTGTTCGAGATCACTGATCCAGCTCAGCATTACCATGTGCCGTTGCTATTGAACGCGCATGGGTACTCGACTTATCGAGGGTCGTAGTCATTTTTTATAGAGTCGGGAGGTAGTTCTTCTCTCCTCTATTCTTGATTGGATGCGGCCCTATAGCGTTTAAGTTGACTTAAATGATAAACTATAAAACTAAATAAGAATGGCGGAGATAAAGCCCCTCTTGTCCAACCCCCCTCAAGAATGCGATGGTGCGGCCCTATCAAAGCGTTCCAGCGAATCTGCGCGGACCGTATCAAGGTGCGCCCAACTAGGGCACCTACATTACTGCCATGTATAGGCAGGAGGCCGAAACATGATGTCAGACGATTTTGATGATGAATTAGCTGAAAAGAAGCCTTCCGACGAGTTCGCTCGCATGCTCGAAGCCTCCCTTCGTGGAGGCTCCGCCAAGGCAAAGCGCTACTCGGTCGGCGATAGAGTGCGCGGCGAGCTTCTCGTGATCGGCAAAGAGGAGTGCTACGCCTCCCTCGGCGGCAACCGCGATGGACTTATCCAACGTCGCGACCTACTCGATGAGAATGGGCAGGTTCCGTACAAAGTCGGCGACAAGATCGATCTATTCGTTGTGCAGATTCGTGGCTCTGAAGTCATTCTTTCTCCCAAGCCAACTTCTAAAAACCTCGCTGACGATATCGAAGACGCGTTCGACATGATGATTCCGGTCGAGGGCAAAGTCGCCGAGGTCTGCAATGGCGGCTTTAGGGTCGAGATCAAAGGCAAGCTCGCTTTCTGTCCGATCAGCCAGATGGACACGAGGCGCATCGAGCAGCCTGAAGAATACCTGGGCAAGCGCTTTGAGTTTCAGGTGACCAAGTATGAAGAAGGCGGTCGAAACATCGTTGTTTCTCGCAGAAAGCTGCTCGATGAGGAGCGTGACGCAGGCGTCGGCACTTTTGCTTCTGAGCATCGCGCGGGTGATGTGGTTCGTGGCAAAGTGGCGCGACTCGAGAAGTTTGGTGCCTTTGTCGAGCTTGCGCCAGGAGTCGATGGGCTTGCGCATATCTCCGAGCTATCTTGGACACGTGTCAACGACCCTGCTGAAGTTCTCAAGGTCGGGCAGGAGGTCTCTGCAAAGATCCTCAAGATCGAAACCCAAGCAGTCGAAGGCAAGGGCAGTCGATTGAGGATCTCGCTCTCGCTCAAAGACTCGGGAGCGGATCCATGGGTTCTGGCATCTCAGAACTTTGCGGTGGGCACACTGGTGACAGGCAAAGTCGAGCGTCGCGAGCCCTATGGTTTGTTCGTTAAGCTCAGTGACTCGATCACTGGACTCCTGCCCAAATCTAAGGCGCTCGAGAGCCCCGAGTTTCCGTTCGATAAACTGAAAGTGGGGGATACGGTCGCGGTCCAGATCGGTGAGCTTCGCATCGAAGAGCGCCGGATCTCGCTCGTGGTTCCTAAGGATCCCGGTAGCGAAGATTGGAAGGGGTACGTAGCGGCTCCTGCTGCTTCGGGCGGAGGATTTGGGACGTTGGGCGACAAGCTTAAGCTTGCGATGACAGGGAAGCCCAAGAAGTAGAAACGGCTGCTCCAGCTGGCATAGCGTCAGAGCTTGTTTTTGATATAAAAGCTTTTGATTTATCCACTAAAACAGCTAGCTCAAGCTTAGATCACTATTAAGTTATTGATTATTCTAGATAAAAAAAACTTAAACGTATACTTATTTAATCAGTTATTTGTCTGACTTGGTGTATTAAGCCGCCATGAAGACCGGATGGGCTTTTTTAAGTAAAGCGTCCCTTGTTTTTATTAGTTCCCTGCTTTTGGGCATCCCATTCGCCTTGGCTAATAGTGAGCCCTGTCAAACAGGACTTAAAAGCTTTGCCAAAAACCTCCATCCATTTCTGGTGAAGCGTTGCCTCGAATGTCATTCAAACGGCCCAGGCCCTCAACACACAACAAAAGATCCCGTTGCGTCCTACGCACACATCCGCCGTTACGTTTCGGTCAATGATGTCGCGAATTCGAAGTTGGTAAAGGTCGGAGGAGATGGGCATTGCCAGTTTCACTCGGACGGAGCAAAAGGCAGCGCTTGCGGAGCATCTTCTAAAGAGCTCTCAAGGCGCGTGCAAGCATGGTGGGATGAGGGAGAGTCAAAATGTCTCGCACAAGCAGAAAACAAAGAGAGCAGCGCGATTCGCACATTCTCGATCCCGCTTCCCGCGGATCTCCCTTTTGATGCCTCGACCGAGGTCGCGGATGATTCTAAAAGCTTTGCCGTTCTCAAATGGCATTTAGGAGAACGGCATCCGGAACTCTATGGCGTCTATTTTAGAGTCTTGGTCCGAAAAATATTCGAGAAGTCTCAAAGCACCCCAGAAACCTATCTCTTTGTTAGGCCCGCAATCTACGATGTGTACTCTGCTAATGGGCAGGCGCTCGAAGTCAAAGGACTCCGGATCCTACTCAACGGCGTTTACAATCCTGCGAACAGCATGTTCGCCTCGATCAAGGTGCTGACTGCAGGTCGACCCAGGAATCCATTTCTGCTTTCGGCGCGATCCATGATGGTTGCGGCGGATCAAGGAGCGAAAGAAGATCAAGTCTCTATCGAGTTTGATTCGGTAAGATCTAGGGATGCGGTCCATTGCAAGGACCCAGATCTTTTTTCAAAGCAGTCTTTGAAGGTTCGCACTTCTTGTTTGGTCTGTCATGAGTCTCGCAGCTCGAACGCCGCCCAGTCTTTCGACTTGTCTGGATCGCCTGAAGAGAATTGCGAGCAGTTTTTGGCCCGGTTGGACTCCTTGGATTTAAGCGGGTCTCCCTTGTTCGCAGTCCGCTTTGGTGCCGGAAAAGCGCGATACTCTCATTTTGATGCAGCGACCCGAGGAGATTACACCTCCGGAGTTCGCTTCCCAAAGAGTCTAATCATTGAAGATCTCAAAGTCTGGTTCAAAAATGAAAAGGTAGAAAATGAATATTAGGCCCTTCTGCAAGATTTTTCTCGCTCTCATTCTCTTTGGAGTCGCGCCTGCTTTTGGCGCCGAAGAGCCTCCAACGGTAGAAGAGGCTCTGGCGATTCTCGATCAGCTTAAGAGCGAAGGCGTGATGAGTCCGACCGTCTTTGTTCCGATCTGGCGTGGTGAGTTTGTCATGGGTTGTGAAGAGGTAGAAGGGGGTGCTTTCTGTGACGAAGACATTACTCCACAAAAAAGAGTAAATATCCCCTATGACTTTGAGATGATGAACACCGAAGTGACTCAGGCACAGTGGCTCGAGTTTCTCATCGCGAGCTTAGGCCGTCCGGGTCAGAAGTTGTCGGAGATCTATAGCAAGGAAAACAAGCCAACCGAGTGTCCCGGCAATTTTATCGCGCGGCTCGCTCTTTGCCCCAATCATCCCATCGTGAATATAAGCTTGAGCCAAGCCAAAGAGTACGCGGCTTATCAAGAAAATCTGTTTACCTCGCGTGCAGGCCTACCCCTTTTCGAAGTTCGCTTACCCACAGGGCAGGAGTGGGAGTACGCGGCTAGAGCAGGGACGCAGACCCCCTATTATTGGGGCGAAAAGCGGGAGGATTCGATAACTTATGAGTTGGCGGATCGAGGCTTTCCCTATCCAAGATTCCCCTTTAGGCATCCCGGGGATGTGGCTTCGAGGCTACCCAATCCTTGGCAGTTATACGATATGCTCGGCAATGTTCAGGAGATGGTTTTTGATAGGCAAGTAGAAGATGAAATGAACCGTGATCCCGGGGAATTTGGGAGGAGGCGGTTTCTCAGGGGGGGCAACTATAATGTGCTAGCCCAGACGTATGACCGCAT
>CAZGCK010000135.1:8206-8525 GCA_964524175.1 uncultured Bacteriovoracaceae bacterium | reverse complement strand
TTGAGGCGGCGCTACTTGAGTGCCCACATACCATTGTCTATCGCGGGCAGTGGTTCATGGCGTTCGTTTTCTTTAATGTACTGAGTTACATCGGTCCCGTGGGACTTCCTAATCTTGTCGCGGGTTGGGAGCCCGGCAAGCCATGGAGGGTCAAAGAGCTTCTCGCACGCGCGGTAAACGTTCCGAATTTGACTGACGAGATCCTCGTGCTCCTGACAGACGAGAGGCGTCGCGCGCATTTGAAAGAGACATTCTCCATCGTTCGCAAGAAAATATTTGGCACCGAAGGGCTTACTAGCGTCGCTCATGGAGAGGGGCC
>CAZGCK010000135.1:0-8196 GCA_964524175.1 uncultured Bacteriovoracaceae bacterium | reverse complement strand
TCCGGGCGGCGCGTGAAGTGATGGCGATGCTGGAGTCTCCAGGAGCTTTGCCTTGATCGCGTGGGGAGTCTCGACGGTTTGGTCTTCGCTCTCGTGGGGTGCGCGCGAGTTGGCGCGGCGAGGAGTGTTGCACGTGAGACGCTTGGATGCGCGCGTGGTAAGCGTGGGTAACTTGCAGGCGGGCGGGGCGGGCAAGACTCCGCTCGTGGCTTGGATCGCAAACGAAGCGCATGCAAGAGGGTTGAAGGTCTGCATCCTCACTCGCGGATATGGCGGGAGCTGGGAGCAGCAGGGGGGCGTGATCTGTCCTGAAGATCGCCAGCTCAACCCGTCCGATTGCGGCGATGAGCCGGCGCTTCTGCATGATCGTGCCCCTCATGCAGTGATTGCTGTCGGTGCGGATCGCGCCAAGCAGTTTGAGGCAGTAAAAGAGCGCTTCCGGTTCGACATTGTTTTGCTAGATGACGGGTTTCAGCATTGGAAAATCAAAAAAGATCTCGAGATTGTCGCACTAACCTCGGCTCCTCGATCGCGCACCTTCTACAGAGATTGGTCATCTGCGCTTAGGCATGCGCATCTGGTGATTTGGACTAAAGGAGATCGGCTACCCGATACAGGTGGATTGCCGATGGCTCGCGTGCATTTTAGGTTGCGCTCGGTGGTGAACGCACCATCGATCTGGCTAGTTACGGGAGTCGCGGACGGCGTTTCGGTGGTCGAGTCGGCGCGCGAAGCGGGGTATCGAGTCGAACGGCATGTTTCATTGTCTGATCATGCGAGATACTCTAGAGAGGAGGCGTTCGAGTGGATCGAACAAGCGCGACGGGTGGGTGCAAAAGTCGCATTGACCGGCAAAGACTGGGTCAAGTGGCGCGCTTTGGGAGTGGATCCCTCCAGTGTCGATGTACTTGAGCCGGAGTTGGAGTGGGTGGAAGGAAAAGAAACGTGCAATCGCCTATTGTGGGGAAGCTGATCCTTTTTTTTGTAGGCTCGTTGGCTTGGATCTATTCGATCCAGCCCTATTGGATGCGCGAGACTTGGGGAAACCTATTGGGCGCCTGTTTTCGTGTCCTCAAAGTTCGTTCTCAAGTGGTTCATCAAAATCAAGGCATTGCCTTTTCGGAGAGTCAGCATCCGATCTCTCCACAGCGCTCAAGGGAGCTGTATCGAGATGCTTATCGACATTTGGGTAAACTCATCCTTGAAGTTCTGATGGTACTCGCCCCCTTCAATTCCTTTAAGCGATATGTGCTACGTCATGCGGACTTGCATGGTCTCGAATACTTGCGCGAAGCTCAGAAGCGCGGCAAAGGCGTGATCTATCTCGCCAGTCACGTGGGCAATTGGGAAGTCATGTCCGCCACTTCAACACTGATGGCTCAATCAGAGGTTTTGCTCGTCACTAAGCGCCTGAAGCCTGCATGGCTTCACGACGCCATTGAACGCGGTCGCGCCTCTTATGGAGTTAAGGCGACCTATGAACCTCGGACCCTGCGTGATGTGCTCGCCGCTCTTAAGCGCAATGGGACAGTAGGGTTTATCTTGGATCAGTACGCGGGAGCCCCAGTTGGCGTGCGCGTGCCCGTTTTTGGAGTGCCGGTTGGTACCATGACGGCAGTTGCGACGCTTGCCAAGCGAACAGGCGCAACCGTTTTGCCTGTTCTCAATTATCGAGTGGGACGGGGTCGATGGCACGTCGAGATTCGCCCACCGGTCGAATGGAAAGAATCTTCCGACGCTCCGTTTGAGATTGCCGACAATACCGCTCGCTACGCGGCAGTCATCGAGCGTGATATCTATGCGCACCCCGATCAGTGGCTATGGATCCACAGGCGTTTTAAAGGCGATATGAGTCCTCTGCGCGAAGGGGAGTGGCGTTTGGGACGCGTACGAACGTGACATTCCTCGATCGGTCCCTTAATCTATTCTCATGCGTCGTTTTCATCCATTGCTGTGCGGGTTTGCCCTCTTTGCGGTGAGCTGTGCTGGCATATCTTTGACGAAAATTGACGCACCCGGTGAGCTGCCTAAGGACCTGGCTCTGGAGCTCCAAAAGAAGTTTGAGGTCCACGATAATCCGGAGATTGATTACTCGGCTGCGCCCAATCCTTCGTCTTCAGTTGCAAATGCAAAACCTTTGACGCCAAAAATTGCATCTGATGAGTACGTCTCAAAGGAGAAAGCATTAGAGACAGGCACGAAAAGAGCGAAGGGTAAAAAGGGGAAGAAGGGTGCTGAACCAGCCCCGGTACCCACGCTGGCCGCAGGGGTGCCTCCGGGACCGCTTCAGTATCCGAGCCGTCGACCCGCGAGGGACCCGATCTGGGTCGGTGAGAAGATGACCTTCGACATTAGCTACTTTGCGGTGGCAGCTGGCGAGTTTGTCCTTGAGACCAAACCCT
Organism: uncultured Bacteriovoracaceae bacterium; assembly: GCA_964524175.1. GTDB lineage: Bacteria > Bdellovibrionota > UBA1018 > UBA1018 > UBA1018 > CAZGCK01. The sequence continues at coordinate 5,794 of CAZGCK010000135.1, read as the reverse complement.
ATAAGTCGATCGACACCCGCAAGGTTTATCATGTGCAAGGCATCGCCAAGAGCTCGCCCGTCTTTAGCGTTTTTTACCGGTTAAACGACATGGTCGAGAGCTTCATCGACTTTGAAGGGATTTATTCGCATCGTTTTCACATCCTCTTGGATGAGAAGAAGCAGCAGCGCGACGCGCTTGAACTCTACGACTCGCAGAAGGCTCAGACTTTTTATTGGAATCGCTGGAGCCATGTGGATCGGCCTTATTCCGAAACCAAAGAGTTCGCTCCTATGCGCCCCTTCTCTCAGGACAGCCTGTCTGCACTTTATTTTCTACGAACTCAGCCGCTGCCAGATGGTGCGGTGCTTACCGTCCCTGTCGTCTCCGAAGGCAAGGAGTGGGAAGCCATTGTGACCGTGGTCCGTCGCGAGCGCGTGAGCTCACCCATGGGCAAGGTCAACGCCATCGTTCTCAAGCCTGAGACCAAATACCAGGGCGTTCTTCAAAAACGAGGCGACAGTTTTCTGTGGCTTACCGATGACGATCGCCGCATCGTTCTCAGGCTCGAAGCAAAGGTCAAAATAGGAACCGTTGTCGCTTCCCTTCAAAAGTTCGAGCCGGGTTATCCGATCCAATCTGGCAATCCTGAAGGGCCCGATGCTGCGACAGCAGTGCCGGGGCCTCCGCACCCATGAGCTCAACCCAAAGAATTCTTGTTCGCGCTCCCAACTGGATAGGTGATCAGGTTCTCGCTTACCCTTTTTACCATTACCTGCGCCAAGCCTATCCTCGCGCTCACATTACCGTGGCTTGCGTGCCATGGGTGCAGGCCATGCAGTTTAGGAACTTGGTCGACGAGGTCTTTATCATCAATCGGCCAGCTGGAGACTCCTTGCGCGCTCGATGGGAGGCGGTCGAGGACTCGGCTCGTGAGCTGCGTGAAAAGGGATCTTGGGATGTTGGCTACTGCCTGCCCAACTCGTTGTCTTCGGCTTGGCTGGTTTTTAGAGCGGGCGCCCGAGAGCGTCGAGGTTACGCGGTGGATGGCAGGGGACTTTTACTGAAGCCATCGCTCAGTTGGGAGAAGCGCTCATCGGTGCATCGCTCTGAAGACTACGTGGGACTCTTACCTAAAGAGCATCAGCCTAAGCGCCCGGTCCGCGAGTTTTGGGGATTGCCCCCAGAAAACGAGTTGGATCCTGGAATTCCGCCAGTGGTGGAGTTTGACGCGCAAAAAGCTTGGCCTGATGCAGAACCAGTAGCGCCACCCGATGAACCCTATTGGGTGCTCGCCCCCGGCAGTCAGGCTGAAAGCCGCCGTTGGCCTGCGGAGCGATTTGCGGAGCTGGCTCGCGAGATTCACGCTCAGACTCAATGGCGTGGCGTGATCGTGGGAGGGCCCGGCGAGCTTGCGGTAGCTGACGAACTGGCGCACGACCGCAGCTTGGGCTTGCTCGATCGCGTGGCTCAAGGGAGCGCCGCTTCGAACTGGAAATTTTTTGCTCACGCCAAGTTCACGGTGACCAACGATTCAGGCTTAGCCCACGTGGCGGCGCTTTGTGGTTCTCCTGTGCAGATCGTATGGGGTGCGGGCAATCCTAAGCATACCGAGCCGCTTGGGCCTGGCCGCGTGCGAATCATGTTCAATCCGGTCGAGTGCTGGCCATGCGAACGCAATACATGCGCGCTCGAGCCCGCTCGCAAATTTGAGTGCCTGCGAGGGATCGCGCCCGATCAAGTGTGGAAGGAGATCCAAAGTGGCCTCCGAATCGGTTAAAACAGGGTTTCCCGAGACGGACGCGCTCGTTGATACTCTCAAGTCACGGATGGTGCAGCTCGTGGTTTGTCTCTCTCACTCGTGGGGCGGACTCGAGCAAGTGGCTGCAAGTGATGCGCTCGAAGTCGCTGCTCTCGGTCTCAACGTGCGGGTGCTCGTGCTCGAAGGAAGTCCGATTCACGAGAACCTCGCCCATCGCAAAGAAGTCACGGTAGTGCCGATTAGCTTTAGGCCAAGGAACTATTTTGATTTTGGCCTGCGAGCTGAGATTGAGCGACTGATCGAAAAAGACGGAATCAATCTCATTCATAGCCACCAGACTTCGATTCTGGGCTCGATCGTTCCGTGGCTTTGGCGCAAACCTCATGTCTCCATCGTCGCTACTCGACACATCATGAGCAGCCACGACAAGCGCGGCCCTTTTCATCGCATGATCTATGGCCGTTTGGATGCGCTCATGGTGATCAGCCAAAGCGTTAAAGCCAATGTCATGGCCACCCACCCGATTCGCGAGCGATATGTCAAAGTCGTGAATCTGGGTCTCGATTTCGACCGGTTTGATCCCGACAAGGTCAATGCTCAGCAACAGCGAGCAGAGTGGGGCGCAGATGAGGAGACCATCGTCGTCGGACTCGTGGGACGCATTGATCCTGCCAAGGGACAGGGCACGTTCATTAAGGCTGCAGCAGGGCTATTGAAGAGTCTGCGAGCTGGTGAAAAGCTCAAGTTCGTGATCGTGGGTGAGGAGACGCTGGGTTCGACGGTAGCATACTTGGATGAGCTCAAGCAGATGATCGTCCAGTTTAGGCTCGACGATCACGTTGTCTTTGCGGGTTATCAGGAGAATATCCCTGAGGTGATGCGAGGGTTCGATATTTTTGTGATGCCCTCGAGGCAGGAAGCCTTTGGCCTTGTCGCGATCGAGGCAATGGCAATGGAGTGTCCCATCGTCATCTCGTCAGGCGGTAGTGCCGAGGAAATCGTCGGCGAAGACAATCGCTATGGGCTGACGATGAGACCAGACGACGCCTATAGTCTGATGGGGCAGTTGAGACATTTGATAGATAACCCCATGGAGCAAGTACGCATGGGACAGGCAGCGCGTGCGCATGTGAAGGGCAAGTACGATCGCCGGCATCGGTTGCAGCGGACGCTCGAGATCTATGAGAGCGCGATGAGGTATCGGGGGATCTGAGGCTTCTGTCCGCGCGAAATGATGACCCCAACGGATGGGGCATGCTCGGTGATGCTTTTACGTGACATCGGTCATGCTTTTACGTGACTGCGCAGTTGTCTAAGGAATGGACAGTTCAGGCGCCCCTCATTTTTCATGTGTCCAAAGAGACCCACCTCTCAGTAGCGTGAAAATAGGCTCCATTCTTTAAGTTCATGCCGTCCACTATGAGAAAGCAAACGGTTGGAACGCCGCCTGCAATTAGAGACATTAAATCTCAAACGAAGGGCGATAGTCAGGATGTACAAAAAAATTTGGATCACTATTTTACTAGCCGTATTTTCAACCCATGCTTGGGCAGAAGAAGCGAAGGGAAAAGAGCAGAAAAAAGCTGCACCCACGGCTCGTAGAAAGGGTCAAATTACTGAACATGGCAGAAACTTCATCAAGGGAGTTCACCCGGTCGGCTTAACTATCCCATCCATCTCTCCTTTGAAGATAGAAGGAAGGGACGTTCCTGTCAGTTTTCAATTTGTCTATCTGGATCAGTACGGCACTTTCCAATTTTACAGTCCTAGCAATTACAGCACCCTAGACCCTCAAGGACATTGCTCTTTGTCAGCCGCTGAGCTTCTCGAGCAATCGATACGCAAGGAAGCAACCATCAACTTCGTAAAAAATAATAGATTAAACGGCCTTTTTGTCAGATTTAGGGATTTTAAAGTGGGCGCCGGAGACCGAAGTCACCAATTTAAGACAGTGCTCACTCAAGAGCAAGAGCAAGGAAACGTAAGAATCGATGGAGACGGAGTTCTCTACCTCCTGGTCGACTATGATCCTTCACGGCCAGCGCGCGCGAAAAAGAACTATGAGCACTGTTATGCACCGGAACTACTAGATGTGCTGGCGGGACTCAAAGAGATCTCCGAAGAGGTGGCAGCTGCAAAAGTCACCAGTGCAAAATTACCTTCAATTGCCAGTGTTGTTGACGCGAATATTAAGGCTATCAACGATCAAGATGCGCTAAGAGTTGCAGCAGAAGCAGCAGCTGCTGCAGCAAAAGCAGCGGCTGCCGCAGCGTCCGCCGGACAACCTAGAAATTAATGAGCAGGAGAAGGGGGGGCGATGCGAAAAGTATTTCTCTGTCTCACTTTATTGCTCGCTCCGTCCTCTTGCTTACGCCAAACCCGTCGATAAGTAGGACATCCAGCCTTTTGCATCTCAGTTTCGTTGTTCGAACCCGATGCTTCAGTGCAGTTTGAAAATCTGACGACCCTTTACGATCAGAACATCGTGGTGAGATCCCTTGGCGGGCACGTGCTCCCGACGATCGACAAGGCCTCTGACGTGGGTGGAGATGGAGACTTTTTTTATCCCGGGGTCACTCATCGCCAGTTTAACGAGGCGCAGATCCTCAAGAATGCGGCTCCGCGTTTAAGTGCACTTATTTATGAGGTAATTCGAAGTTTAATTATACTAAACTTAAATATTTGACTAAAACAGTCAACGCTGATAAAACCTACCTCCGTTGAGATTTAACTGGAGGTCGTAGGACATGTCTTTTTGGAATTCGCGATTGAATGTGGCGTTGAGTGGAGCGGTCGCGGCGATTGTTTTCGCGATGGGCACTGCCCAGAATGGGTATTCGGCTGAGTACTTTGGCGACGATGCAGGTGCTCTTTTTCGAGGATTTAGTGCGATAAAAAATGCGATCGGTTCGACAAGTGACGTGATGACTCTTCAAGGCCACGCATGGAATATTGTGGTCAATGGTCCGTTCAGCAATACACAGGTTCCGTCGCTAACGATGTTGCCTGAGACAGCTTTCGTCACTCGACAAGCACGGGATGCGAGCGGACGTTACATTCCGAACACCTTCACCGTAGTATTGAACAATGCTGCCGACATTCGCTCTGACGAAGATGATGCCCTCACGAATCATATAAAAGCGGTTCTAGGCGTGAGGCTTGAAGTTTACGACGGCTGGGGTGGCTTGGGTCAATCAGCTTGCATCGTGGAAACGCGATTCCTGAAAAATGATACTCCAGGAGGGGCTATCGAGTACCTCCCTCTACAGGCGCTTAACGAGGCCAATCGATTGACTTATGATCAACCGATCTTCAATCCTCCAGGGGCTGCCCAGCTCGTGAGATATGTAGACGACGTGGTTCAAGTGAAGCGACTTGTGAACGCTGACGTTTCAGTCTCGATGACAATCTGGGTACAGGTCAAAAAGAATGGACGTTTCATTCCAACTCCTTTTATTACTAACCTCCCTGCATTGTGCAGCGACGGCGGATTGGTACGGGTTCCTGGCAATGTTCCGCCTGTCATCAACGACCCAGGCCAAGGTCCAGGCCTCGATACTCGCACTCAGGCAGATCGTTGTTACATGAGAGGCGAAGCCCCAGATCCGCTGGACGAAACAATGGACTTCGAATTCGTTCTTTCGAGCGATGGAGGTTATCCCTCCCTGCGCGAAGACTGTTCTGCAGCGAAAAGACAGTGGAATGAAATTTCCAGAGACTTTAAGGACCAAGGGTCCGGCAATCTTTGGTGCGCAAACAAGGTCCAGGCGCTGATAGACCAGGGCAGATTGCGCGGTCACATCAATGGGAAAAGGCTGCCACGTCATATAGAAATTGAGGAAGGGAGTATCTACCAAACTCACGACTTCGGTAGCTGCCGAGGATCGACCAAGTCTCGCCCTAATTATTACGAAGGCCGCGGCAAGGGTGGCAATGGGGATTGGAGCGAAGGCACCTATTCCGGCGCGCACTACCAAGGCATGGTGACCTGCCACTACACCATTCTCTCCTGCGAAAAAGGCACGAAACGTCCTTCAATTCCCCCTGTGTTTG
>CAZGCK010000134.1:8259-8560 GCA_964524175.1 uncultured Bacteriovoracaceae bacterium | reverse complement strand
AACGTGATCTACCGATCCGCTGCAAACTCCCTTGCACTAGGTACTAGCTCTACAGGCTCAGACTCAAGTTGGAATATCTTTCCAAATGCAGGTCTCGACCTCGAGCTTGGTTTTGGCAAGAACGTTTCGCTCCTCCTGCGCCCTGACGTCACGTTCACTCCGGGTGACGAGCTCTTCACGGGCACCGTCGGTCTCGGCATCTCGATAGGCTAACCAGCTCGAAGCTGTTACCGAAATGGGATCGCGCCCGGATCATCTCCAGGCGCGATGTAAACCAGCGAATTTTCTCATCTAGTACATC
>CAZGCK010000134.1:5715-8249 GCA_964524175.1 uncultured Bacteriovoracaceae bacterium | reverse complement strand
TGCTAGGTCCCCAGATATCCCAGCCATATTTATCGAGCAACCAGCCCATGCCGATACCGACTACGGACCCACCCACGTATTGCATGCCATCAAACAACCCGCATGCAGTAGCAGCGGCTTTCTTTCCGCCAAAGTCCATCGAGGCCGTGCCAGACAACATGGAGTGCACCATGCTGATGCCCAGAGAATTGACTACAAAAGCAGCCACGATCCAGGAAAGGCTAGGCGCCTGCCAAACGACGGCGAGTGCCCCGATCTGCAGTATATACCCTACAAATGCGACCGGAGTCCGGCGCGATTTGAACATCCAATCCGACAAGGTACCCGCGGCAAACGCACCTCCGATGCCAGCTAGAACGATAAAGATTGAGCCTTTTTCGAAGACTGGAGAATTCAGTGGCAGATGTTGAGCCTCTTGAAGATAGCGCGGAAACCATTGCTCAAAGCCATGCCTGAGAAGACCCGTGCAGAACTCAGCGGCAGCGATCGTCAACATGATCGGGCTGCCTAAAACTTTCTTCAGAACATAACGGAGATTAGCTTCTCCCTGATCACCGCTCGAGGCATCCTGAACATCAATTGCTGGCAAACCGCAGTCTTCGGGCCCATTGCGAACATTGCGATAGGTCAAAAGGGCCATGCATCCCACGATCATCCCGGGAACGAAAAAAAGCCATTGCCAAGACACGTGAGTGACTAACCAAGCACCGAGCAAGAAAATAAGCGCTCGGCCCATTTGAATCATCGAACCAAAAATAGCTGAGAACACGCCCCGCTCGGAAACATGGAACCAACCAGAATTGACCTTGATAAGCGAAAGCGCACTAAAGCTTTGAAAGTAAGAGTTGAGCGACCAAACAGTGGCGAAATATCCTAAAAGCATTCCGCCAGTGCCCAAGAATCCAAGATAGGCTCCTAATCCAAAGAAAAAATTAAAAACAACCGTACCTGTCGCACCGATGAGCATCGAGCGACGGCCGCCAATGCGATCTGAGATCGGTCCGTTAAACATGGCAGAAAGCCCGTAGATCAAAAGCGCGGAGCTGATGATGGCCCCAATCTGCGTCTTGTCCCAACCATAGGTAGTGGAGAGAGACTTATTGGCGAACGAAAGATTGTAGCGCCCCATGTACATGGCAGAATAGGTCATCCCTAAGGTCAGCCAGTTCATCGCACGACGTCGGCGAAACGCATCACTGTGGGTGGGTACCGTCCAGCGAATAGTGCCCCTCTGGGCAGAAGCAGACACAGCACCCTCCGCTGGGGATGCGTCGAGGGGGGTCGTCATTTGGGTCATGGTTACTCCGTTGTACGCGGCTCGATTTTGATTTGGGTTCCCTGGATCGACAAGGCTCTCTGCCCTCGCACCATGGCGAGGATTTCGTCCCCAATCAATCGGCTAGCGTCTTCCCCTAAAATCCCCGCTTTGACAAGATCCTCGCGGGTTTCCACTTTGTTTCGCAGCAGAGGGAGAAGCTGAGCTGCGGTCATTAGATGCTTGGCAGCAATTCGATGTTGATCCGCAAGAATCCCCACAAAACAACGCAATAAATCGAGAACTTGCCCTTCTTCAGCCGAGGGGATCTCTGGCTTCGGTAGCTTGGGCATGACGATATCGTCGGCCTCAGAAGCTCGCTTGAGGGCTTTCAAGATGGCTTCGCCACTGTTCTTGAGCTCACCCTTATTGAGGCCGCGAAACGCACCTAGGTGCTCCATATCCTTAGGCCGGACATGAGCCAGATCAAGAAGAACAGCATCGTCCGCTACCCAACGACGCGGAAGGTTCAACTGCCTCACCCGCTCCTCACGCCAACGAATCAGCTCGACCAAAGCGGGATAGCCGCGCTTATCCATTCGACCGCCTCGTGCAAGCTTGGTCGCTAATCCTTCAATATCGGTCTCGTAGAGGCTCGCATCTTCCCACTTAGCAGAAAGTTCGAGCGCCCATGGCTTGCGACCCAAAACATCGAGCTGCTCCATCAGCTTTCGACCCAGCAAAACCAGGTGCTCGACATCTGCATGGGCGTACTCTATGAGCTGCGAAGGCAGCGGTCTCACCGACCAATTCGTGCGAGCATGCCCCTTTTTGATCGTAACATCGAGGGCCAGCTTAAGAAGCTTTCCGAGCCCGATCCCATCACCCATGCCACACAAGGAAGCTGCCACGGCTGTATCAAGGGTCGGCGATGCGACAACTCCGAAGCTCGTGTAGAGACACTCTTGGTCGCCCTGCGCAGCGTGCAGGACCTTGAGGATCGACTTGTTTTCAAAAATATCGAGGAGCGGCTTCAAGCCGGGTTGATAAGAGCCCTTGGGTCCAGGCCGAAACCCCTTTTTAAAGGCCGCCGCATCCACTAGCCAAGACTCTTCGTCCGTCGCGACTTGGATGATCTCAACGATAGGAAAGAAAGTACTCTCGCGGATAAACTCCGTATCAAAGGCGATAACATCACGCCCCTGAAGGGAATTGGCAAGTTCCTGAATTTTATCAGCGGTCGAGATCAGCTCTGGATGTATCTTCACGGTGTTGTCTC
>CAZGCK010000134.1:0-5705 GCA_964524175.1 uncultured Bacteriovoracaceae bacterium | reverse complement strand
AACAGTAACTTAAACCCTACCGGGCGTCACCAGGACTCAAGCCAACTGCTTAACTTCTCGCTCAGTAAGACTCGACAGAAAGAAACTCTTCTTCAGGGGATCCTTCAAAAAAAGGACTCCAGGACAAACTCTCAGTGTGTCGCCGCCGATTGCCACTGCCTTGTCCTGTCAAAACGCCATTAATCACAAGGTATCCTGAGTGATGCTTACTCGAAGGAGGCGCGAGGTGCACCCAATGAATGATCGCCCCATCCGGAGACGCGGGATACGTTCGTCCATTGCCACCATCTGAAGGAGCATTTGAGGTGATGTAGTCGCCGCAAGCCTCTACCATCTGTCCCAAGCGAGGCTTCACTTCCGAACCAAAACTGAGGTTGTAGATCACTTCAATGGTGTCTTTGCCATTGGGATCATTCGAACCGGTCAGACTGATCGCAAAATGGTAGTGACTGCTGCGATCTGGGTAAATCCGCACAATAGGTCCCTGAACGCGGGCGCGGTCGAGGTATTGATTCTGAGAATCGACCTTCCACTTTAGGACTTGTTCATTATTGATCGGGAGGCTTCCGGGATTGCCGCCGTTATGACGACGAAGCGTATATGCCGGACAATTGGGAATCGGATCATCCGCCCAAACTTGAGTACAAAAAAGTACCTGCAGCGCGAGAATAGCCCAAGTGAAACGTGCCATTTTTCCCCCCTCTGGTCGCGGTTCTAGCTTGAATTCAAAGCCAGATATATCGCAGGAAAAATTAGGGCAAGGTGATTCACCCTGATGCACAAAGTCAAAACGAAGAAAAAACAAACCTCCGGTTAAGCCGCTCTCGAAATTTCATGACACACCACAAAAACACGCACTCGGACTTGCGCTTTAGGGCCTGCAAGAAAAAAATCGCGCCTTTCGGGGTTCTCCGCATAAACCTTGATCGCATACTCAGCGATGATGTGGGCCGCCTCGGCCTCACTCTTTTGATATTGCTCAATGCGTATCTTAGACTTGAGCCACTGAACTCCATGGGCTTGGATCTCGGGCTTTAGAAAAGGCTGAGAGAGAAGATCCTCGACGTAATCGGCAAAGTCAGCGTCTTCACGCGCCTGAGTATCGCGGTGCTCATGGATACGCCTGAGCGGGTTTGACTCACTCATGTCTTCTTCGAGCATCTGAATTTCACGGTTGTCAGAAAGGACTTCGACGACTTCAGGGGATTGGTCTTGAGCTGCGCGGACGATTAAAGCAATGGTGGCTGCTTTCATCTTAAACTTCCTTAATGAGCACCTCCTGCGTGAATCCAAGTCGGGCGTGCTGAATAGGCGCTCACAAGACTCTTCGGTCAAAATCTTGGCTCTCCATAGGGGCTTAACATTTGACGCAAATACTTAGCATCTGGAGGATTGTCCTTCCCAGGGAGAGAGGTGAGCTCAATCCTACTGACGCAAATCTTGCTGATACAGTCTAAAGCCATCCGTAGAGGCTATACATGCCTTCTAACCATGCTCTTGATATTGCACAGCGAGGAGTATGGGTCATGATAGACACGTCCCTGGCATTTGCCCAAGATTTCGGGCATGGTCGGCCTCAATCTCTATGTCAGTCAACGAATCCGCTTCACCCGCCGTACAGGCCCTTCAAAAAGAAGTCACCCGCCGACGCACCTTTGCGATTATTTCGCATCCGGACGCTGGCAAAACGACGCTTACCGAAAAGCTGCTCCTCTATGGTGGCGCGATTCACTTAGCAGGTGCGGTTCGCGCAAAGGCCAATCAGCGCAACACGACTTCTGACTGGATGGAAATCGAAAAACAGCGCGGGATCTCAATCAGCTCAAGCGTCTTGCAATTCGATTATCTGGGTTCTCAGATCAATCTGCTCGATACGCCTGGTCACAAAGACTTTTCCGAGGATACCTACCGCACACTGACGGCAGCAGATGCCGCTGTCATGCTGATCGACGCCGCCAAAGGCGTTGAGCCGCAAACACGCAAACTGTTTGAAGTGTGCCGCATGCGTGGAATCCCTATTTTTACTTTCATGAACAAGCTGGATCGCCCCTCGCGCGATCCTCTTGATTTGCTCGATGAGCTTGAGAAGGTTCTGGGCATTCGCTCCTGCCCAATGACCTGGCCAATTGGCACAGGCGATCGGTTTCGCGGAGTCTATGATCGTCGCGAGAGCGAGATTCTCATGTTCCAAACCGAAGGAGAAGCCAACGTCAAGGGACGTCTCGCTCCTAAGAAAGTCGGTGGGCTTGACGATCCAGGCTTGCTCGAGATCGCCGGCGGACCCCGCAAGGACATGGACGAGGCTCGCGAACTCCTCGATCAGTTCAAGGCGGAGCTCGAGTTACTTGAAGTGGCGGGCGACGCATTCGATCTCGATCGGGTGCTGAAAGGTCAGCTTTCGCCTGTCTTTTTTGGAAGCGCGATGAACAACTTTGGAGTGCAGCGATTCTTGGAGCGATTCATTGAAATCGCGCCTACCCCTTCTGCCCGCAAAACGACAGATGGTCCCATTGAGCCGGTGGATGAGCGCTTTTCTGGCTTTATTTTTAAGATTCAAGCCAACATGGATCCCTCGCATCGGGATCGCGTGGCTTTTATGCGTGTCTGCTCGGGTAAGTTTGAGCGCGGTATGGAAGTGAAGCACGCGCGACTCGGAAAGAATGTGAAGCTTTCGAAGCCGCTGCACTTTTTCGCGCAGGAACGCGTGATCATCGACGAGGCCTGGCCGGGCGATATCGTGGGCTTGCTCGACACCAGCGGTGAGCTACGGATCGGTGACACTTTGTGTACGGGCCCCAAGCGCTTTGAATACGAGGGCGTGCCACGGTTTTCGCCCGAGCATTTTGCAGGCGTAGTGATCAAAGATCCGATGAAACGCAAGCAGCTTCAGAAGGGGTTGGATCAGCTCTCTGAAGAAGGCGTCGTCCAGATTTTTAGACAGCGTGGTTTTGGAGACAAAGACCCGATTTTAGGTGCAGTGGGTGGACTTCAGTTTGAAGTGCTGCAGTTCAGGCTCAAAGCGGAGTACGCAGTGGAAGTGAAGATCGAGCGTCTACCCTTTATCCACGCCCGATGGGTAACGGGACAGGGCTTGGATCCAGAATTTTTTGAGCGCCGTGAAGATACCCGATGTCTTGAGGACCGCGATGGCCTGCCAGTGATCTTGTTCAAATCGGACTGGGGTCTACGCTACGCGCAAGACAATTACAAGCAGCTGCAATTCTTGACGACTGCGCCGATGGTACGAGCTTAAGGCAAGTCGATTGAAGCCATAGTCAGTGCTTTTGATTGCCGTAAATAGTCGAATCAGTTATCTAGGCCGAGCGAATACTAAAGAAAATGAGGCTAAAATGAATCGTCTTTCTATGTTGGCTGTCTCCCTGGCTCTCGCCTTCTCCCTGAACGCCGCTCAAGCGAGTACCTGCACCACCCCACTCTGCGCCTACATGAACACGATGTCTGATGCCTTGAAGGGGATCGAACTGCCGCAACCGAATCGGGACATCCTGGATGACGTTAAAGCCCTGAAGGACGCTACCGTAGCTTGCTTTGAACAGGCTGAGCAGTTAGCGCCTGCTGAAATTGCGGGCGACCCGCAAGTGCTCGCTGCATTTAAGGCTTCTTTTGCTGATCTATTGAGCAAGGTTCAAGACCTCGAAACCGCGATTCTACTTCCCGCCGATGCGACCGATCGCGAGCAACAGATTAAAACTGCGATAGCTGCAGTTAAGCTCTCTAGGCGCAACGGGCACAGGGAATTTAAGCCCTAGAGAAACTGGCCCCTCAGTCTGTTGATATTGATCGAATCTATACGGTGATCAGCTCAGTTGGCAGTTTCTGGACCCAGTGCTTAACTACGAGCTGCTCTCGATACCAAATCGTGCCGACGAAAGGCCGGACCTCAGCTACGTACTGAAGAAAATAATGATCTCCCGGCCAGAGATTGAGCGAGAGCAAATCTCCGACTGGAATCCAGTGCAACGCACCTTCAGCCGAGTCGTGCCACACTTTTGCAACTTCAGAGGCAGAGAGCTCGACTGTAAAAACCCAGACAACCCAGTCTTCACTCTTATGCGCCTTAAAGTTAGGGAAGGTCAGAACCCCTAAAGGACGAAACACTTTGGGTTCGAGCTGCAGGCCGGCCTCTTCGTGAAACTCGCGCACTGCCGAATCGAGAGGAGACTCGTCGGCTTCGCACTTGCCGCCTAATCCGTTCCATTTGCCGTGATGGTAGTCGGCGCTCCGAGGTGAAGATTCACTAGCGGTCGCACCTCGATGGATCATGAGGATTTCGCCAGCATGGCGCGCATATACAAGCACTGCGGGAATGGATTTTCGCGTGCCAGATTCAAAGGCGTTGGCGGTCATCCAGCGATCCTGCCCCACCTCATGGAGAGCAGACGCTCATAGCCTCGCCAAGGACAAAGCTTTGGGCGACGCAAATGGACTGAAGAGGGAAAAACCTCGCATTCAGCGAACTGCTCGAGGCATTTATCCATACATCTGCTCGATCAAATCACGATAGCGCGACTCAATTACATTGCGCTTCATCTTAAGAGTTGGGGTCATCTCTCCTTCGATGATCGAGAACTCTGCGGAGAGCACGACAAAACGCTTGATCTGCTCGTAGTTCGCAAGCTTGCCATTGAGTTCGGCGATGTATTGGCCGACTTCGGCGACCACATCAGAACGCGTTATGGTTCTATCGTTGCCGACTGCGCCCTGAGTTTTGAGTTCCGCCATCTTACCTTCAGACAAGGTCACCAACACTGATAGGTATTTTCGGCCGTCTCCCACCATACAGACTTGGCTGATAAGCGGTGCGGCCTTCAATGCCTCTTCGATAGGCACAGGCGCAATCATCTTGCCGCCGGAGGTCTTGAGAATCTCTTTCTTGCGACCACGGATGCGGATCAAGCCGCGTTCGTTTACTTCACCTAGGTCTCCAGTATGGAGCCACCCTCCCTCGAGAGTCGCAGCAGTAGAAGCCTCGTCCTTATAATAGCCCTTGAATACGTGGCGCCCCCGAGTCAGTAGCTCGCCGTCTTCTGCAATCTTTACTTCAAGCCCGTGCACAGGCTTGCCCACAGTGCCTGCGCTCTCCACGCCCGGCTCGGTCATGCAGATCACGCCGGTCGACTCCGTTTGGCCAAAGTCCTCTAGGATTTCTAGCCCGATCGATCTAAACCACCAAGAAACGTGAGATGGCAACGCTGCCGCGCCCGAAGCAAGGGTCTCTGCCTTGGCAAGTCCCAGCGCTGCACGGATTTTACTCAAAACAAGCTTGTCGGCCAAACGAAGCTGGATCAAGTCGAGAGGATTTACGGTTCCACCCGAGAACCTGGCTTTTGCTACACGAGCCCCTACTGCAAGAGCCCACTCTGCCATCTTTTTCTTCGCGCCTTTGCCATTGGCGACCTTATGCTGAACGCCTTCCATCATTTTTTCCCAAAGTCTGGGAACACAGAGAAGAAGCGTGGGCTGAGCTTCAGGCAGCTCAACCGCAACATTGTCAAATGCTGTACAGAAGGTCACTTTGTAGCGCTGGGAAATGCCGACGCCCACATTCTGCAAACGCTCAGCAACGTGGCAAAGAGGGAGGAACGAAAAGAGGCTGCCGCGAGCCATCGGGAGCCGCCAATGCTTGACCACGAGATCGGTCGTATAAACCATGTTGTCGTGCGAAAGCAGTGCTCCCTTGGGAT
>CAZGCK010000133.1:2043-8680 GCA_964524175.1 uncultured Bacteriovoracaceae bacterium | reverse complement strand
AGAAAGGCGAGGCTGTTTTTACTCCCGGCCAACTCGAAGCCTTTAGCCAAATGAGCCTCAAGCAAGATCAAGAGCGAGGCACCAGCGATCGCCCCTTCGAGGTTACGGCTACTACTCGAGGACTGACTGAAAGCGTAACGAGCGCCCCAGGACGCACGGGTCAGCAGCCTCTGAATGAGAACCCTTCCGACCCGGACGCAGCTCGAACGGCTGAGCACATCGCCAAAAATGAAAAACTGCTCAAAGCTGTGGAGGCGGAACCAAAACTCGACCCTCGTCCCACCGCTGTACCTGTAGATCGCGCCGCGTTTATCGCCGCGCTCAATCAATGCAAGAAGGTGCAAGATGAGCCACAGGTCGCCAACTATGCGTCTCAAGTTTTAGAGCGACTGCTCGAGTCCGCGAGCGGAGCCGGAGCCGTAGCAGAGCCAAAAGCTCCCGTTGACGCAAGCCGCGCGAATTAGCGCTGCGTCTCACATTTGCAATTCGATGGTTCTGCAGTAAAGATTGCCATTTAGAGGAAAATCCATGCCGCCCGCTCACGACCGTGCTGTGCTAATTGTCCTGGATGGATTTGGTATTGGTAAGGACTCTCCCTTCAACGCAATACAAAACGCCCGAATGCCGTTTTACAGGGACCTCGTCGCAAAATATCCACACTCTCAACTTTTAACTCATGGTCATGCCGTAGGCCTACCTCAAGGGGTGATGGGAAACTCTGAAGTGGGACATATGACCATGGGGGCGGGTCGGATCATCTATCAGGATCTGACACGAATTTCGAAGTCGATCGAGGACAAGGACTTTTTTAAGAACCGTGTTTTGAAATCCGCTTTGCAAGCAGGAGCCAAAAGCCGTGTGCATCTCATGGGCTTGCTGTCAGACGGTGGAGTCCATAGTCACATCGACCATCTTCTGGCACTCCTGGAGCTCTGCGTAGAACTTCAGATTCCGCGAGTGTCCGTGCACGCATTTTTGGATGGCCGTGATACGCCTCCAGACTCATCGGAGATTTATCTAAAAAAGCTACTCCAACACCCAGCTTTTTCTTCTCAGACCGGTACCCGTGCCGAGATTGTCAGCGTGATGGGACGGTACTTTGCCATGGACCGAGACAAGAGATGGGATCGAGTTGCCAAAGCGTACCTCACGATGACGGGTCAAGCAGCGCCCTGGTCAGGCTCAAATGCGGGAGACACCCCAGGAGCATCCGCTCTCGAGGCGGTCCGAAAGTCTCATGAAATGGGCAAAACAGATGAGTTTATCGAACCAGTGCTGTTGAATCCTCAAGGAGCCATGCATGACGGCGATAGTGTTGTTTTCTTCAATTATCGATCCGATCGGGCGCGTGAGATCAGCCAAGCGATAACAGAGCCAGGATTTAAGGAGTTTGATCTTAAGAGAGGATTCAAACCATCGCAGTTTGCAGGACTGACTACATACGACAAGAACCTCAAACAGGTAAAGGTCGCGTATGGTCCGCAAAACCAGAACAACATCATGGGCGAATGGCTTGCAAAAAAGGGCCTCAAGCAATTTCGTGTTGCAGAAACTGAGAAGTACGCACACGTCACTTTCTTTTTTAATGCGGGCAGAGAGCAACCTTTCGACGGAGAAGACAGGGTTCTCATCCCCTCTCCAAAAGATGTACCCACATACGATCTTAAGCCCGAAATGAGCGCTGCTCAGGTAGCTGAGACCGCCGCAGAAAAGCTTCGCGCCCAGCAGTACGACTTCATGCTGATGAATTTTGCCAACGCAGACATGGTGGGGCACACAGGCAACTATGGTGCTGCTGTTAAAGCCATCGAAGTACTGGATCGTTGCCTAGCGCGAGTCGTGGGTTCGGCGCAAAATGCCGGATACCATGTGCTGCTCACCGCGGATCATGGCAACGCAGAGGAGATGTGCGATCACCAGGGTCGCCTCCACACGCAGCACACACTCAATCCCGTGCCCGCCCTATGGATTGCGCCCAATACGGCTATCGCGCCTAAATCTGCCCGAAAGAGCCTCGCTGACGGGACGCTCGAAGACGTGATGCCCACCCTTTGCGATCTGATGCAAATCGATCTCCCACCCGAAGTCACCGGCAAATCGTTGCGAGGTACTGCCTGATGCTTACTATTCCGGCCATCCATCAATCAAAAAATGCCAAACCCAGGTCCATCGCAGTGCTCACCAGTGGTGGCGACGCTCCCGGGATGAACGCCGCCATCCGCGCAGTCGTGCGATACTCAATCGCACAGGGTTGCGAGATCTACGGCGTGCAAAAAGGATACAGCGGCCTTCTCGAGGGCCAGATCCATGCGTTGACAGCCTCCTCAGTCGCAAACATCATCCAGCGCGGCGGAACGATTCTCAAGACCGACCGCTGTTTAGCATTTTACAAAAAATCTGTCCGCCGTGAGGCCGCCCACATCTTAGCTCGCAAGAATATCGACGGTCTCATTGTGATTGGAGGTGACGGCTCGTTCACGGGAGCGCATCTGATGGAGAAGGAAACAGGGTTTCCCACGATCGGGGTACCAGGCACAATCGATAACGATATCGCGGGGACGGATGACACCATTGGATTCGACACCGCGGTGAACACGGCGATCGAGGCGATCGATCGCATCCGCGACACAGCGAGCTCGCATGATCGAATTTTTTTAGTGGAAGTCATGGGGCGATCCAGCGGCTTTATTGGGATTGAAGTCGGTATTGGCGGCGGCGCAGAGACGGTCATCGTGCCTGAAAGGCGCCGGACGTTGTCGAGCATTCTCACGACGATCGAGCGAGGCATCAAGCGCGGAAAAACCAGCAGCATCATTGTTGTCGCTGAAGGAGAAAAGCCAGGGCTGTCGCAAAGACTCGCACACGACTTAAGTCGCAGGGGATACAATTCTAAGGTCTGCATCCTGGGCCATACTCAGCGAGGCGGCTCGCCGACTGCACATGACCGATTGCTAGCATCTGCTCTCGGCGCTTCGGCTGTAGGTTACCTGCTCGCGGGCAAGAGCAATGCAATGGTGGGCGTGCAGAAAAATCAGGTTGTGCTTGTGCCGTTTAAGCAGGTGATCGGCGTTCACAAGGATGTATCTGCGGACCTGTTCGAATTAGCTCAGCTTTTGGCGATATAAAGCCTCAAACATTTCTGTCCGACCTGAATTATCGCGCAAAACTTAAAGTTAAAATCCGCCTTGGAACCCTCTCGGGATGGACTTTGAACACTTCAGTCAAAGAATAGCGAATTCGAAACTTCTGCCTGATCCCGGACCCGAGACTAGGCATTGTCGCAGGGTCTAGAACTTGCTTTGAGACCCTCCAGCTAGACCAAGCGGAGTGAATAGACGCAGCCTCTGCGGGATTGCCATTGGGCTATCCTAACGTCGTTGCGTAAAAGTGAGGGGCCTCTGGTGTGTACAGCAGAACATCTGGTGCCAGTCATAGGGGTATGATCGAGGCGGCGCTGACAAAAGCCTGCTCTGACGTGGCACGGATTGATGAGACCCCTTTTGCTCACGTCTGGTTTGGTCTCATTTTCAATCTCTGAGGCTCAAAACCAAACACTACTCACGATGCTCCATTTCCTCTTTCACTGCACCGGCTGCCGCATACGCCCTCCTTCACCCACCTACGCTCCCCTTTGCGGCGAGTGCGCAGACAGCCTCGTACCCGCTCCCTCCCTCTGCCCTGAGTGCTGGGGTCTCCATCCCATCACCGGCGATAGCTGCCCTCGACCCTGGGCAGCGCCCCAAGGCATCGAATCTATGACCGCAAAATACCTCCTCATCGAGCCTGGCTACCAAGTTCTCAAACGATGGAAAGTGACTCAAGGCCACTCCTTCGATCGTCAGGTCCTCAAGCCAAACGCTGCCCTTACAGAAAAATGGCGAACTTTCGGTGCAGATGCCGTGGTTCCGATCCCTCAGAGATGGCGCCGGGCTTGGCGCCTGGGAGGCAGCCCCGCAGAAAACCTTGCGCGCTGGGTATGCCGTGAAACGCAGCTGCCGCTCGCCCACGTACTCGGGCCCTCAAATCACAGAAAAGAAAAACGCCAAGCCGAGCTCGACGCCTGGGATCGCATGAGCCAGAACCTAAAGTTTGCCTGTGTATCCAACCCGCCTCAAAGCATCATCTTGGTCGATGACTTTCATACAACCGGACGCACGTTAAAAGCTGCGACTCAGACGTTACTGGCTCACGGGGTTCTCAGGATTCACGCTTTCTTCCTGGGTATTCGGCCCGGACGAAACACTCTCTTCGGAGAGACCGATCACAGCGCCAACTTGCTTGAGAGCACTCGAGGGGCCATAGGCATCGGTCACGAACCAGATCCCGCTCACTGAGGGAAGCTGAACCGGTTGTGAGGGCTCATCACCAGTAGAAAAAAGAGCTGCTTCTTGGAAACGCACCTGCTCAGACCGAACATTTGCCATGAACTCGGTCACGCCTTCAGGCAACCAGCTGGAGCCAGTGAACATCTTCTCGAGAGCATTCTTGAGCCTTCTGAGTTTTTTTGCGATCTGATGGTTATCCTCGACTTCCTCGCCATCGATGTAAAGGGTCCAAAAGCTGCGTGTTCCGTCGGCCGAAAAATGCCCCCAAACGTGGCGCTCAAACTCCTCACCTGACTCTTTATGAAGCGTCCCGAAAAAACCTTCGCGAACGTCCGCCCCTACTGGATGCGCATGCACGAACGCAGCCTGCAGTACACTGGCAGGTTCACGGCCTTGCAAGAACCCCATCGCTTTAGGCAGTCCCTGGATTCTAGGCAATGTGCTCCAACGATCTGCATAGATCACTTCACTGCAGACTATTTCTTCGCCGGAAGCCAACAGCACCGCACGAACGCGTCCCTCTTCGATCTTGATCGAAGCTACTGGAACGCCTTCAATTCTCCTAAAATACGAATGCCAGGAAGAAGAGGCAATCGACTCACTCTTTTTACCCTCTGGGGCACCCTCCGGCTCAGTCAAAAGTTCACGTACGCGCTGCTCGATCTCATTGACAGAAAGATCCATGCGCGCTTCAAAAACTGGCGCAAGCTTCTGCTCCGGCGGCCACAGCATTTCGCGAATCACCTCATGACGATCATCTGGAGTCGGAGCGTGAGTCCAAGCTGGTTCGCGAAACGCTTTGTTGCGAAACTCCCTCACAAAAGACCCCGTAACGACAGGACCCGTCTCAATCCCAAAACCTTCTGCAAGGCGCTTCCAATTCTCAGCACACTCACCTGCTTCAAGTGAAGGAAGAGCCGAAAAAATCCTAGAGCCCGTTCCATTCACCCAAATTAAACGCTTGGCAGAACTGGGTCGAGACTCATCTTCAGCGGATGGCCCAGCCGACTGCGCTAAACGCTGAACCAAAAATCCGACGGTTGCCAGCGCAGCCCAGCCATCTCCTACGACGACGACGGCTTCACTTGAGGTCTGGTCGGGCATCTCGAAATTCTCGTTTTGGGTCTCTGCTTGTTTCTTGGATTTTCTCGTCATGCTTCGGCCTCCTGTCTACACATGCCAGCGTGCTACTTGATTCGATCCGCGCATCTGCGCAGGAACGCTTTTCATCATTTAACCTTACCAAAAAAATGAGAATGAAGCGCACGAACCGCATCGTCAGCGTGCTGCGCCGCAATAGCAACAGAGATCGCGATGGCCGATGCGGAGCCAAAAGACACAGAAATATGACTTTTCGCCAACGTATCAATCACCTCGTAAAGTGCTGAGCTATCCTGCGAAAACCGATCTCCCACTACAGACACGGGTAGCAAATCAAGATCGACTTCAAATTTCTGAACAAACCCATCGATAACCAGTCTCTCCAACAACTTACGCCAATCCGCCTCTGCTTCGCGCTCGGCAAAAAACTGAACTTTCTCGCCAGAAAAAACAGGCGCTACAATGGACAGATTCGAGGCCGAAGCACTCTCCCAAAGAGCACTCAAAACCGTTGATCGCTGAAGGTCAACGGTGACCAGAAACTTATCCTGAGCTGCCGTGACACCCGACACCGAAAACTCTTCCATACCCGTCGCTTCAATCGTCTTCACCCAGGTCCCCTTTTCATCCGCTTGACGCAGGCTATTCAACACTCTCAGCGGCACCGAAAACCGTCGCGCAATCTCAATGCTACGGGGATGCAGAACACCAGCACCTCGCGTCGCGAGCTCCACCATAGCAGCATGCGAGATTTCTCCCCAAAGGCGCGCATCCGGTACGATCCGTGGATCTGCAGAATAGACCCCATCGACGTCTGTATAAATATCGCAACGATCTGCCCCCAGCGCAGCGGCCAACGCCACTGCGGTAGTGTCCGTCCCCCCGCGCCCGAGCGTAGTAATCTCCTTGTTTTCGCTCACACCCTGAAATCCAGCCACAATCACCACGCGGTCCTCGGCGAGGGCTGCACGCAGACGATCCCCCAGAATCCGTCGGATCCGCGCTCTTCGATGACTTGAAGTCGTGATGATTCCGGACTGAGAGCCCGTGAACGAAAGCGCATTCAGCCCTTGATCGGCCAACGCCATACTGAGAAGCGCCATCGAGATTCTCTCGCCCGCGGAGAGCAGCATGTCCATTTCGCGATGAGGCGGATCTTTGCGGTTCAAGCAAACTTGCCCAGCAAGCTCACTCAACTCCTCGGGAGTTTG
>CAZGCK010000133.1:0-2033 GCA_964524175.1 uncultured Bacteriovoracaceae bacterium | reverse complement strand
TGACCCATTGCGGAGACAGCGACGACTAAGCGATGCCCCTCTGCACGAGTTCTACAAATGCGCTCGGCTACCGCCCTGATTCGCTCAGGCGTCCCTACTGATGTCCCACCGTATTTTTGGACAATTAACCCCATGAACTGCCGTTATAGCCAGGCCTTCAATCTATCGCAAGGTTACCGGCACTTCGACTGAGTTGTTGGTCTTATCCGACTCGGGCAGAATCCCGTCCGGATTGACCGAAATTCGAAGTAAATAGTCGCCAGCTGGCACTTCCGTCACGTCGACCCATTGACAATCGAGACCTGAGTCATAGACGTCGGCCCACCCCGAAGTCAGCCCTTGATTGCTGCAGGTAAACTGAGGATCCTTGTTACCTGCGACCTGAATCATATCGATCATACAAAACCCTTGCTTGTGTCCGGTCGCAGCGACAGCGCCGGGCATCTCACCATAATTGGTCGAGACCGCATGTTTGGACACCGGGTCGATGAGCTCGTAGCGCATGGCCGCCTTGAGGTGGTAATGGCCGTGGCAACTACTGTAAACGAAGAGGGGGTTGTCACTAGGCTCTCCAAGATAAAAATCTTGGTCTCCCAAGTTTTGAATCACTCCATCAAAACGCAGGAGCTTGCGTCTGCCTGGACCAGCCACACATCCCTCGAAGATGGCGCAAGAGTTCTCACTGATCACGCTGTTGGTCACTTGAAGCGACCGTTCTGCAGAGGCAGCATCCACTCGAAGGTCGGGTCCATGGCTAGCGGTAATCCCCTCGCTTAGCTGATCAAACGAGAGCGCGAGGTCGAGATTCATACGAAGTGTTGAATCCACGGAATCGGCGATCGAAAGGAGCTCTGACTGAGTGAATGTCTTTGCCGCGATGATCTTGCGATCGCCGTTGATGCAGCTCCCGTAGCAATCCAATTCAAGCGAGGAGTCTTTGGATTTGCAGTAAGACTTGCAGTTCCTAGCGCTGGCCGGAATCGACACCGAAACATGGAGACTCTGCACAGTGGGAGACTCAGTCGCTTCGTGGTTAGACCCAGCCACGATCCTAAAGTCATTGCCCAAGGGGCAGAGAGCGTCAACAAGGGCTGAGAAGTCGGGAAGCCCCGCCTCAAAAGCCAGCGTTCCATCCTCTTTTATAAAAACAACCTGGCTCCATTGAGCAGCCATGCTGTGATCCAAAACAGCGCAACTCGAGGATGAAGCGCCAGTAAAAAAGTGATCCCCGGTCAAAACCAGATTCACCGTAGCGTTTTGAGGTTCAGTCAAAGATGAGTCGAGAAAAGTGGTTTGGAGAACGAATCTAAAAGCCTGGCCGGGACCTTGATAACTGGGGTTCTCGACGGGCGAGTTACATCCCAGCGCCATCAAATAACTGCTCAAAGCTAATCCAAAAAGACCCCTACTCCAACGCATTGACGCGGAGTATCACCGCCGGTTTTTGTGATCAACTGATTTTAGGACCGATTGGTTCCCTTGCGACTAACTGTTCGGGCTGACTCACGTTTCTTGTATGAAACTTTGTAGTACTTGGGGCCTCGGCGACTTTTGCGGCGACGACGGGCTTCTGGAGGATCTCGAACATCCAATGACGCCATGGAGCGGGAGCGGTCATTTGGAATCGGAAGCAAAACTTTGATCCCGTTGCGCAGCTTCATCCGAGGCGAAACGCCGTTGAGGTCAGTGATCGGATCTACTTTGATTCCGTAGTGACTCGCGATGCGCGACAGGGTTTC
Source organism: uncultured Bacteriovoracaceae bacterium (assembly GCA_964524175.1). Classification (GTDB taxonomy): domain Bacteria; phylum Bdellovibrionota; class UBA1018; order UBA1018; family UBA1018; genus CAZGCK01. The sequence continues at coordinate 294 of CAZGCK010000133.1, read as the reverse complement.
CCCTCGCTGCACCTTATAGGTCATGAACTGAACTTTTCGCGGAAATGCCTCGTGATTATAAGTCTGTAAGAAATGGTCCTTCACAGACGCCGGCAATCTCAAGCGATAAGTGGCCACGGTCGGAGGCGTACACCAACGAAGTAGTTCTGGATTGAGCGCTTTGACCGTAAGGTACGAAATCCCTGCAGCCCGAGCAATCTTAAGCATGTCGGCTGGACTTTGCACTTCGAACTCAGCCAACTCCTCACCCCCCACTTGTCCGTCTTTGGTGACGTGCGGAGTGGGGACCGGCTT
>CAZGCK010000132.1:7871-9212 GCA_964524175.1 uncultured Bacteriovoracaceae bacterium | reverse complement strand
TCTCTGGGATCGCTCCACAGTTCACGGCCACATAGGGCTTTTCTTTGCGGGGAGAATTGAAGTGAACCGCGCGCGCAACCAGCTCCTTGCCAGTCCCGTTCTCGCCGCGAATGAGAACACTCGTGTTCACCTGTCCCAGTCGTTGGATGACTTGAAAAACAGAACGCATTTGCTGAGAGTTGCCGATGAACTCTTCCCCGTTGTCGAGAGTGACTTTGGGCGCATTGAGCCCCAGCTCTTGGACCAAGGCGTGAGCCTCTGAAGCCCGCTTGACGAGGTCTTCTAGGTCAGTCTCTTGAACGGGCTTCTCGATATAGTTGTAAGCCCCCTCGCGCATGGCTTCGACAGCGTCACGGATATTGCCATGGGCAGTGATGATCAGGACCGAGACTGAGGGGTCGAGGTAACGAATCTCGCGCAAAACCTCGAGGCCCGACATGCCAGGCATGTTGACGTCGAGGAGAGCGATGTGAATAGAGGCGGGTGTGTCGAGCCCACGCTCGTGCATGATCCGAAGCGCTTCTTCGCCGTTCTCGGCAAGAACTACGTTGTGCCCCAGGGCTGTGATCGCCTGAAGAAGCGCCTCGCGCAGCTCGCGCTCGTCATCGACGACCAATACATTGAGATTCCTAAAATCTGAGGCCATTGTGGTCGCAATGTTATGCGAGCGCGCATCAAAGGGGAAGAGGAAGATCTGGCTCTTTGTCGGGAATTGGAGGGGATTCCATTATGGAACCGGTTGAGTGGGGGCAGGGCAAAAAGTCTGTGGACGGGCGGCTCAACAGCAGCTTGGTTTTCAATGGTTTACATTGATTTTAGCCCTTCGGCGATCTTGGGAGTCATCCCAGCAACGTCTCGTTCTCCATTCCATGCAGCGGTAAGGTAAACGTGAACGTAGTGCCTTGGCCTTCGACCGTTTGCACCCGAATCGTCCCTCCGTGCATCTCGATAAAGTACTTCGAAAGATAAAGACCCAGCCCCGTGCCCTTCACCTGCTCTTTGATGGGTCGCAGATAGCGGCTGAACTTGCGGAACATCAGAGGCAGCTGGTCCTTGGGGATGCCGGGTCCGAAGTCCTGGACTTCGACGCGAATAAAGCCTTCTTCTTCGCGGGATCGCACGATCACGCGGGAGCCCTGAGGGCTGTACTTGATCGCGTTATCGATCAGGTTAGTGAGCACCTGGCGCATCAGGTCTTCATCGCATTCGACGGAGAAAAGTGGGTCCAGCTGTTCTTCGATCGTGATCGATTTTTGAGCGGCGGCGGATCTGAGGCGCTTGAGCGCTTGTTGGATGAGCAGATTGATGTCGTTGGATTTCTTGTTGAGGATCACCTTTTGC
>CAZGCK010000132.1:6157-7861 GCA_964524175.1 uncultured Bacteriovoracaceae bacterium | reverse complement strand
CCTTTTGCGATTCGAGTTTGGAGAGATTGAGGATGCTCGTGATGTAGTGCCTAAGCTCGTTATTGCTGTTCTCGATCGAGTCGAGTAGCTCCTTGAACTCAGCCCGTTTTGCGTTCCATTCTTCAGGGGCTCCTGGCGCAGTTTGAATCCCCCGACGCAATCGATCGACCTGAGCCTGAATTTTGGCCAGGGGGGTTTTGAGGTCATGGCTGACGAGAGACAGAAAATTGGTTTTCATCTGGTCGAGCTCGCGCAGGTACTGCGCTTGCTTTAGGTTGCGCCATTGGAGATTTTCCTGAAAAGCCAGTCGATATCCGGTGAATATCAAATACGTGATCAAAAGAGATCCGCCGATATTGGCCGATGGGATGTAGATGTCAAAAAGCTGAAAGATGACCTGAAATAGCACGACGATCAGGGCAACACCTGTGCCCGTGATCGCCAGCGCGCTGATGACGACTGGATAATAGATGATGTAAAAAGACCCCACCAAGATCATCGCTAAAATCAGGAAGCTGAGCTCGATCCACGAGGCGTGATAGATCGGCCGGCGGTCGATGAGTGTGTGGACGTCGTTCGCGGTGATCTCCGCTCGGCTCATCTCTCCCAGCGGCGAACGAAGAGGCGTGACGCCTGTGATTTCCTGGTCGTCTAGAACCAGAATTCGTGCGCGCGAGGGAGGACAGTCCCGTTTTGAAAGAGAGCAGGAGGGAAGGGTCCCTGCTGGGCCCAGATAGTTGATGAGATGAGGGGCGTCCGGGTTGCGAAGCGAGGCAATGGGCAGTCCCATCGCTTGGTAAGCCCGGTAGGCAGGCGAGGGCGCTTTGTTGGTGTGGAGAACAGCGCTCCTTACGGTGGCATCCGAGTCCACCACAAGGTCGCGCGAAGTCTCGGAGAGTGTTTCGACTGAGAGTAAAGGTCCTTGCTTCAGTAGTTCCTGCAAAGCAGCTCGATCCGAGGCTGATGCGGAGCTGTAGCGAACGATCAATAGAGGAGGGACCGGACCCCGGTGCGCGCGCACGGACATACGTGCCGAGTAGATTTGGTTTTCTAGATCGGTGAGCGGGATAAACGACAATAGAAAGCAAATCGCTACTCGGACGAGAAACGCAGAGGTTCGCATAATGAGGCCTTTTACTTGACTCTTCCTAGCACTTATTGTCTATTCTTTCGAGAGGTACACTGCGTGGTGTCATCAAATTCAGCCCTAAAAACCTCCTGGTATGACCGCAAAATCGTCGAGCGATCCCTCGTCGGACAGTTCTTGCGAAAGGCACGTCGTTTTTATCTGGGCACCTTTAAACCTGAATACATTCAGGAAGCTATCGCTAAAACCCGCGAAGGGGAGTGCCACCGTTGTGGGGCCTGCTGTGAGTTGATTTACCGCTGCCCCTTCTTAGGGAGGGATGGCCAGAATCTTCCTTACTGCCGAGTTTATGGCGAGTTGAGGCCAGCTAATTGCCGCAACTATCCATTTGATATTCGTGATGCTGAGATCGATCGGTGTGGTTATAAGTTCAAAAAAGAACCCACTGCTGTAACAACCTGATCCTCTTCATCTATGGAAACTGTTCGTGGCATTCAGCTCCTCTCTAAGACGCTCGCCCATCCCGTAGTGACCATCGGTAATTTTGATGGCGTTCACAGCGGGCACCAGCGGATTATCCAATTGGCCGTTGAGAAGGCGCGTGCGCGCAAAGGGAC
>CAZGCK010000132.1:2555-6147 GCA_964524175.1 uncultured Bacteriovoracaceae bacterium | reverse complement strand
CTTATACTTTTAAGCCGCATCCTCAGGTGGCACTTCGTCCGGGCGCGAACGTCCAGCTTTTGTCTACCTACGATGAGAAGCTCGAGTTTCTTCAGCAACAGGGGTTGGATGTGACGATCGAGGAGCCGTTTAGCCGAGAGTTCTCGACCGTCGCTCCACAAGAGTTCTTTAACAACGTCCTACTTCGCAGGCTGAACGCTGAGGCGATCGTCGTAGGTTATGACTTCGCTTTTGGAAAAGAGCGCCAAGGGCATCTCGAGAAGCTCGAGGCCTTTTGCAAGCAGGCCAGAGTCGAGCTCGAGATCGTGCCCCCTCAGCGAGTTGGTAATGAAGTGATTTCGAGCTCTCGAATTCGCCAGCATCTTCTTGCAGGAGAGGTCGGGCCCGCGAATTTATTGTTGGGTCGCCAGTTTTTTTACCGAGGCGTGGTGGTGTACGGCGAGGGGCGTGGGCGAAAGCTGGGTTTTCCGACCGCGAATTTAAAGCTCGAGAACAAGATTGCGCTCCCTTACGGCGTTTACGCGACATGGGCGGTGCTAGAAGGCAAAATCATGCCGAGCGTGACCAATGTAGGTGTTCGGCCTACGTTCGTGGGCGCTGAGGGAGTTGAGCTGCCCGCGTTGGTAGAAACCCATCTCCTGGACGTGACGATTGATCTTTACGGCAAGCCGCTTGAGGTTCGTTTTGTTCAGAAGCTGCGCGAGGAGCGGCGGTTTGGCGGGATCGATGCGCTTAAGGCGCAGATCGCGTTGGATGCTGAGCAGGCTCGGGGGATTTTGCGCTAAATTAGTAGTCGCAGCAGACTACATAGACTCTGACATGTACGCCACTGATTAGGGGAGGCACGTCCGAGCCATAGTTTACGCAGTTCCCTGCCCACGCCTCAGTGCCATAGGGTGGGTTAAACCCTACTGGTGTGCTTGTTCCGCTATACTGGAAATTGGGAAAGGTGCGGCCGTTGCCGTAGGGATTGCATCGAGCTCCTCCAGACACTGCAGATTTGGTTCCGGTGCAGTTCGCCTGAACTGTGGGTGATATTGATCCAAGTCCTACAGCAGGATAGTCTGCCTCTTCGAATGCAATTCCGCAGTTATAGGGCACATTGCCTCCCGAATGGTCGACGCCGGTGAGGTTGAGTCTACTTGCGCTTACGTTTTCAAAGGTCGTTGTCCCTTGAAAGGTCACGTTTGAGCACTTAGATGTGCCTGCGGGTGCATTCGCATTGTAAGTGCCCCCGAGATCCGCACAAGCTTGCCCAGCGGAGTTCTCCCCGAAACAAGCCGAGATGGAGCCTGCAGCAGCTCCGCCAAAGGCGACGTCTCGGGTCAACACAGTCATCGGAAACGCGGCGGTATAAGTGGCTGGCCCTCCACCGTTGCCTGCAGGGACTCGGGTCACTCTCAGTCTCAGGGTGGTTTGGTGACGATGATGGCCAGCTCCCATATAGGAGACAGCCGTACCCGCGTCAGCTGGGGGATCGATTGTCAGCCCGTCGGCTAAATTGACTTGAAGACCCGTAGGAGGGGCTCCTGCTACCAGAAGGTCTGCCCCGCCAGAGGTGGTTAGCCTTGTAAGTGTCAATGGAACGGCTGCTCCTGCGACAGGAAGTAACAACGTGCCAACACCGGTTGTAACGTTGTTGACGTCGACACCGACGCCGAGGGAGCGAGAGCAGGAGCTCTCGTTGTTGAGAACGCCGCGAACGATTGACACTTGCGTGTTCCAGTCGTTGGATACCCCTGCATTTTTTGCCGCTCTTCCGGCTGATACAGTCAGCTCCGCGACCCCGAGCAGAGTCACCGTGGCAATCCCCGATGCAATCAGCACCTCGATCAGGGTCAAGCCATCGGTAGAGCGAATATCCGGTCTGCCGTCGTTATTTTGTCGCAAAAGCGTCCACAGGTTGTCGCGCATCCAAGGATCCCCCGAAAACAGAAAAAATCTGAGCTTCTCTCTATTCTAAACAACTAAGAGCATAATGCCTAGATCATCAGTCAACTTATCTGTTTTGTATGTAAAAATGGTTTTGCTGACAAAACATTGGACACCGACTGTACACCGTCTTGACATCTCCTGGGTCCGCTCGCATCATGGTTAGATAGCGAAAGCAGGGGCAGGATGCCCAAATTTGTCCTAGGATGGGGTGGTTCACAGAATGTCCAAGCAGCTCGCAGAGCTACTGGTCAAAGACAAGCTGATTTCGGCCGCGCAGTTTACCGAGGCTGCTTCTGAAGCAGCCAAGGGCGGCAGGAGTTACATCCGCACGCTCATCGACAAGAAGTACCTTTCTGAAACTAAGCTGCTTTACTATCTTGGCCAAAAGTACGGTCTTCCAAGCATCAATCTCGCGAAGTTTGAAGTCAGTCCCGAAGTGATCAAACTGATCTCTCCGGAGCTGGCAAAAAAAAATCAGGTGATTCCGATTCAATCGGCTAAAGGCACTTTGGTGATCGCGGTTTGCGATCCGACGATTTTGCCGGGCCTAGAGGGCCTCAAGTTCGTGCTCAAGCAGAACATTGAGGCAGTGCTGACTTCATTTTCTGCCTTTGATGCCGCAATGGGCAAGTACTACGGCGCTTCAGCGCTTGTGGGCGCAGCGATCGAGACGTATCAAAAAGACCAAAAAAAGCAGGGTCAAGACTCTAAAGAGGCGAACCAGGCTCTTGAGCTAGTTCAGATTCACGACATCGACTCGGGTGCCGTCGAGGCGGATGCCCCGGTCATCACCTTGGTGAACGGCATTCTTTCGGAGGCGATTCGCAGGATGGCCAGCGACATCCACGTTGAGCCCTACGAGAAGCGGTTTCGCGTGCGCATGCGCGTAGACGGTGTCTTGCACGAGATCACGGAAATCCCGTCAGAGATGAGGAGAGCCGTGATCGCGCGCTTCAAGATCATGTCTCGCATGGACATAGCCGAGTCGCGGGTTCCGCAGGACGGACGCATCAAGCTCAAGACTGGCGGCACGGAAATCGACTTTCGCGTGAACGCCATGCCTACGCTATTTGGCGAGAAAGTCGTCTTGCGTATGTTGAGCAAGGGCAATCTTCAGTTGGATCTTCTCAAGCTGGGCTTCGAGAAAAACCAGCTCGAGACTTTTCGCAAAGGGATCTACGCGCCCAACGGCATGGTGCTCGTGACTGGGCCCACCGGTAGCGGTAAGACAACGACTCTTTATTCTGCACTGACTGAGCTCAACAAGGTCACGGACAACTTAGCGACCGCTGAGGACCCGGTCGAGTACAACTTAGAAGGGATCAATCAGACTCAAGTCCACAAAGATATTGGGTTGAGTTTCGCTAGCGTTCTCAGGGCACTGCTTCGCCAGGACCCGGATACGATCTTAGTGGGTGAGATTCGTGACTATGAAACCGCGGAGGTCGCAGTTCAGGCCGCATTGACGGGACACCTAGTGCTCTCTACCCTGCACACCAACGATGCGCCTAGCACGATCACCCGTTTGATGAACATGGGGCTCGAGCCATTCTTGGTAGTGGCGTCATTGAACACCATCGTGGGGCAGCGGCTTCTTCGTACCGTCTGCACTGGGTGCAAAGTCGACGCCCAGGTTCCACGCGAGAAGCTGCTTGAG
>CAZGCK010000132.1:0-2545 GCA_964524175.1 uncultured Bacteriovoracaceae bacterium | reverse complement strand
GGTGCAACAAAAGCGGCTACAAGGGCCGTGTAGCTATCTATGAGGTGCTTGATTTCAGCACGACGCTCAAAGAAATGGTCCTGCGCAACGAGAGCGCAATCGAGATCAAGCGTCAAGCGGTTCGTGAGGGGATGAAGACCTTGCGCATGTCCGCGCTTTCGAAGGTGGCCGAGGGCCGCACAACTTTAGAAGAAGCTTTGTCCCTCACCATGGAGAACTGACGATGGCCAAAGTAACCTTGCCTGCTTTGCTCAAAGCGATGGTAGAACAGGGGGCTTCGGACCTTCACCTCACCGTCGGGGTCCCGCCGGAGTTTAGGCTGAGCGGGCGGATGGTCAAGGTCAAGGCAGATCCTTTGGGTGCGCAGGATTCTAAGGAGCTCTGCTACTCAGCTTTGACGGATCATCAGAAGGCTGAGTTTGAGCGAGAACTTGAGCTCGACTTTTCTTTCGGCATTAAGGACCTGGCGCGGTTTCGCGGAAACGTATTTTATCAGCGCGGCGGAGTGGCTGGCGTATTCAGGCAAATCCCGCTCAATATCCCCGATTTCGATTCTCTCAAGATTCCTCCCGTGATGAAGCAGGTGATCAAGCGGCCCAATGGTTTGGTGCTCGTGACTGGGCCTACCGGCAGCGGCAAGTCGACGACATTGGCCGCGATGCTCGATTTGATCAATCGCGAAGAGTACGGGCATCTCATGACGATCGAGGATCCGGTCGAGTTCGTGCACGTTCACAAGAACTGCATCGTCAATCAGCGAGAGGTAGGCGTTGACACCAAATCGTTTGGGCATGCTCTCAAGCGCGTATTGCGCCAGGATCCGGACTTTATCCTGGTCGGTGAGCTTCGCGATGTCGAGACTATCGAAATGGCGTTGACCATGGCAGAGACTGGGCATTTGGTCTTTGGCACGCTCCACACCAATAGCGCCATTCAGTCCATCAATCGCATCGTCAACGTGTTCGCCGCGCATCAGCAGCCTCAGGTGAGGCAGGTGCTCTCGTTTACTTTACAAGCCGTGCTTTCGCAGCAGCTAGTGCCCAAAGCGGGCGGGGGGCGGGCGATGGCGGCTGAAGTCTTGATCCCTACGCCTGGTATCCGCAATCTGATCCGCGAAGACAAGATTCACCAGATCTATTCTGGCATGCAGTCGGGCCAGGAGGAGACTGGGATGCAGACTATGAATCAGGCGCTGATCTCTTTGGTGAGGCAAGGAATCGTTTCGAAGAACGATGCGATGGGGCACAGCTTTATGCCCGAAGAAATCGGCAAGATGCTGCTTCAGATTAGTAAATAAAGGAAATTGATAAATGAGCGAGTTCAGTTATCAAGGCGTGGACAAGGCTGGTAAGAAAGTTGCCGGCAAGCTTGAGGGAGCCAGCGAAGGTGAGCTCCGCATGAAGCTCAGAGACATTGGTATCCGCCCGACTCGCATTGCTAAGGCGGATGGCGGGCTGAGCAAGGCATTGCCTGGCGGCAAGAAAATGAATACGGCCTCCGTGCCGTTGCCTATTCTTTTGGCCTTCACTAGGCAGCTCCAGGTCCTGATTGGCGCAGGCATCCCACTGGTGCAGGGTCTTGAGCTTTTGGTTGAGCAGTCCACGAATGCCACGATGAAGTCCGTTGCTCTCGAGGTAAAAGACAAAGTGTCCTCCGGTACGTACCTTTGGCAGGCTTTGGGGGCTTACCCTAAGGTTTTTCCCAAGCTTTACGTCGCGCTCATCCGGGCGGGCGAGGCCTCGGGATCCATGGACCAGATGCTCAAGCGCCTGGGGCGGTACCTGGAGGACGCGGATCGCCTACAAAAGATGGTCAAAGGCGCGATGATGTATCCGGCGATTGTGATCTCGATCGGAGTTGGCGTCGTTTCGTTGATGATGGTTTTTGTGATTCCTAAGTTTGAGGCTTTGCTCAAGTCCAATGGGCAAGAGCTCCCTCTGCCCACCCAAATGGTCATCAATCTCTCGCACTTCATGATCAATAATATCTTGTTCATCTTGGTGGGGGCGGCTGTTTTTGGTTATCTTCTCAAAAACTACCTCAAGTCCGATGAAGGCAAGGCCGTGATTGATCGAACTATGTATAGAGCACCCTTGTTCGGCAACTTGATGCAAAAGAGCGGGATCGCGAGGTTTGCGCGAACGATGCAGACTCTCCTCGCATCGGGTGTCAACTTGATCGATGCGATCGACATCTGCAGGTCTACGATCGACAACGCGGTCCTTGAAGTAGCGATGAGTCGGATCCGTTCTGATGTCGAGTCAGGCAAGACCTTGGGCCAGGTGGTGGGTAAATTGGATGTGTTCCCAAAGAGCCTTTGGGTTTAGTTTTCTTGGGCGGCACCGTAGGAGGCATCATGATCGCCATGTACTTGCCGATCTTCAAGATGGCTGGAGCTGCGGGCGAATGAGTCGCCAGATCCTCGGGAGCTCTAAACCCGTTAAAGAGATGATCGGGCTGATCAATCGGGTCGCGATGACCAAGACCAATATTTTGGTCGTGGGTGAGAGCGGCACGGGCAAGGAGCTGGTGGCGCGCATGATCC
>CAZGCK010000131.1:9228-9442 GCA_964524175.1 uncultured Bacteriovoracaceae bacterium | reverse complement strand
GTCCAACTCCGACTCGCACACCGCTCGCTCAAGGGACGTTGGTGGACGCCGTTTACGCGGACTACACTCGACTCCGCGCAAATCGAAGATTGAGCGCGGAAGACCGCAGCAAGCTCGAAAGCCATCTTAACATGATCCACGAACTGCAGCTCCGCGTGAATGCAAACGCGCCAAATCCAGATCCTTCCGCGCCTCCGCCAGTTGCCTGCACGGT
>CAZGCK010000131.1:3773-9218 GCA_964524175.1 uncultured Bacteriovoracaceae bacterium | reverse complement strand
ACGGTGCCTGGGCGCCCTACTGTCGGCACCAGCATCAGCCCCAATCAGACCCTTGCTGCCATCGAGTCCAATTACGCACTGATGAACGACGTGATTGTCGCCGCCATCAAATGCGGTCTCACTCGGGTCGCTAGCATCTTCGTGGCTCAGCCGATGCAATTCCCTGCGGAAGGAGCCGGGAGCTGGCACTCAAATGCGCACAACTGCACGGATCCAACTGTGCAGCAGGCTCTGGTTGATATCAATCGGTGGATCCTCGAAAGAGTCTTCACCGATTTGATCGCCAAGCTGGACGTACCTGAGAGCGGCGGCAGGACCTTTCTCGACAACTCATTGGTCTTCTATGGCCAAGAAAGCTCAGTTCTACACTCCAATGTCTCGCAGCCTGTCCTCACGGCTGGAAGCGCAGCTGGCTATTTTAGAACAGGCAACTACATCGACTATCGCAACCGCACAGGGGGCGCCCTCCTGCGCACCGAGAGCGGTGAGGAGCTCACCTCAGGCTTGCTCTACAATCGTTGGTTGGTCACGGCTCTTCAATCCATGGGACTTACGCCCACGGACTACGAATTGCCTGGAATCCCAGGCTATGGGGATACCTATCAAAACAGCAGCGTGTATTTCTCGGGTCAAAGAACGAATGCTTACAACCAGGACCTACCTAACGTGAATCAGATCTTGCCGCGACTCAGAGTCTAAGCACCGCGACCCTCAGCGGTGCCTTTGCTCCAACACGCGCGCGAGCCTCGCGAGTGAGGATCCGCGAACTTTGAGCAAAACCATGAGATGGAACAAAAGATCCGCTGCCTCCGATTCTAGGGGCGCGAGCTCAGGATTCTTGGCCGCAATAATTGTCTCAACTGCTTCTTCTCCCACTTTTTGGGCGATTCGGTCCAACCCCTTATCAAGAAGTTGTGTCACGTAAGAACTCTGGGGGCGCTCGCGAATCCTACTCTCAACAACGCCCTCGAGCTCCTCCAAAAAACCGATCCCCCCAACAGAGCCCTCGACTTCCGCAAAACAGCTCTGCGTTCCTTGATGGCAGGTGGGGCCCTCGGGACGCGCCAGAATCAAGATGGCATCATGATCGCAGTCCTCATGAATCTTCACTACATTGAGAAAATTCCCCGAGGTTTCGCCCTTTAGCCAGAGGGATTTGCGGCTACGGCTGTAAAACGTCACGCGCCCACTCTGACGAGTCAGCTCCAACGACTCGGCACTCATGTAACCCAACATCAGCACCTTGAGGCTTTGAGCATCCTGAATCACTGCAGGCAAAAGCCCATCAATCGACTTCTCAAAATTAAGCGTCATCAGATCCGAACCTCGATACCCTGAGAAGCCAGGGACTTTTTAAGATCGGAGATCAGCAGCTCCCTCCGATGAAACACACCCGCCGCCAACGCCGCATCCGCTCGTGCCAATTTAAACGCTGCCGCAAAATGCTCTACGGACCGCGCACCACCAGACGCCACCAAGGGTATTGACAAGAGCGCGCGAGCACGAGTCAACTGCTCAATGTCGTATCCGCTGCCGGTCCCATCTTGGTTCATGCAATTCAAAACGATCTCGCCCGCGCCTAGGCGCTGTGCTTCGACAATCCAATCCAATGTACGCCGTCCCGCTTGCCGTGTGCGCTCCTCACTACCAGTGTAGCAATAGACTTCGAAATCTCCGGAGGCACTGCGATGGCTATCCACTCCCACCACAACACATTGCCTGCCAAAAACTGAAGCGAGCTCCGTGATCAGGTGGGGATTCTCGAGCGCCGGAGAATTGATCGATACTTTATCGGCTCCGCAATTCAGAACCTCTCGCGCGTCAACCAAAGTCCTGATCCCACCGGCCACGCAAAACGGCACGTCAACCACACGCGCAACATCCTCAACCCAGCGCTTGGATACGCGTCGACCTTCGGCACTCGCAGTGATGTCGTAAAAGACAAGCTCATCAACGCCCTCATCTCGATACCGACGCGCAAGATCGACAATCTCTCCAACGACTTCGTGACCGCGGAACCGAGTCCCCTTCACGACCTTTCCGTCCTTGACATCGAGGCATGCGACGATTCTTCGAGTCAGCATCGAAGAATGGCCTCCTCAAGATCAATCGTGCCCTCGTAAATCGCCTTGCCCACGATCGCTGAACGCAAACCGGCAGCCGACAAGGCCATCAAATCATCCAAACTGCTCACCCCTCCCGAAGCTTGAAACTCAACGCCAGGAAACTTCTGCGATAGTTCTGCATAGAGCTTAAAATTGGGTCCGGTCATCATTCCGTCTAAATCGATATCAGTGCACAGCACACGGGTCAGTCCTTCATCCAAAAATGGCAAAAGCGCATCCTCCACGCGCAAAGAGCTTTGGGCCTGCCAACCATGAACCGCAACGTGAGAAACTCCAGACGAGTTGACTCGAACATCAAGAGCAACGGTGACCCGATCCCCTCCCTTCTCTCGAAGAAGACTTCGCACCATTTGCGGTTGAGAAATCGCAGCGCTCCCGATCACTACACGATCCGCGCCCAGTTCGAGCAGCTCTGCGGCCTCCTCCAAGGTTCGAATCCCCCCGCCTACCTGAACTTTGAGACGGGTCGATCGAATCACCTGCGCAATGAGATCCAACTGCCTATGAGTAGGGTCTTTCGCACCAGAGAGATCGACAAGATGCAAAAATTGAGCGCCCACCCCTTCAAAACTGCGTGAGGTCATGACTGGATCGCGAGAGTAAAGGGTCTTCTCCTCAAATCGCCCTTGCTTCAGGCGCACACAGAATCCATCAAGAAGATCAATTGCGGGGTATATATTCATTTCTCGCCTCCTACATCTCGACAAATCTCTGTAATAAGCGAGCCCCTGCTAGACCCGAGCGCTCCGGGTGAAATTGTACACCCCACCAGTTCCCGGATTGAACAATCGCCGGAACCTCAACTCCATAGTCTGCGACCGCACGAACCGTCTCGCCCCTTGGCGCCACAAAGGAGTGAACAAAATAGAAATGATCGCTAGTATCCCCCAAGAGAGCGCAATCTCGCACGCTTCGCACGAGGTTCCATCCCATGTGAGGCACAGGGAGCCCTGGAGCGACCTTCAACTCGCTGACGCCCCCCGGAAGCACACCCAGACAATCGACGCCTCCTTCATCTGAGCGTTCAAAAAGGATTTGCATCCCTAAACAGATTCCCAGTACGGGCTGCTTAAGCTCTCTCAAGCAATGAACTAGCTCACGCTCTCTTAAGTTCTTCATCACCGCTGAAGCCGCACCAACACCCGGCAAAATCAACTTCGTGCTCGAGAACACAGTCTCAGGATCCGCCGAAAGCTGAGCCTTCACACCCAGGCGATCCAGTGCGAAAAGCACAGACGAGAGATTCGCCCCTCCTGAATCGATCACCGTGATCACAAAATCCCTTTCGTTGAAGGAATATCTGCGCTCTCACCTCGGGCGATGGCAAGTCTCAGGCTACGCCCCACAGCCTTAAAGGCAGCCTCGATCCGATGATGGGTGTTCTCCCCCTCGATGCGAATATGAAGATTGGCGCCCAAGCTTTCTGCCAAGCTCCTAAAGAAGTGCGGAACCATCTCAGTGGCAAGCTCACCCACCCGCTCACGGTCAAAACCGCCCTCAAACTTGAAGTACGGCCGCCCCGAAAGGTCCATCAAGACATGCGCCTGCGCATCGTCCATCGGAAGGTGAAAACCAAAACGCCCGATACCCGCCTTGTCGCCCAAAGCCTCTCGAATCGCCGCCCCCAAAGCTAGAGCACTGTCCTCAACCGTATGATGATCATCGACGTGGGTATCGCCCTTCACTTCCAGGTCGAGATCGAAACCACCATGCCTGGAAATCTGCTCAAGCATATGATCAAAAAACCCAATGCCCGTGGCGATGCGGGATGAACCCGTGCCATCCAAGTTCACTTGAGCCCGAATCTGGGTCTCCTGCGTGTTGCGCAGGCAGGCCCCGGTTCTCGGTCGATCGAGCATCTGATCCGCAATCTGAGACCAGGAGCAATCAACTCCCACGCGAACCCCCTCGATACGCATGTTTTGAGCAAGATCAAGATCCGTAGCGCGGTCTCCAATGACGAACGATCGTTTTCGATCCCAATTTGAGTCTGCCAAGTAACCTTGAACCATTCCGATGCCAGGCTTGCGGCAAAGACAGCGGTCCTCGGGAGTGTGGGGACAGATCAGCACTTCTTCAAAAACAATCCCCTGCGAACTGAGAATCTGGATCAAAAGCTCTTGGACTAAATCAAACTTTGCACGCGGATAGCGATCGGTTCCCAGCGCGTCTTGATTGGTCACCATCACAAAGCGATATCCCGCATCTCGAAAGCGGATCATTGCCGGAATCACCCCGGGGAGCAGTTTAAACTTCTCATAAGAGTCGATTTGATGATCGGCCGGCTCCTCGATCAGGGTTCCATCTCGGTCCACGAAAGCGATTTTTTTGGTAGGAAGTATCATACAGCCACCTCTCGCAGAACTCGCAGCAAAGCGTCGTTCTCTTCTTCCGTTCCAATGCTGATTCTCACGCAACCCACCAGACCCGGCTCCCGACTGCGATCCCTGAGAATGATGCCTGCCAGGCGAGTTGCTCGCATCACCTCTCCGGAGTCCTTGAATCTGACGAGCAAAAAATTCGCTTGCGAAGAAAATACCTCGTGTACTCCAGACATACTTCGAAGCCTTGCCGCAAGCTGCTGCTTTGCCTCATTCAATGCTCTGACACGCTCGCGCAGCGAAGCCCGTTGATCAGGATCCGTCGCATCGAGAACAACCCTAATCGTGGGAGTGGCCAATGGGTAAGGTGCGCGAACTTTGTGCAAAAGAGAGACGACAGACGGCGATCCTATTGCCACCCCACAACGAGCTCCAGCGAGTGCCCACGCCTTGGAGAGAGTTCGCAGGACCACCAAATTCTCGAAGCGAGCCAGCTCAGAGAGCATGCTTTTTTCTGAGCTGAACTCCGCATACGCCTCGTCCACCACAACGATCGCCCGCCCCTCAGCGACTTCGCAGACTCTCGCGATCGCACTCCTGTCCAACGCAGTGCCCGTAGGGTTATTGGGCGAACAAATAAAAACTAATTTGGTCCTTGGCTGCTCCGCTGAGACCACATCACGGATCTTCTGCTCATTGAGAGCAAAGCCTCCTTGCGACTGAACCAGAGGCACGCGTACCACCGAAGCACCCTGAATCTGAGCCGCGACCTCATAAACTCCGTATGTCGGTGGACAGATCAGGATCGAGTCTTGCCCTGAACGACAAAAGGTCCGCACCAACAGATCGATCGCCTCGTCGGATCCACGCCCTATGATCAATGAGCGCTCGTCTACTCCGTACAACTCAGAGAACCTTCGAAGCAAAGCTTTGGGCTGTGGCTCGGGATACCGATTGAGCGGGTCAGCCTCCGAGTGCGCAACCGGAGACTCATTGGC
>CAZGCK010000131.1:0-3763 GCA_964524175.1 uncultured Bacteriovoracaceae bacterium | reverse complement strand
CGTCGAGGTACCGAATCGACTCGTCGACTTGGACTAAACTTCGAGCTGACTCGTATGCCTTCATTGTCACGACTTCTGGTCTTGCCAGAGAAAACACATCGCTCATGACTGATTTGCCTCCATCCTCACTCGAACCGCGTGTGCATGCGCTTCTAGCCCCTCAGCTTCCGCCAAGCGCATCACGACCGGCCCGAGCTCCAAAAGTCCGCGAGGCGAGATTTCCTGAAATGTGATCGACTTGAGAAAGCTCTCAGTGGTCAAACCTCCAAGGGCGCGCGCGAATCCATAAGTGGGCAGTACATGATTGGTTCCGCTTGCGTAGTCACCTGCTGACTCCGGAGTCCAAGGCCCTAAAAACACGGAGCCCGCGTTTCTCACGCCTTCAGCGAACAGACGGGGCTGCGCAACCTGCAGAATCAGGTGCTCTGGAGCATACATGTTGCAGATCTCGAGCGCATCGCTGATGCGATCCACTAAGATCAATGCACTTTTGTCGAGAGCGGCCTTGGCGATCCGGCTCCTGGGCAAGCGGCTCAATTGAGCCTCAAGCTCAACCAGGACTTGCTCGACCAACACCGGAGAGTCACTCACCAAAACAACTTGTGAGTCCTCGCCATGCTCTGCTTGCGAGAGCAGATCCGAAGCGACAAAACTCGCCGATGCGGCCGAGTCCGCAATCACCATCACCTCAGACGGACCAGCCGGCAGATCGCACACGGCTCCTTGGGGATCCTGCGAAACCTGAAGTTTCGCTTCAGTCACCCAAGAATTGCCAGGTGCAAGGCTTTTGTCCACCTTGGGGATGGACTCAGTGCCAAAGGCAAGTGCCGCTATGGCTTGCGCGCCTCCGACTTTAAAGATTTGAGAAATCCCGAGGAGGTCAGCCGCTACCAGGATGTGCGGGTCAATCGAGCCATCCAAGCGCGGAGGCGTCGCCAGAATCCGAGTCTCGCAACCCGCTATCAACGACGGAACGCCCAGCATAACGACTGTTGAAGGCAACGGCGCGGTTCCGCCCGGAATATAAAGACCTACCCGCTGAATCGGCACAAACCGACGTTCGCAACGAACTCCGGGAGAGGTTTCCAAGTCAATAGCCCGAGGCACTTGAGCACGATGAAAAAGCTCTACCCGACGTACTGCTTCCTGAAGATCCGTCACTAGCTGAGAAGAAAGCTGAGCCCGGGCGGCCTCGACTTCCTCGAGTGAGACCTTCAGTGACTCGAGCTTGACTCGATCGAACTGACTCGTAAAATCAAGAACAGCCTCATCTCCCCGAGCTTTGACCCTTTCAAGAACCGAGCGGACAGAGACACTCAAAGCCTCACTTTTGCTAGAAACTGGGCGACTGAGCAACTCTCTGCGTCGCTGAGGCGAGCAATCAGACCAGTGAGCTATCGGCAATCGAATCATTCGATCACCTTTTCGATCGGAAGCACCAGGATTGAAGATGCGCCTACGCCTTTGAGATTCTCGATCGTCTCCCAAAAAATGTTCTCTCTAGCCACAGCATGGATGGCGATCTTCACCCCGTCTGTGCCAATGGGGATCACGGAGGGAGCCTCCATACCTGGAATGATGCGACGGATTTGATCCAAAGCCTCACGAGGAGCGTTCATCATGATGTACTTGGACTGAGCCGCCTTTTGGACTCCACTGATTCGCTGCATGAGACGCGCTAAATCGAGCTCCATCGTTGCAGACATGGGTCGATCTGTCCGAATCAAAACAGCCTGACTTTCAAAAAGAGTCTTGAACTCCTTGAGTCCATTGGATTTCAGTGTTCCGCCCGTCGACACCAAGTCACAAACCGCATCCGCGATGTTCAGCGAGGGAGCGATCTCCACTGAGCCGCTCAATTCGACAATATGAGCCTCAATGCCGTAGTCCGAGAGGTAATTCTTTAGGCAGTTAGGGTAGGAAGTGGCAATGCGCTTGCCAGCCAGGTCTTTGACTTCTACGACAGGGCTCATTTCCGGAAGAGCCAGCGACAGTCGGCACGCCCCAAAGCCTAAGGAGCTCACTACTGCGACACGCTTATCGCCATCGAGCTCGGAGACGGGCAGTCGTTCGCGAATGACGTTTTCTCCCACTACCCCGAGATCGCATACGCCATCGGCGACATACTCGGGGATATCGTCGTCTCTCACAAGCATGAGATCGATGGGAAACTCTTTGCACTCGTGAAGCAGCCGATCGCGACGCAAGTCGAAATCGAGACCGCATTTAGAAAAAAGAGATATCGACTTTTCGGCCAGACGCCCCGACTTTTGAATCGCGATCCGAAGACGATTGAGCTCACGCATAAGTCCCACCTTTTTTTGAAGACCTAACCACCCTCGCCTTTGCTCCTCCCACTCGGCCCAACACAATCCGATAGCCTTCGTCGCCATGGGCCAGAGCGCGCGCAACACGGGTCACCGTGGCAGTGCTCACGCCAGTCTGCTCGTAAATTGATCGATAGGGAACGCCTTCTTGGATCAAGCGAGCGACACGCCAACGGTCCGAGAGAGAGCAAAGCTCAGAGGGAGTACAAAGATCCGAAAAGAACCTGCGACACTCGTTTATGTCCCTCAACTCGAGGACGGCTTCAAAAAGGCTCTGAATTGATTTATCTGACTGTGCAGCCATAGTGAATTAGCGTGTTAACACACTAATACAGTCACGTCAAACCAGCCACATGAGACACTCGGGAGTGTCTCAGTAGACACACGCAACAAGACATTGAAGGGAGACAACCTACAAAACAACTCACTGATTAGCGCCTTTGTTTTGAATGGTTATTTACATAATGTGTAATAAATAATTCCAATTGTTAATATAAAACCACTAAAAACATGTCATAATCTAGCTATAAACATTCTTGCGAGAGGGGCTAGCTTTGAAGAAATTCACAGGTCACACATCTTCGCGACGATTCGCAATAGCTTCAGCAGCTGGGCTTTTGCTCGTTCTGGTTTCTGCAGGGTGCCGACCCAAGATTTATGGCGTTACCACCGACGCCATCGTCCCTACGCTAACCTTCTCATCCTCTTCTTCAAGTGGAGCCGAGTCGGTTGCTTCAACCACTTTAGCCATCACGCTCTCTGAAGCCACCACTGTCGCCGTCACTGCTGATTACAAGGTCACAGGCACGGCCACGGGCAGCGGCACCGACTACACTCTCGCCAACGGTACGCTCACCTTTGCGCCAGGCGAGACCACCAAAAGCATCACTCTGACGATCATTGACGACTCGCTCAACGAGAATAACGAAACAGCCATCATCACTCTCTCTAATCTCGTCAATGGCGCCGAGGGTTCTAAGCTCATCCACACTTACACCATTCTCGACAATGACACTCCTCCGACCCTCACGCTGACTGCCGGTGCGACTTCGAGCGGATCAGAAGCCACAACTCCCGCCCTGATCGCCGTGAGCCTTTCAGCAGCTTCGGACAGAACGATCACGGTCGACTACGCCGCAACAGGCGGGACAGCTACTGGCGGAGGGACTGACTACACTTTAAGCAGTGGTACACTGACTTTCTCACCTGGTGAGACCTCAAAGAACATCAGCGTCACGATTGTGGACGACACCACTGTCGAAGCCACGGACGAAACCATTGCCATAACCTTATCCAACATCACCAATGCCACCGCCGGCGCAAATACGAGCCACACCTACACCATTACCGGCAACGATTGGGCATGGAACGTGGACTCCGCTGGCAACTATGCCACCGTGGGCAATTGGTCACCCGCCTCACTGCCCACTGGGATT
>CAZGCK010000130.1:0-9537 GCA_964524175.1 uncultured Bacteriovoracaceae bacterium | reverse complement strand
CTCGAGTATTTAATGACCCGTGCCATGCCTGTGCTCATGTGGAAGAGGTTGTGGCAATGAAGCATCCACTCGCCCGGCTCGTTGGCTAAGAACTCGATTGTTCTATTTCCATGCGGGGGGACGTCTACTGTATGCTTGAGAGGAGAGTGATCTCCGTTCTTGTTGAGAACTCTAAAAAAATGACCCTGCAGATGCATCGGGTGATGCATCATCGTTGAGTTCTCGAAGGTGAAGCGAACGATGTCGCCTTCGTTGATGACGATCGTTCGGTCCTCGTGAATCGCTTGATTGTTAATGTGCCAAATGTAGCGCTCCATGTCGCCACCCAGAACAAGTTTTACGTCGTGCACTTTAGAGTTGCTTAAAAAAGCGGTCGAAGATTGGGCCTTCAGTTCGTCTACTGAGAGAGTTTCTACCTCCGCAGCCTCGTGAGCGTGCTCGCTGTGAGAGTGGTGCTCTGCATGTGAATCACCCTGAGCCTCGTGCCCCTGATGTACGCCATGGCCTGCGCCGTGGCTTGCGTGATCCATTGAGGCATACATATCGGGAAATGGCTTAACGGGTGCTGGCACTTTCTCTCCCATTCCGAGCCAACCCGAGGCTGATCCGGTTCCGTCCTGACAGGTGGCTTTGAGCTCATAGTTCTTCTGTTCTGGCATCTCAAAGAGAACGTCGTAGGTCTCGGCCATGCCGATCAGTATCTCTTTAGCGTAAGTGGGCTCGATGTCTATTCCGTCAGCGGAGATCACCTTCATGGGTGTTTGCCCAAGCGAGACATAAAAATAGCTTGATGCAGCGGCGTTGATGATTCGAACGCGCACTCTCTCGCCAGCGCGTAAAGTGGCGACTTGAGATTGCTTTTTTCCGTTGATCAGAAACGCATCGTATCCGACATCGGAGAAGTCCATGCCGCCCATTCGAGTCCACTCATTGCCGAGAAAGGTTCCGAGTTTTCCAGCCTGAATGGCCCCAAGCCAAGATCGCATAGTGTCTTTCTTGTAGAGGTAATAGTCTCCGTCTTTTCTCAGGTTGTTAAGGATGCTCTCGCCGCTTTCATCTGACCAATCGCTCAGGACGACGATCACGTCTTTTTCGTAAGCGATGGTTTTTTTCTTTGGGTGAATAATGAAGGCGCCATAGACGCCTTCTTGTTCCTGGGTCATCGTGTGGGAGTGGTACCAGTAAGTGCCATGTTGCCTGATCTTGAAGCGAAACGTAAATTCTTGGCCCGGCATGATGGGAGGAGAGTTCACGTAGGGGACTCCGTCCATCTCTGGCGGCAGCAGAATCCCGTGCCAGTGAACGGAGGTCTCCTGGTTCGGGACTCGGTTTCTAACGACAATTTCTGCATCGTCGCCTTCGGTGAATTCGAGGGTTGGGGCCGGAATCCCGCCGTTTACGGTAAGCGCAAAATCAACCGTCTTCTTGCCGCTGAGGTTCACTTTCTCGTTGGTTATTGTGAGTTCGTAGCGGACGATTTTAGCTTCGGCTGCGCAAGCAAGCAGCGAAGAGGTCAGTAGGAATAGAGCGGGTGTTGTTTTATTAATCATATTTTTCATTCTAGCGGGACCCGCCTGAGTCTAAGGGCGTTCGCAATCACTGAGACGGAACTGAGGCTCATCGCCGCGCTTGCAACCATGGGGCTGAGCAGAAGACCAAAAAAAGGATAGAGGACACCCGCCGCGACAGGGACTCCAAGGGTGTTGTAGATGAATGCAAAAAACAGGTTTTGGCGGATGTTCATCATGACGGCATGACTCAGGCTTCTCGCCCGGATTACTCCTCGAAGGTCGCCTTGAATCAGGGTGATCCCCGCGCTTTGAACCGCAATGTCTGCGCCGGTGCCCATCGCGATTCCCACGTCAGCTTGAGCGAGAGCCGGGGCGTCGTTCACGCCGTCGCCAGCCATTGCGACCTTTCTGCCCTCAGCTTGGAGCTTCTTTATAATCTCGTTCTTTTGAGAAGGTAGAACGTCGGCGTAAACTTCGCTCAGTCCGAGCTTTGAGGCTACAGCTTTCGCCGTGTCATGGTGATCACCTGTGAGCATAACGAGTCTCAAGCCTGCTTCTCGCAATTGGCGGATCGCATCAGGCGTCGTTGATTTAATAGGGTCTGCGACTCCGAGGATTCCGGCAGGTTTCCCATCGATGCTTAGAAAGAGCACGGTTTGTCCATCGCTTCTCAATGTCTCTGCGGTTTTTTTCAGTTCTTGAGTGACTACGCCCTCAGAATCGAGAAACTTTGAATTGCCGATCAAGACTTGTTTTCCGCTGACGTCGCCACGAATTCCCATGCCAGTGACGGATTGAAAGTGGCGCACTTCAAGCTCATACGTGACCTTTCGCTCGCTGGCTCCCGAGAGGATGGCTTGCGCCAAAGGGTGCTCGCTGCTCTTTTCGAGGGCGGCAGCTAGTCCGAGGATCGTAGAGTCGTCGAACCCGGAGAAGGGTCGGAGCGTGACAAGCTTGGGTTTACCTTCGGTTAGGGTTCCAGTTTTATCTAAAACTAGTGTATCGACTTTCTCCATTCTTTCGAGCGCTTCAGCGTTTCGAATCAATACGCCTGCTTGAGCGCCACGGCCGGTTCCAACCATAATCGACATGGGAGTGGCAAGTCCAAGCGCGCAAGGGCATGCGATGATCAGCACCGCAACTGCATTCACTAAAGCGTAACTGTAGGCAGGCTCAGGTCCAAAGAGGGCCCAGGCTAGAGCCGTTGCGACCGCTGTCCCTACGACTGCCGGAACGAACCACGACGATACGCGATCGGCGAGCCCTTGGATGGGAGCGCGGCTTCTTTGCGCCTCGTTCACCATGCGAACAATCTGAGACAGTAGCGTATCTTTGCCGACACTGCGAGCCTCTATAACAAAGCTTCCTGTGTGGTTCGTCGTGCCGGCAGTGACTTTGGCTCCTTCGCTCTTCTCGACCGGGATCGGCTCGCCCGTGATCATCGACTCGTCTACCGAGCTTCTTCCCGAGTTGACGATGCCGTCTACGGGGATTTGCTCACCCGGCCTGACACGGAGCTTGTCGCCGAGCTTTACATCGTTGATATCTATATCCAGCTCCTGTCCATCTGCTCGGATGATTCTAGCTGTATTGGGAGCAAGCTTAAGAAGGGCTCGAATCGCTGAGCTTGTTTGGCCGCGCGCCTTGAGCTCTAGGATTTGTCCCAACAAGACAAGCGCGATAATGACCGAAGCCGCTTCGTAATAGACATGCACTCGTCCATGGGACTTAAACGCTTCAGGAAAAACTCCCGGAGCGATTGTCGCAAGAAGGCTGAACAGAAAGGCCACTCCCGCACCAATGGCTATGAGTGTGAACATGTTGAGGTTGCGGGTCCTGATCGATTGCCACCCGCGGTGAAAGAGCGGATAGCCCGCCCAGAGAACAACAGGGCCGGACAAGAGAAGCTGGACCCAATTTGCTGTGTTGCCTGGAAGCCAAGAGTGAAACGGGTTGCCCGGGATCATCTCGCCCATGGCAAGACTCAAACGCGGGATCGACAAGGCTACAGCCCCTTTCAGGCGCCTTGAAAAATCCACAAGCTCTGGATTTGGCGCGTCGTCTCCCGTCGACACCTCAATGGGTTCAAGCGCCATTCCGCAGATCGGGCAACTGCCAGGGCCCATTTGCTTGACGTCGGGATGCATAGGGCAGGTGTGTAGGGCGTCTTGAGGAGTAGAAGCAGCTTTTGCAGTTTTTAGTTCAGGATTGAGATACTCAGCTGGGTTCTCCTTAAATGCTTCTAGGCAGCCTTCGGAGCAAAAATAGTAGATTTTTCCCTCGTGTGCATGGTTTCCTGCTGAGTCGGTCGGGTCAACATCCATGCCGCAAACGGGGTCTTTGGCGTGAAGGGTTATTGGCGCTGAGGTGTGGCAGCAATCATGCGTTTTTTTTTCATGCCCAGGGTTCATAGCGAGGTTCTCCGCGAAAGGAGCTCTGTGAGTTCCTTGATTTTTTCGTCGATTTGCTTTTTGTCCCGCGAGTGCATGGCCGACGCAAGACAGTGCTCCAGGTGCTTCTCGAAGATACTCACCTCCACTGAGCGAAGGGCTGCCATGACCGCCCGGAACTGTACGAGGATATCGACGCAGTAGCGGGAGTCTTGAATCATCTTTTGAATTCCGGCGAGCTGCCCGTCGATGCGGTTCAGTCGCGGTAGGAACTCTGAATGGTTGGGGTGTGTAGGGAGGGTGTTGGCCACGCAGCAAGATGTTTTTTTTGAGCGCTTGGATTGAGTCATAGGCATGAAGGTGTATATACCCCCTGGGGGGTATATTGTCAACTTATGGGTCACCGGGTGTTTAAAGGGCGGGGATTAAACTGAGTTCATTTTGGTGACCGATAGTTTTTGCAAGCCACTTCTTTTGCTGGCGCTTGGCCTGTGCTGCGTTCAGTGCGTCTTGGGATTCTATCTTTCTGATTTGACTCTCTAATGATCAAACGCACTGTGTTCGGTTCTTGCATCCTCCTGGGCGATAGGACATAACCAAGGTGTCTCAAGCACCTAAACGGTCGCTCTTTCTCCCAAATCCACTCTCGATCGTTAAATCGCGAGGAATATGGCGAGTCGCAAAAAAAATACAGTTTCGCTTCGAAAACCGGCTAGTGCCGCTGTGAGTCCCGAGTCAAAAAAAATGCGACCTAGGGACTTGCGCAGCTCAGAGATTGGCTTGTCGGAGTTGCGCCGATTTCGGGTCGTGGGTGTAGGTGCTTCAGCAGGTGGCTTAGAAGCCTTGAAGCTCTTCTTATGGTCGCTACCTGCTGACACAGGAATGGCCTTCATACTGGTTCAGCATCTGGACCCTAATCACGAAAGCATGTCAGCGGAAATCCTTTCTCGCAGCACGCGCATGCCCGTGACGGAAGTTTGGGATGGGCTGCAAGTTGAGCCCAATCATGTTTACGTCATTCCGTCCAATTCTAGCATGGGGATCCTTCGCGGAGTATTGAAGCTCATGCCTCGGATCGAGTCCCGGGGGCCGCAGACCGTCATTGACTACTTTTTTGAATCGCTTGCCAAAGATCAGCAGGATTGCGCCATAGGCGTCGTCTTGTCTGGAACTGGATCGGATGGCACACAAGGACTTGCTTCCATCAAAGCTGAAGGCGGAGTCACCCTAGCTCAAGAGCCCGCTACCGCTAAGTTTGAGGATATGCCTAAGAACGCGATCGCATCGGGTGCGGTGGATTTGATCCTTTCTCCCGATAGCGCGGCAAAGGAGTTAGCGAAGATCGCACTTCACCCTTTGGCTGGCTCTGCTAAAGAGCGCGGGCCTGAGCTAGATGCTAAAGTATGCTTGGGTAAGATATTTCAACTTTTGCGCGATCTCTGTCATGTAGATTTTACGCTTTATAAGTCTAACACGCTCCAGCGCCGGATCGAGCGCCGAATGGTCTTGCATCGTATAGAGAGCCTGCATTCCTACAGCGAGTTTCTCTCTAAGCATCCCGACGAAGTCAAATCGCTTTACCGTGACATCCTGATTCATGTGACCTCGTTTTTTCGAGACCCGGACGCGTTTAAGGCGCTTCAAGAGGGGGTTTTTCCGAAGTTGATGAACGAGAGGCTAGTCGGAACACCGATTCGAATCTGGATTCCCGGTTGTTCGACTGGAGAGGAGCCTTATTCGATCGCTATCTCTCTTTTGGAGTTCCTGGGCGAAAAAGCCGCGGTCTTTCCAATTCAGATTTTCGCATCGGATATCTGTGAAGAGGCGATTCAGAAGGCGCGCCTAGGGGAGTATTCAGAGAGCATTAGCAGGGAAGTGAGTCCTGAGCGCTTGGAGAGGTTTTTTACGCGAAACGAAAGTGGCAACTACAAGATCAGTAAGGCAGTTCGGGATCTCTGCTCGTTCTCTCGACATGACGTAACCGTTGATCCGCCATTTGCCAAGATTGATCTCATTTCATGTCGCAATCTATTGATCTATTTTACTTCAGACTTGCAGAAGCACGTCATGCCTATTTTTCACTATGCGCTTGGGCAAAATGGGTTTCTCTGGTTGGGGCGATCGGAGACGATAGGTGGGTTTTCAAATCTGTTTTCGCTCATCGATAAGGGCAACAAGATCTATTCTCGAAAGGGCGGTCCGGTCATGGCGAAACTTCAGTTTCCTGCCAGTACCTACACGCCTGGCAAGCAGTCGTTCCATCGCAAGGCTTCTGCCTATGTCAAACCAATCGTCGATTTGCATATAGTCATTGATCGTGTTCTTCAGAACGAGTTTCCAGGAGTGCTCGTTAATGAGGATATGGATATTTTGCAATACCGAGGAGATACTTCTCCTTTTATAGGCCCGACTCCGGGAGCGGTCAGTAATCACATCTTCAAGATGGTCCGCAGCGAATTGGCTGTAGAGCTTCGAATGGCGATGCAGTTTGCCCAGCGAAAAAATGTCTCTATCTCCAAGAAGGGCCTGAGCCTTAAGCAAGGACGAAGCGTGAAGACCTTCGACTTGAGGGTGGTGCCTGTTAAGGCACTTGCTCCATCAGTTGATCGGTATTTTCTGATTCTTTTCGAAAATGCAACGGAGTCAGTTGCCCCGAAGGCAAAAAAATCCGATGGGTCCGGCAAGCGCGGTTCATCGGGGCAAGTCGGCAAGGACCTATCCAAGTTGAGGCGGGAGCTGACAACGAGCCTCGAGTACCAAAGCGCCTTGATCGAAAAGTATGAATCTGCGCAACAAGAGTTGACTGCATCCAATGAGGAGCTTCAGTCCGCCAATGAGGAGCTGCAGAGCACAAATGAAGAGTTAGAGACCGCAAAGGAAGAGCTCCAGAGCAGCAACGAGGAGTTGACCACCGTGAACGACGAGCTTCAGAGTCGAAGCATCGATCAGATCCAGTTGAGCAATGACTTGATCAACCTCCTCGGCAGTGTAGAAATAGCTATCTTAATGATCGGAAGCGATCGCCGGATCCGAAGATTTACCCCAATCGCCGGGCGTGCGTTGAATATCCTCTCTAGCGACGTAGGTCGCCCCATCAGCGACCTTAAATTCAACTTCACCGCGCCCGGAATGGATTTGAGCTTGGATGCACTCATCTCCGAGGTGACCGAGTCTCTTGTTCCTAAGGAAATAGAAGTTCAGGATCTGGATGGCCGTTGGTTTAGGCTTCAAGTTCGACCCTATAAGACTTTGGACAATCGCATCGATGGCGTGGTTCTGGCCTATGTCGATATCGATGCGCTCAAGCAAAGCCTGAAGGAAGTGAAGTCGGCAAAAGGCGAAGCTGAAAGTGCGAACCGAAGCAAGGATCTGTTCATGGCGACGCTTTCACATGAATTGAGAACTCCGCTTACGGCGATCTTGTCATGGGCACAGATGTTGCGGGCAGGAACTCTGGATCAAGTAAAGGCTCAAAAGGGAGCGATGATCATCGAAGAAAGCGCGAAGATCCAATCTCAACTGATCAGTGACCTACTAGATGTTTCTCGAATCGTAGCTGGAAAGATCGCCTTGGATATCCAGGAAACGAATATCATCGAGATCGTGCATGCCGCCATGGAAGCTGTCGCTCCCAATGCCGCTGATAAATCCATTCGGATCGAGATCAAAGCCAGTTCAGGTATTGGCACAGTCATGGCGGATCCAATCCGCCTTCAGCAAGTGTTTTGGAACCTGCTGAGCAACGCAATTAAGTTTTCGAGTCCCGAGTCTCGAGTCATTGTTCGCCTCGAGAGGCATGAAGGCGAGAACGGCGAGCGCACTCGAGTCCTCATTCACGTTGAGGATTCAGGAAAAGGTATTGATCCCGAGTTTCTTCCCAATATTTTTGAACGCTTCAGCCAGCAAGACAGCTCGAGTATTCGACTGCACGGTGGATTGGGGATCGGCCTCACGATAGTAAAGAACTTAGTTGAGCTGCATGGCGGGACAGTCGAGGCTAAGAGCTTGGGCAAAGACAAAGGTGCGATTTTCTCAGTTTGTCTGCCTCTGCGGTCTCGCAAGCCATTGCCTCGCCTAGCCGAACCGCGCGCAAGCCAGAAGCCTCAGGGCATTCGCTTGGACGGGGTTCGTATCTTGATCGTTGATGACGAGCTTCATGCTGGGACCGCATTTGCAGAAACGCTTCAATCCCTTGGCGCTCAGACCTGCCTCGCTACGTCCGTTCCCCAGGCGATAGAGCTCTTCAAACAGTTGAGACCCGTGGTTTTAGTGAGTGACATCGCGATGCCTAATGAAGATGGGTATAGCTTAATTAAGAAAATTAGAGCGCTTTCGCCTGAGCAGGGGGGGCAGATTCCTGCGCTTGCTGTCACCGCCTACGCCGCAAAGGAGGATGTGCAGAGAGCGCTTTCGGCTGGATTTCAGCTCCATTTGTCTAAACCGGTGGACAACTACCAACTAGCGAAAGCCATTCGTCGACTTGTAGAGCAGTCGCGGAAGTAAGGTCGTCCGCAGTTTTTCGCAGAAAAGCTTGGGATCCTACTTGCCCAACAGTCTTCGTGCGCGTCGATTCCAAAAGGTCGCTGTTACGAGATTGAACCACACGAAGAATGCCGCCGTTGCTATCGCGATATTTTTAGGAAGCAACGAAAGAAGATCTGTGTCGCTTAGCCACGCGTTTCTAAGAGCGAAAAAGATGCCGTAATAAAATCCAAAGAAGAAGGACATCAATATGAGTTTTCCAAAGCGCAGGGGCTCGCTTGGCTTAGGTTTCAGCCAAGTGAACGGAAACCATACAAACCGAGTGTCTGAGGCCTTATTATGAAGATCTTCTACTTTGTTCAGCAAGTCCATCAGTTCTAACTCTTAGAAAGCCGACCTTTGATGTAGCCGATAATCGACTTCAAGACGGGGATTCGCTCGTAAATGAACTCGCCCATGTCAAAGTAGTCCCTGTGTGAGATCGCCTTTCCTTCGGGGCCGCCAAAAGTAATGAGCGACACGCCGTCGACCGTGATCTCCTTGCTGTCGATGGCCGAGGCCTTCAGGTGCATGCGCCAGGTTAGGCTGACCGTATCGCCCGCCTCAGTTGACTTTCCATACTCGAATCGAATCGATTCGACATTCTTGTAGAGCCCCGCATAGTAGGTCTTCACGGCTTCGGAGCCTTTGAGTTGGTGAACAGGGTCTTGAAATACGGCGTTCTTATCGTAGAAAGCATCCACGAGATCCAAGTTTGAGATGCTTAGCTTATCGAAGAATTCCTTCGCACGCTCGAGGTTTCCGGCCATAGCTCCTCCCGAAAAGATAATCATGATTAGCCCGCTGAGACAGGCATTCACTAATAGTTTGCTCATTTTTGTATTCAGCATGGTCTTTATTCCGATCCGTAAAAATAGTTGATGGTCACTTTTTGGTTCCCGCCGTCTTCATCTTTGAGGTTCGAGATTCCCTCGTACCAAACGATGTGCTTCTTTTTCCGGTCGTATTTTACGCGCAGGGTAGGGGCGAAGATTTTCAGAAGCCAGTTTTTTACTTTGATCTCGAACTCAACGATGTCTCCGATGGGTTCGCCGACCCGCTTCATGTCGAAATCGTAGTAAAAGAAGTGGCTAAAGCCATGTGGGCCAATGAGT
>CAZGCK010000129.1:2873-9615 GCA_964524175.1 uncultured Bacteriovoracaceae bacterium | reverse complement strand
TAGCCCACTAGCCCACTAGCCCACTAGCCCACTAGCCCACTAGCCCACTAGCCCAGACTATTTAGAAGAAAGAATCAAAGGTGAAATAGCCCCCTGCTCGAGACTCACTCTATCGAATCCAGGTTTTCTCAACTCGATCCTCATCTACTGAGGCAGTCTCTCCCGCTGAATCCTTTCATCACCTGGCTCCCACGAAAGATACGACCCGTGCACGCGCGGATACCCCATGTTCACATACTGACCTGAGCGTCCACCAATCGTAAAAAACTTTTCATCCAAATCATGGCAATGGCCCATCACGACGTAGTCAAAGCCCCGCGCCAACTGCTCGGCTGCATAGCTACGATAAAGAGTTCGAAGCTGCAAAATACGATCTGACGAAAGCTGTGTTGGAGTTCGCGGCTTGAGCCACTGACTCACCCGAGAACACACCTTGCCTATCCCATCAACTACAACTCCCGGAAGCGCCCATGCCAAGAACCGAGTCACTGGGCTCCTAAAAAACAAACGAAGGGCTAAATACCCAAAGTCCATCCGATCCACCAAATCGCCGTGGGCAAAAAAGAAGCGCTTGCCTCCTGCCTCTACACGAACCTCACGAGAGTGAACCTCAACGCCGGAAAGTCCCTTAAACGACCGACGGATAAGGAAGTCGTGATTGCCTTCTATATAGTGAACTTTCACTTCACGACGTGAGGCACTCGCAACCGCATCAAAGAATCCTCGGTAGCGATTCAAGAAAATCTGTTTATGGCCAATCAGGAAGTCAAAGACATCGCCAGCCAGGACTACAATGTCGCCCGGTTTGGATCCTCTTAAGATCGCCAACAGTGAGCGGTACATCGGATCTTCTGGATCACGAACGTGCAGATCCGAGACGACATGAAGTTGCATACGCGCTGCAAAAATACGCGACTTTACAACTTTTGATCAAGGATTTTTCCGCGAGCGTGGAAATCGCGGCCGACCGCGTTGCGAAGTTTTATAAACTCTTCGCCGGTAAACTGCCTAACTACACCGCCGTTAACATCCTTGAGTACAATTCTTAATCCAGGTCCCGTGCCTTCGACGGAGGCGCTCAACCCATTAGCTTGTGCATCAATATCAGTTCTAAACGATTCAATTGCAGCTTCGATCTTCTCCGGAGCCGGCTGACCGTTCTTCTCTTCAGAATCATCTTTGCGAGTCTGATTAGGATCGTAACTATTGCGTTCACTCCCGCCATCACCCTGCGCGTCCTTAGAGCGTACGGCTTCCTTCGGCTCCTTCGCCGAAAAAATGCGAAATGGGTCTGACCAGGAGCCTATGCGCACAATCCGATCCTCCAATGGTCTGATCGGACTTCTAAGAAATAACTTGAGGCGTTTGATACTTGACGAATCGCCGCCGAGTCGCATCAGAAAGAACGTTACCGAGCTGCGGCGTCACATTCTAAGGCGATACGCCACGAGTCTCTATCGGGTCACTTACATGAATCGCTGAACACCTTCAGAACGCCTAGCCGCATAGCTGGAATGCTCCAGTCTTCAATGACTTTCCGCATCTCACGCGACTGCATAACACTTTCAAATTCTACGTCGGTACACTTCTTCAAAAGTGGAATATCAACAAATGAGAACCCTAGGCCATCAAAGCCCAGCTCGATTGCGATTCGAGCCGCCTTAGGATCGACTGGACTATGATCTATCTTATTTTCAAGTTTGCGTTGAGAGGATGGACTCTCGATCGGGAGCACTCTACGTGGAGGCAACGGATTGCGATCTCTTAACCTGAATGATCCGATCGCAAAACCATCTTGCGGCCAAGACTTAGCGAGAAGATTTTGAAACTCGATGAGCGCGCTTCGGGGTAGGACTCGAATTTTTGGATAATACCGGGCAAATTCAAGGACAGATTTGAGATACACTTTCTTACAATCAAATTGCTGACCACAAGCCTGTTGTGCCAACTTCCTGGCCTGAATCAGCGAATTGGCCGACTCCACCATTCCGTCGAAACGCCCCGCAAGCAGTTCTCGCTGCTCCACGCTCGGTGCTGGTGGGCTCTGAGATGGATGTAGAACATCGATCGGTACTCCTTCATAGAAGTCGCTACCTACTTCATCGATGATCAACTGAGAGATCTCACTACGCCTGTGAGGCCCCTGTACGGCGTTCATGTTGCTCTCAGACCATGGAGCTCGCGAGAAAAGAGGACCATCAGATTGATGGCAAGAATTGCAACGCCCTTTGGGAACGTTACGAATGGCCTGAGGAAGGCCCGGCTGAGGGATATAATTTTTGATGAGATAGAACTTAAACTCGCCCGCATCATTGTCCCAACTTATGGCTTCGGCTTCGTTTGAACCTTTCGCGTATCCGATAAAGAGTCGGTCCGCTAAGCCTCGAAGGGCAAACCGTCCCTTTTCGCCCTCGTCAACCGGGGCAGTAGCGATCAATATCCGTGGCTCCCGGAAACTCGTGGAGCCGACCTGCCTAGATCGGCCTTGAGGGAGCAAAAGTGCAAACGGACGAACAACTGATTCAGTTGGGTCAGCCCCGAAAACGGGCAAACCGCTAAAGTCCTGAAGGCGATCCATGAGCGTGGGTACGGGATAGGGCAAAACCCCCTGGTTCGCTGCGACGAATTGATCAAAGATCGAATTGCTCGTCGACGAAGCGAAGACTGAGTTAGAAAAACTCACTGAACAGAGAACTAGCGCACCCACTAGCCAATTAAACGGAATCATAGCTTCAGACCTCTTGTAAAAAAACGGGTCCAGATCGGCTATCAACCAACTGAACCCGCTTTCAAACCACTTTTTGCTCAGGCAGCTTACTTGAAAATCTTACTCCTGCTCAGGGCGGGAGAAAGTGCCTGAATACTGCTTCATCACGGACCACTGGACAGGAATGAAGTTAATAGCTTTCATCACAAGGCCCGTTTCTGAAGCGGGATCGATGAAGTACTGATCGACGGAAGAATCGTAGGGGCGAGAGAAGGCGGTTCCGACTACATCAATCTTGTACTTCACTTGTTTGATCGTCACAGGCGAATATCCGTAAACATAATAAGGAGTAGAGGAGGTGGAAAGCGCGAATTGTGCGCTTTTGCCCATCTTGACGGATGCATGAAGCACTCCGTTTTCACTTGCAGAGCTTTCAACCAAGGAGTTGTCGTCAGCAATGCTCATGCTGATGTCGCTCAAAGAGTAAGGAGTCATCCAGATCGTCCGGCCGTATTCGCCAGCGACACGATCATTGAGTCTGTGGCTTGCGAAATAATATCCAGGACGGTCAAAAGTTACTTCGCCAATCTTTTTTACAACGAATGCCAAATAGAACTCGCGATAGGCGCCCAAGGTATTGTCGATATAGTCATTGGTGACAAGAGCCGTTGTCGCAAATCCGTTATTTGGAATCGCTTCGAGTCCTTGCTCGGCCAAATAATCGTTCGTGGCTTTCAAGTCAGCCACTCCAAACAAAGCGACTTCGCGAGCGGTTCTAATTTCAACATCGCCCGAATTGCTGGTGCCGGAAGCCACAGCTGAAGCCGAACTAATTGCCAAAATAAAGGCAAAAGAGCGTACAAATGCAATAGATTGATTCATTTTTTCCCCCAGTACTTAAGTAGATTGTAACAAGTGATGAGCCACAATTAGGACTAGCGTGTTGCGGAGTCAATATGATTGTCCCAAATCATGAGGGGCAGATAAAACTTGGATCGCAGGCGCGACTTAATGCGTCAAATGGTGGGCGCACAATTAAAAAACCCCCAGGAGCTCGGCACTCCCGGGGGGGCTTAGGGAACTTGATTAGCGACATGCTAATCAAATTCGGGCGCACTTTTTGGCTGCCGACGGCTCAGCAAAACTGGGCCGCCGACAGTCGAGGTTCAAATCAGAGCAGCTTGAGAGCCGTCATCGGAGCCGAGTTAGCCTGAGCGAGAACCGAGATACCGGCTTGCTGCAGGATGCTTCCGCGTACGAGCTCTGAAGTTTCACCGGCTACGTCAGTGTCAGCGATGCGTGAACGCGCTTGAGACAAGTTCTCTTTGGCGACACCCAAGTTATTCACTGTTGCATGCAACTTGTTCTGCATCGCACCCAGCTGTGCGCGTGCGCCAAACACCTTGCTAACCGCTTCGTCAACTTGGTCCAACGCTTCACGAGCACTGTCGATCGACGTATAGTCCAGACCTGAGATGCCCAGAGTATCGGCGCGAACGTCGTTGACGCTCGTGTCGAACTGGATGCGGTCAGGTTCTGCATTGCGGATACCGACTTGGAACTCGAGTACGTCCTTATCAGATTGCCCATTCAGAAGAGCGGTTCC
Organism: uncultured Bacteriovoracaceae bacterium; assembly: GCA_964524175.1. Lineage (GTDB taxonomy): Bacteria > Bdellovibrionota > UBA1018 > UBA1018 > UBA1018 > CAZGCK01. Next base: position 5,302 of record CAZGCK010000129.1, on the reverse strand, counting down.
ATTGAAGTTGGTCACGTTAGAAATACGATCCACCTCAGCCACTAAGCTTTGAACTTCTTGGTTGATGTAACCGCGCTCTTTCTCACCAACGGTGTCAGAGCCTGCTTGCACCGCAAGCTCGCGCATGCGGATCAGCATATTTCCGATTTCACTCAAACCGCCCTCAGCGACTTGGGCAAACGAGATGCCATCATTAGCGTTGCGTTCAGCCTGGCCCATGGACCGGATCTGAGCGCGCAGGTTTTCGCTGATGGACAAGCCAGCAGCATCATCACCTGCGTTGGTGATACGAGCGCCTGACGACAATCGCTGGTATGTTTTCGCTTGAGCTTCTTGCGAGTGAGCAATTGCGCGGTTCGCTGCCATTGCGGCGATATTGGTTGATATTCTTAAGCCCATTTTAGTTCCCCTTTTCGATGAGATTCTCCATGCCTAAATATGACGCATTGCGTTATATTTAGGCTAGACAATCCCTGTTCTTTCTCCCCACGGAGACAAAAGCCCTAAGGCCCTCGAAACCGTAGTTCGACCGAGTTTTTAATTCGATTTGGATTCAGAACGTCTGAGTGGAGAACACCCGCGCGTGCGCGCGGGGCCGTGGGGATCACTAATCCAGATCCACAGAACTCAACTAGATATCCGCCAAGTACAACAGCAAGTGCATAGGCAGACGTTTTGATCTCAGTGTCCCAGGAAGACCATCTCCCTGCTGACACTTAACCTATCGGAACACAGCGTCAAAGCTTTAGCGATTTTTAGGAAACTTAACAATTGAGGCTAGGCCTCTTCTCAGCCGCGAACGGAGCGTTCGGGGAGAAGTAGCCGGAAAAGCTACAGTGGTTTTGTCCTGCGATTCATGGAGTTTGCTGTACCCAAGAAACGAAGGGGTAGTCCGGGGGTGGAGAAATACAGATCTCCGACCCCCGGCTGGTGCTTTCTTTGGCTTCCTCGATCCTTCGACTCATCCGGCACGCGAGGGTGCTCAGTTGAGCTATCTGGCCGATTTGGCCTTTAGAAGGACGAACAGAATTAGCTGATCAGCTTGAGAGCGAGCAGGTTATTCTGATTTGCTTGACTGAGGACTGCCGTGTTTGCCTGAGTGAGAATGTTGTTCTTCGTCAGTTCGGCAGTCTCAGATGCCATATCGACGTCATAGATACGGCTACGAGCGGCGGACAAGTTCTCATCATAGATCTGCAAGTTATTGATGCTGGATTGCAATCTATTCTGAAGAGCTCCGAGTTCCGCGCGGTTCTCATTGAGAGTGCGGATGCCCATGTCGATTTGGTCCAGATTGGCTTGTGCAGCCTCTTTGGAGCCCACCGTAAGGGCCGACATCCCTAGACGTTCGCTCGTCACGTTTGACTTGCTTGTGTCGTAGGTAAAGCGGTCCAGCTCGGCGTTGTTGCCTTGCCCGATCTGGATTTCAAGTGGCGCGCCTTCACCGGCAAGCAACTTGCGTCCGTTAAAATCGGTCGCCTTAGCGATACGATCGATTTCTGATCGAAGCTGGGAGACTTCTTTGTCCATGAAGCCGCGCTCAATGTCGGTCACAGTGTCAGAAGCCGATTGGATCGAGAGCTCGCGGAAGCGAACCAAGATATTACCGATTTCCTGCATGCCACCTTCTGCGGTTTGGATCATCGAGATCCCATCGTTAGCATTGCGGACGTCCTGGCGGACGGACCGAATGCCTGCTCGCATGTTTTCTGAGATCGCGAGACCTGCAGCATCATCGGCTGCCTTGTTGATACGCGTTCCCGAAGACAACTTCTCTAAAGACGCCTTCTGAGCGGCTCCATTGATCCCCAAATTTCTCTGGGCGACCAACGATTGCGTGTTGGTATTAATACGTAGACCCATACTACCTCCAAGTAGCTCCAGTTGGACGTGAGTCCGCCTGGAAACGGAAACCTCTTTGTTTGCGGTTGAAGACAAGGCTTCGCCCGCGCCCTAAAGGCACCCGTTATTATTGTTCTGAACTGTGGCAGGAATTTGCTGTACCCCTGCCGACTCCCTTCCGTTAGAACCATTTCTAAAAGAAGTAAGCCGTTCAATGGATTAGATCGGTCAGGTTTTAATAAAGCTTTAGACTTATTTAGTCAGGAATAGGCGTCAAAAAGACACTTCTGAGTGCAATGCGTTAAGCTAATGATTTAAACACTAGAAATGTAATCTGCCGCTTTATAAGGGTCGAGTTGACGTGTGAGAACCTGCTCGATGAGCTCTTTTCCAGAAGAGGTATTAAGAGCTGATTGCAGCGAGTGATTGAGTCTTTCTATCAGAATATCGGCAATCTCGTTTTCAATGAACTGGATAGCTTTCTGCTCACGCACTCCGCTTTGTGTGAGATGCGCTTGATGCTTTTCAATTGCGGCTAAAAGCCCATCTACGCCCACGTCTCGAACGGCCTCAGTCTTGAGTACTGG
>CAZGCK010000129.1:0-2863 GCA_964524175.1 uncultured Bacteriovoracaceae bacterium | reverse complement strand
TTGAGCGCCACCATATTGACGAGCTCGTTCACTAAACGCTCCGCTTCAGGGCGATCGCTCTTATTGACCGCAAAAACATCGGCGATCTCCATAAGCCCGGCCTTCATGACCTGAATTGAGTCACCGCTCTCCGGCACTAAAATGACGATCACCGTTTGAGCCAATCTCAAGATATCGAGTTCAGTTTGACCTACTCCTGCCGTCTCAACCAAAATGACGTCAAATCCAGCCGCATCCAGCAGAAGCACCACCTCTTTAGTGGCATGTGAGAGCCCCCCGTGTTTGCCCCGGGTCCCCAACGATCGAATGAAAACACCCGAGTCACCCGTATGGCTCTGCATCCGGATCCGGTCGCCTAAAATCGCGCCTCCTGAGAAGGGACTCGAAGGGTCCACAGCAACGATCGCTACACGCTTACCTTGAGCACGCAACTGGGCCGTCAATCGATCGACGAGAGTGGATTTTCCGGCGCCCGGAGGGCCCGTAATACCCCAAACCTGCGCTTTGCCCGTATGAGGGTAGATCTCGCGCATGATATCCGCCACATCTGCGTCACGATTCTCCACTTTAGAAATGAGACGCGCTAGCGCCAGGCGCTGGCCTGCACGCATCTCTTCGACCCATTTCGTTGGCATGAGGAATCCCCTTTTAGTGCTTCTTATAACAGCCGATAAGACTTCATGGAAGTGGCCGTCGATACAGTCAATCCACAAATGGCAGTCAAAGGCTTGGCGATTCTAGCCGCTCTCCCGGTGGTGATCCTCGCACTCTGGGCTGACTATTTTGGCCGCGCTGTTTCGCAACGACACAAGACGGATCCGCTTTTCGAGCGCGAGCCTGAGCTTAACACGGCGAGGCTTGCTGGCTTGTTGGCGATTGTCGCCCAGTTCTTTGTCTTCATGGGTACCGCAGAGGTGAGAACTGAATCTCCGATCCTCGCAAACCTAATTTTCGTCCTCGCGGTCCTTGCTCAATCGAGCATTATTAGAAGTCTAGAGAAGAAGCTTCCGGGACGGGTCATTGAATCGCTCAAACCTCTTTCTGCACGTGTGCAGACTCCGCCGCAAGATCCAGTGGCTTCGGCCGGCAAAGCATTCTTCTGGGCGATGGCGGGCGGCGCTATGTATGTGGGCGTACTTCTAGGAAGCGTCGCGACCTGCATCTTCTTCGCAAAAGTATTTCATGCATCAACCCCGGTCACCTCCGCGCTCGTCATCGGAGGCTCGATCGTAGGGGTACTGGGAGGCCTAGGTCTCAACTTCGCTCTGGGTGCATTTCATCTCAGCCGCATGCTTCCTGTGCAGCCCATCGAGGAACCTGGGATGCGTACGCTGATTGAGTCGTTGTTTACTCGCGCAGGGCTCCCTGTGCCTAGGCTATGGATGATAGAAGCCGAACGCGTGCGCGAGGCCAATGCGATGATCGCCGGATTCAAAAACGGCAAAGGAATTTTTAGACCGGGATTTTTTATCACCCGATGCACGCTGGAGAGCTTGAATCCAGGAGAGCTCGAAGCAGTTGTTCTGCACGAGATCAGTCATCTCCAGATGGGTCACCTGAGCAAGCGCTTGATCTACTCGGCGTCACTGATCTTCTTGACTACGGCTGCTGCAACGTTTTGCGTTTTTTTATCCCACATCTTCTTGCCTGCCTCCAGCGCGAGAGACATGGTGGGTGTAGCTGCGGCAGCTGCAGCGTTTGTCATCACCTTCAAGCTCTTGGGCAAGCAAAGCCGCCAGCACGAGCTCCAGGCAGACGCCTACTCGGTTGAGAAACTCGGAGCATCGCTCGAAGACCTATCTAGCTCGCTGCGCAAACTTGACCAGATCAACAGCCAGGATCCCATGCGAGGCACGATGACCGCGATCACATCAGGTTCGAGTCATCCTTCAACTGAGCAGCGCCTTGCAGCGCTGCAAGCGAGATTTGGCACCTCAAATAACGTGACTCCACTTCCCAGCAAGTCCGAAGACCGCAAAGACAAAGCAGCCTAACATCGCGCATGCGGCCCAAACCAAATCCTAACCATTGATGAAGCGTGGCAATATAGTTTTTGTATTTCATTTAAAATAATTTCCCTCTCTAATGAATCAGAACCGAGAGGGATACTCATGAAAGCCTATCTACTTGCTGCACTTCTTGTCCTTGCTCCTGAAGTTCATGCTCATGCGCCGTTTTCCGTATCCGCCGATATAGCGTCTTCGCTGCATTATCTGTCTAAGAAGGCTATCCCCGAAGGGGGCGGGTTGGCAGCACCTCCCGAGAGTGGCTCCGCACAAGACAACCGAGATTTTGACCAGATCCTGAAACTGCAGCGCGACCGAACCGATGAGGATTGCGCGCGAGCGCAGTATCAGGAGTCCGTTTCTTTAGAGACTTTGTTCGGCCCAGAATTTGGCCTCCTTTCTAAAAAAGAAGTAAAAAGGTGGTCCGATTTCTTCGAGCAGATTCAAGAAGACACGAGCCATTTTGTCCGAAAAGCAAAGAAACACTGGAAACGCCCTCGCCCCTACGTCAACGATTCGCGTGTCGAGCCCTGCATCGAGCGAGAAAAGAGCTTTGCCTATCCAAGCGGGCACGCAACGGTAGCTCGAGTTTTCGCAGAAATCTTGTCGCAATTGGATCCATCACGAGCAAAATATTTTCAAGCACGCGGAGAAGAGGCGGGAGCGGACCGCGTTCTGGCTGGCGTCCATCATCCTACAGATATCGAGGCGGGTCGTGAACTTGCTACCAGAATCATAGACGCGCTTTGGAAGATCCGCGGCTTTGTGCAGGAGTTTGAGAAGCAGAAAAGACGGTGAGGGGCTCGCGGACGCCCTTGCATAGAGAGACCACAACTTCACTGAGGCCCTCGCTACTT
>CAZGCK010000128.1:7011-10085 GCA_964524175.1 uncultured Bacteriovoracaceae bacterium | reverse complement strand
AGTCAACTCCTCGGGAATCGGGTCGTCGACCTCTACTGAGTGATGGATTTGATCAACGTGAATAAAGCCGTCCCCGTGAACTCTGGGCATCCTCGGATTGATTTGCGCGATGACGACTTTAGCAGTGTCTATCGCGGATCTTGTCACATCAACGCTGGTGCCGAGCGTGCAGAATCCGTGAGTATCGGGGCTCGACACGTGAATCAAAGCTACGTCTAATGGGATGCGCCCTTTTCTGAAAAAATCCGGGATCTCGGACAAAAAGCAAGGAATGTAGTCGATACGATCCAGATCAATCCTTGAGCGAAGGTTGGATCCAACGAAAAAGGAAGAGACCTTGAAGGCAGGACGATATACCGTGTCGCAATATTTTGCGGGACCTACGGTATGAAGATGAAATAATTCTACGTCACGAAGACGATCTGCTCTCTCGAGTAGCGCGTCGATGAGTCGATTGGGAGTCGCTGCTCCGCCTTGGATGAAGACACGCTGCCCAGATTGAATCGCTAAGATGGCGTCTAAAGCTGTGTTGTGTTTTTTCATAGAAGAGTTTTTATAGCACTGAGTGCCGCTAGAGGTGCGGATCAAGTGAATGTACTGGATTGGATTTACCTAGGGAGACATCTCCTCGTGATGGCAAGGCTCGGACGTCGGTTGCGGGTAGGTTCGGAGGCCAAGGCTAAAAAGTCCCAATAGGATCAAAAGCAGTCCTGAAACCCGAGGGACCTTTTGAGAAAAAGGTTGGATTAAGCGCCTGATCGCAAGGGGAGTGAAATGAAGCGCAGGCAGGGTTCCCAGCCAGAAAAAGAAAAGATAAATCGCGCCGTGGAGCGGGCTTCGCGTGGCGGCAGCACCCAGTACAAAAGTATGGAGCCAACCGCAAGGAAGCAGGCCGGAAAGCAAGCCTGTCGAAAAGGCTCCGTGCCCTGTGAGTTTCTGAAGTCGCGATAACCAAGCGTTAGGGACTTTAAATAGCGATACGGGCCTGCCGAGCCAAACTCTTACTCCAAGAAATAGAAGTCCTGCTCCAATGAGGGCTGATGAGATCCAAGGAAGCGCTGCAAGAGCAGGAATGCTAAGGATTTCGAGTCCCAGCCATCCGGCAATCGCGCCCAAGGCTGCATAACTGAGAAGTCGACCCACGTGATAGAGGGCCAGCTCCCGGCCCGTTTGGGCCACAGACAAAACGAGGCCCCCGCACATAGCGACGCAATGGCCGCTTCCCAAAAGGCTTGCCCCTAGCACTGCGAAAGGCAAAGCATGAATCCAATCAAAAGATAGGGCCAACAAGGCGCACCTCGTGGGTATAGGTTTGAGCGAGTGGCGAATCGATAGCCTCGGCCTTGAGTCCGACACTAATTGAGCTGTGACCGGAAGTGAGTGTGTCTTTTGGGAAGCGAATGAAGATATCGGATCGCCCAGACGCACCTGCCGCCAGAATAGCTTGATGGTTGGCAACCACTAGCGAGATCCCTTTTTGCTCAGCTTCCGGAGTCAATTGGAGCGTGAGTTTCGAGGCTTGAAAAGTCTGATTTCGTAGCGCGACTTTATAGTGATTGATCACCTCTGCTCTTCCGTTTGGGCCTGTGACTTCTTGGTAGGGAATGTCGACGGCACGGATAAAGGTCATCTCGATTGGAGTTCGGGTCGCTACTGTTAAAGCGAGTCCGCTGCCGAACAAGATAACAGTGGCGAGATGGATCCACACTCGCGCCCTTGCGAACCAGGGCAGCGATTTTTCAGCTTGACCCTCAGTCGTAGCTTGGGTGCCGTATCGAATTAGGCCTCTGGGCTTTTTCATCCTCGACATCACGTCATCGCAAGCATCCATGCAGGCGGTGCAAGCGATGCATTCGAGCTGCACGCCACGACGGATATCGATCCCGGTAGGGCAGACTTGCACGCAGCGGTAGCAATTGACGCAGTCGCCTTGAGGAGCGGCGGGTGCTGCGATACCACGGCGTGGTTCTCCGCGTTTTTGGTCATAGGCAACAACGCTGGATTGATCATCCATGAGCACGGACTGAAATCGACCGTAGGGGCATACGAGCGTGCAGAACTGTTCTCTGAACCAACCAAAATCAAATAGGATAATCGCAGTGAATCCTGCCATGATCGCAAACGCACCCGGGTGCTCGCTTGGACTTTGTCGGATCATGGCAGCCAAGGCTTCAGTCCCCACAAAGTAGGCCAGAAAGCTGTGACTGATGATGAGGCCGATTAATGAGAAGGAGATCCATTTGGCCGTCTTCTTAACTATTTTTTCTCCGCTCAACGGGGACGCATCGAGCTTGGATCGAGCGAGTGAATCACCCTCGATCCAGCGCTCGATGCGACGAAAAACCCCGTCTACAAAGACTGTTTGAGGACAAGCCCATCCGCACCACACGCGGCCCCAGATCGCGGTGACGAGCCCAAGGAGCATCGCAGCACCGCCAAAAACGAACAGGAGCATCGGCGCATCGTGGGCCCAGAAGGTGAGTCCTAAGATCGCGAAACGCCTTTGCGAGATGTCCAGAAGGAGCGCTTGATGGCCGCCGATCCTGATCCACGGAAGGATCAAGAAGAACAGGATGAGGACTGCAGTTAATCTCGTTCGCCAAGTTCGGTAGCTCCCTCGGACCTCAGAAGGGTAGAGGTAAATCCTCTTTCCTTCTTTGTCCGTAGTTGCGAGGCGATCAAGCGGCAGTTCCTTATCGTTCATTCCTTCACCATGTCTCCTTGCGGTGCTTTAGCTCCTGCAGGGGAAGTTCCACGGATAGATCTGATATAGGCGACCGTAGCGTGGATCTCGTCCGTCGTTAGCATCGGTCCCCAGGGAGGCATCCCTTTGTCAGGGACTCCTTGGCGAACGCTGAGCACGAGGTCGGTGAGCTTCGCACCGTGAATCCAGTAATTGTCGGTGAGATTGGGTCCGATTCCTCCTTCGCCTTTTGATCCGTGGCAGGAAACGCATCGTGTCTGAAAGATGCCGTGACCTAAACTGGCCTTCTCTGGTTGAGCAACAAAGGCTTTGAGCTCGTCCTCGGATGCAGGTTTATAAGCGTCCTTTCTTACGAGCTCTACAAGTTCGG
>CAZGCK010000128.1:0-7001 GCA_964524175.1 uncultured Bacteriovoracaceae bacterium | reverse complement strand
GTTCGGCGGCGCTTTTCTCGCGCTCATACTCTTGAACGAGCGTGGGACCGCTGCCCATGCTGTAGTAAAAGAAGTATCCGGCGGCGAAAACTATTGTCAGGTAGAACAGGTTGATCCACCACCGAGGGAGTTGATTGTCGAGCTCCACGATATCGTCGTAAATGTGCTTAGGTTCTTTTGAGTCACTCATGACAATGCTCCTCTAAAGGTAGGTTGCTGAGTCGAGTATAGGTTTCGACACTCCCTGCGCGAAGGACCCAGATCAATGCTCCGATGAAGACGAGCATGAACAGAATCAGGCCAACGCAGGTCAGTTGGGGTAGGTGGTAGTTAAGTAGTGCTTTCTGGATCATTTGATGAGCCCTCGCTTGAAGTCTTGGCCAAGGCGTTGGAGATACGCGATCAATGCGATGATCTCCTTTTCTTCGTTGACGGTGGTTCCCTGAGCCTTGAGTCCGTCGGCGATTCTCTTAGCTTCCTCTCGAGCGCTTTGCTCTGCGTACTTAATGTCTAGATCCGAGTAAGGATCTCCCAGCGACTTAAGGACTTCGAGTTTTCTTTGAGTTGTCGAGAAATCCGTCTTGTCCCTAAAGAGCCAAGGATAAGCAGGCATGATTGAGCCGGGAACCACTTCCCTGGGGTCCATCATGTGGCGGTAATGCCAGAGGTCAGGGTATTTTCCGGAGAGCCTGGCTAGATCCGGGCCCGTTCTCTTGGATCCCCACTGAAAGGGGCGGTCGTACATCGATTCTTGCGCACGCGAGTACTCGCCGTAGCGCAAAGTCTCCGAAGCCATAGGCCGGATCATTTGGGAGTGGCAAAGGTAACAGCCCTCTCGAATATAGATGTCGCGCCCTTGAAGCTGCAGCCCCGTGTAGGGTTTAAGCAAAGGGTTGGCCTCTACATAGTCTCCAGCAAAGAAGGTGGGTACGAGTTCTATGATGGTGCCAACTCCCACTGCAATCAACGTGAGCACGGTGAAGACGGTAGGCAAGCCTTCAAGCATCCGATGAGGCCTAGGTCCCAGGTTCTCAAGGGTATTTGGCGTCAGTTTACGAGCGGTAGCGGCCTCGTCTGGTAGTTCGCGCGGCGCGCGTCGAATGGTTTGGTAGATATTGTACATCATGACGACAAAACCAACGAGGTAGAGGCCTCCGCCGATCGCACGAACGTAATAGAGTGGTACAATCTTGATGACCGTCTCGATGAAGTCTGGGTAAACCAGTCTTCCCGCTCCATCCATCGCCCGCCACATCAAGCCTTGAGTGATTCCAGCGATCCACATGGAGACCATGTAAAGAACGGTGCCGAGAAATCCGCTCCAAAAGTGTGCGTTAGCTAAGCGATCGCTGTAGAGCTCGGTTTTCCAGAGTTTTGGAACCAACCAGTACACCATCGCGAAAGTCAAAAATCCGTTCCAGCCTAAGGTTCCGCCATGGACGTGCGCGATGATCCAATCCGTGTAGTGACCTAAAGCGCTCACAGATTTGATCGAAAGGAGCGGCCCTTCGAACGTTGACATTCCGTAAAAAGTGAGTCCAGCAACAAAGAACTTGAGGATAGGTTCAGTTCTCACCCGATGCCAAGCACCTCGGAGAGTCAGAAGTCCATTGATCATCCCACCCCAGCTGGGAGCCAGTAACATGATGCTAAAAACCATGCCGAGAGTCTGGGCCCAATCTGGGAGTGCCGTATAAAGCAGGTGATGGGGACCGGCCCAGATGTAGATGAACACGAGCGACCAGAAGTGGATGACGGAGAGTCGGTAGCTGTAGACCGGCTTGTTGGCTGCCTTGGGGAGGAAGTAATACATCAGGCCCAAGAAAGGCGTGGTTAACACGAAGGCGACGGCGTTGTGGCCGTACCACCATTGCACCAGCGCGTCTTGGACGCCGGCATAAACTGGGTAGCTCTTAAAGAAGGAGATTGGAATCTGGATCGTATTGATGACGTGAAGAAGTGCGACCGTGACAATCGTAGCGATGTAAAACCAAATCGCGACATAGATATGTCGTTCACGTCGACGAGCCAAGGTACCAAAGAAGTTTACGCCAAAAATTACCCAAACAACTGTGATGGTGAGTCCAATGGGCCACTCGAGCTCTGCGTATTCTTTTCCGACGGTGTAACCCAATGGCAGCGTGATCGCAGCTGCTACGATGATCGCCTGCCATCCCCAAAAGTGCAGGCTGCTCAGGAGATCCGAGAACATCCTTGTCTTGAGCAAGCGCTGGGTCGAGTAATAGATGCCAGCGAAAATAGCATTGCCGGCGAATGCGAAGATCGCGGCATTGGTGTGCAGCGGTCTCATGCGGCCGAAGGTAAGCCAAGAGATTCCGAAATTGAGCCTCCAGTCAGCGAGCTGGGATGCGATGAACACCCCAAGCAAAAGCGCGACAAAGCCCCAGCCAATAGTGGCTATGATGAACTTTCGTACGATACTGTCATCGTAATAAAACCGTTCTGTGCTGACTTGGTTCTCAAGGGACATGGGAGCGCTTCCTCTCTCGGTGCTCAGGGTTGGAGATTTCATCGATCAAAATTCGGTGGGCAGGTGTCTCGAGGTCTTCGTATTGGCCATCTATGCTCATTTTGATGAAGGCGGCAAGAAAACCAAAGCCTAAAAGCAATGCCAGCGGCAACATTAAATAGATAATGTTCACGGATTGAGCTCCTTGAGTGCTCGCTTCATTCTCTTTGTTCCAGCGATCGAGGAGAGAAAAACCGTGAACGCACTCATGGGCATTAGAATCGCCGCGAATAAAGGGTCGATTTTTCCGGATACCGCCGCGACTCCAGCGACTATGTTGTAGACGATCGAGAATTTGAAGTTTCTGCGAATGACCTTCAGCGTCTCCTGCGAGACGACGATGAGTTGGTGGAGAGCCCGGATGCCGGGTCGGCTTAGATAGACGTCAGCGGCACGCATGCTGATTTCTACGCCACCTTGGACAGCTACGCCCACGTGGGCAGCCGCGAGTGCGATGGCGTCATTCGCGCCATCACCAACCATGAGTGATAGGGGTGTTTTCTGTATGACCTGGCTCTTTTTTTCGGGAGATGCTTCGGCGATGACACTCACCGAGCTGATGCCGACTTGGCGGGCGACACTTTTAGCGGCGGCAGCGGTATCACCTGATAGGAGCCAAGGGCGCAGCCCCAAGGCTCTGAGCTCTGCAATGGTCTTGGATGCCTCTTCCCGGACGCGGTCTCCAAGGGCAATCTGCGCAACGGGATTTCCATTTAGCTCTACCACGACCTCCGTTCCTGCGCCCAAGCGCTCGGAGCGTCGGATCTCGATCGTATCACCTTGGACGACTGCCCAAATCCCTCGACCTAGTTTTTCGCGTGAGTGCGAGACTGTAGGTAGGTCCATGCGGACTCGAGGGCTGAGGTAGCGGACGAGAGCGCGGGCGATAGGATGAATCGAGCGGGACTCGATCGCGAGGATTGCAGCTTGGATCTGCTCTTCGCGCTCTTGATTGTTTTCTAGCATCGTCCAGGAAAGTACTTCGGGCTGGCCATGAGTTAGGGTCCCGGTCTTGTCTAAGAAGACAGAATGAACCTGTGTCAGTCGCTCGAGCACGTCAGGCCCCTTAAGAAGTGCGCCAGCCTTGGCGAGTCGGCCAAGAGCGATGCTGAGGGCAAGCGGTGTAGCCAGCGCAAATGTGCAAGGGCAGGTCACGATTGCTAGAGCAAGCGCCCGGTTCAATCCCTCGTGCCACTGGCCCTGCAGACCCCAAACAAAGATGAGTGCCGAAATGAAGACCACGAAGAGCACGAAGATTCTAGATACCCGGTCCGCAAAAACCGTGATGGGCGCTTTACGCTCCTGAGCGGACCGCATGGATTGCAGAATCTGACTGAGACGTGTGGCGCTCGCCGAGCTTTGGACTTGGATCAGCAATGGAGAGTCTATGTTTTCAGTCCCAGCAAAAACGGGACTCCGCTCCTGCACTTGCATCGGCTTTGACTCTCCCGATAGAAGCGCGCAGTTCACTGAGCTCGAACCTTGCTGAACAATCCCGTCAACCGGAATGCACTCACCGGGGCGAACTTCGATGACATCGCCAATCTTGATTTGGTCGGTTCGAACATCCTCGAAATCCAATGTGTTAGAACAGAGCCGTCTAGCTGTAGTGGGTGTAAGAAACTTGATCAGATGCGAAGAGGCGAGAGCGGATTGCTGAATCCGCTTCAAGAGGTAGCGGGTGGATAGGAGCAAGAAGATCAGCATCGCTACAGAATCGAAGTAGACTTCTTCATTTCCTCTGAAGAGGTTGTGCGTGCTGACGAGCGAGCCCAGCAAAATGCCGAATACCACTGGAATGTCGATCGAGGATCGCAACGAGCGGATAGCCGCCCAGGCGCTCGCGTAAAAAGGGACAGCGCTATAGAGAACGACAGGTAAGAACAGAAAGAAGCTGATCCATCTAAAGTTCAGGGCCAGCTCTCCGGTAGCGCCTGCGTATAGGGAGACTGCCAAGAGCATAATGTTTCCTGAGCACGCGCCTGCAATCGAGAGGCGAACGAGCAGCCGTCTGTTCTCGGATTTTTGTAAGTCCTCGCCTTCTCCTTTTTGGACGGGCTGAGGCCGGTAGCCTAGCTTGAGAAACTCGCTAGCTACAGCCGAGAAGCTCCCTTGGTTGTCGATCTGGACGGTCGCGATCGATGTTGCCAGATTGAGTCGAACCGCTCCTACGTGATTGACGAGATCGGCTACTCTTTCGGTGAGGTAAACGCAGGCCGCGCAGTGGACTCCTTCCAAATAGAAGTCCATAGAACGATTGCCGACATTGTCTTGGCGAGAGTAGAGCGAAAGGAAGTCGGGTTGGTCGAGGTACGCGAAGGACTCCTGGGACTCCTGGAGCGGATTCTTGAGGATCAAGTGATAGACGGCATCGCAGCCTTTGCAACAGAAGGCTGAGCTTTCGGACGCTGCCAAAGGATTGGCGCAGTGGAGGCAATGCCTCGTAGCTGCGCCAACTTGAAGGGCTAGCGATGAAGAGTAAGCTTTCATTTGAGCGGATGAATCTGCATAGGAGATGCCGAGTCATTCTGAGCTATATTTGAGGGCGTTGTCAATTTTCAGCTGACGTGGGACATTTTGGCTCGTCCGTGGGTTAGGCTGGCCCAGCACACGGAGACTCGTATTACGCGCTTTGGGTCGACCTTGAGCCGATCTTGAAGAACTTCTGCGCAAACTCAGCGATTTGCGGGTCCGTGGGATGGTCTACAGTCTCACATCCCACGACTTTTTTTGCCAGCGCGGGATACTGCTCAATGAGGTGAGTTTGGAAGTGGTATTTAGCCACACCAGGTCCCAAGATGAGGATCTGAGCGGCATTTGTCAGCTCCTTCGCAACGTCATCGAAGAGCGCTCTTTCCTTTTGTGCATGGTCAAGTTGATCCAGGCGGTGTGTGTGGTGATCGATGTATCCGCTGTGTAAATTCTTTCTTTCCATTTTCGTCTCTGAGAATTGAAATAGTTTTGCATTCTCTCGGTCAATCCATATGGCAAAAATAGACATGGTGACTTCCTTTTCAACGGGGTTCGACGAGCTCATGCGACCACATAAAAGCAGAAAACGAGCCAACGCGTTGGAAGTAGAAAAACAGAAGATTTTGTGCTGTCTTTCACCGCGATAGATTTTAGCCGCAATCCAAAGATGACTTCTGGCCTGGGTAAATTCGCCCCACGGGGGGCGCCGAAATGTCTCACGCTATTTTTTGCTGAAACTGCCAAGCGGCTGGCACAAGAAGTGCTCCTCGCCAACTCCAAAGCTGTTCAATCTAAAAGGGGAGATACTAGTATGAAGCAGAGCTATGCGAAGGCAGCAACGGTGTTGGGGCTGGGACTCGTATTAATCGGATGGTCGAAATCCGGTTTTGCTGATGCGAACATAGCTCCGCCAAAAATGGTCGCCGTGATGCCGGAGTATACGTTTATCCCTCCTGGGTTTGATAGCAATGATAGTGCACAGGTGATCGTCGCAGGTGATTTGTTGGATAGTTGCCACAATATCGGCCCTAGCACCGTGCGAGTTGATCAAAGTAAGAATGAAGTTTATATCACTCAGCAAACCTATGTCTTGGATGGATGCTGGTGCGTCGATATTTCGGCTCGCTACGCTGAGCCCATTAACCTCGGTGTCTTGTCGAGCGGGACGTATAAAGTTTTTGCTGTAAATGACCAGGGAGTAGCTCGACAAGTGGGCACCTTGGGAGTCGCTCAGGCGCGTGAGCGAACCATTGATGACTACACCTATGCGCCTGTGCAGGAGATGTTCTTGGAGCCTGCAAAGGGAGGAAGTCCTGCAAACCTTATTTTGCGGGGCAATCTCAACACGGATTGTCTGCGCATCGCGGCTGTGACTACTCTCTATCGGACTCCTAACCTCATTGAGGTGCTTCCTTTGGTCGAGAAGATCAAAGACAAGACCTGCGCTAAGGTTTCTAACCCATTTGAGGAAAGAGTAGTGCTCAAGAGTCCTTGGAGCGGGAGGACATTGGTGCATGTGCGTGCGATGAGTGGGCGCTCGCTCAATCAAGTGTACGATTTCTAAAGAGCCCTAAAATCCTACAAAAAGGACAATCTGTCTCGTGCTCGGAGTTTGATTCTCTTTGAAATATTCAAACCTTCCTATTTAATGAGATCTTGCACGCTCTAGGGGCCGGTCACGATCTTGTTCATTGGTCGAGGAAGATACCAGGGACTTGAAAAGTGACTCTAATGGTCGAACTTGAATGGGGTAAAGGATCATGGCTGAAGCGAAGAAAAAGAGAACTTTGATTTGGGCGGTCAATCCATTTGTTGGTGAAATGAATGCTTTGCGTTCTGCAGCGTGGGCAGTCCGAGCTATCGTCAGGGAGGGTGGGTTCGAAGTTCAGCCCGTCTTTGTCTGTTCTGAGGGAGGCGATGAAACATTGCAGCCGGGTTCAGAGCTTTACGAAGATCTCGTCAAGAGAGGGCAAAACGAACTAGACAACGCATTGGCTCG
>CAZGCK010000127.1:9524-10310 GCA_964524175.1 uncultured Bacteriovoracaceae bacterium | reverse complement strand
GCACGTAGCCGATCGTCGCGTGCGGGATGCGGTCGTGAATCTCCTGAAAGATCGTTTTGTTGGGATTGAGGACTTCGAGCGAGTGCTGGCTGAAGTAGCCAACCTTCACGCCGGCTCCGACCTGGGCGAGGCCTGTACTCGCGTCTGTCTGGCCGCAGATAATCTTGAGGAGCGTTGATTTGCCCGCGCCATTCACTCCGACGACGGCGACCTTGTCGAGGCGCCTGAGCACTCCGCTCACGCCCTTGAACACGGGTTTGACGTGGCCATCCTCGAGACGCCATTCTTTGGCAAGTCCCTCCATTTTGACCACGTCGTTGCCGCTTCGTGGGCAGTCCGGAAACTCAAACTTCATGACCTTGTCCTCGGCCGGGATCTCGATGCGATCGATCTTCTCTAGTTTTTTGACTCGCGATTGCACTTGGGCGGCGTGAGAGGCGCGAGCAGCGAACCGTGCGATGAACTCTTCTTCCTTGGCCAACATATCGTTCTGCTTTTGATGGGCGGCATGGAGCTGTTCGCGGCGGATCTCACGCTCACGCAAGTAAAAATCATAATTGCCCGTGTAAGGCGTGATCGATTTGTTCGCCACTTCTACGATGCGCGTGACGATGCGGTTCATGAACTCGCGATCGTGGCTGGTCATGACGAGCGAGCCCTTAAAGTCCCTAAGCCATTGTTCGAGCCAAACGATCGATTCGAGATCCAAATGGTTGGTCGGCTCGTCCATGAGGAGTACGCCGGGGTTGAGCGCGAGGATCTTGGCTAGTGCGATGCGCATTTTCC
>CAZGCK010000127.1:5976-9514 GCA_964524175.1 uncultured Bacteriovoracaceae bacterium | reverse complement strand
CCAACCGCCGCTGAAGGTCTCAACGGGGCGGTCGTAGTCATCGGGTCCAATGCCCAGGCCTGTGAGGATCGCTTGCGCGCGCGATTCGAGGTCGTAACCACCGCGTTGCTCGAACTCAGTCTGCGCCTCGCCGTAGCGCTCGAGCAGCGCCATCATATCGTCGTCAGAAAGCGGGTTGTTTGCAGAGTCCTCGAGCTGCTTCTGCATTTTCGCGATCTGCTCTGCAAGGATGGAGACGCGACCCGCGCCTGCTTTGACTTCTTCGAGCGCTGAGCGCCCGCTCATCTCGCCCACGCTTTGAGAAAAGTATCCGATCACAAGCCTGTCGGCGATGTTGACATCGCCCGAGTCGATGCCTTCTTCGCCCATGATGATGCGAAAGATCGTCGTCTTGCCTGCGCCGTTCGGACCGACTAGCCCGATCTTGTCGCCAGGCCGTACCTGAAAGCTGCCGTCTTTATATAGGACGTGCGTGCCGTACTGTTTTTGGATGTTGGTTAAATGAATCATTTTTGAGCCTCCTGCCTATAAATGGCAGTAATGAACGCGCCCTTCCGGGGCGCATCTGGATGCGGTTCGCGCAAGTGCGCTGCGACGTCTTTCATAAAGTTGCAGCAGTATATCCGGACGTAGTGCGGGGAGCTAGAAAAGCTTTCGGGAGTCTGAAAAAGGGCGGCGTTGCGTGGACGCAACACACAGATGACCCCTAAACCTGCCTTTTATTGAGAGTGCGCCTAGCGTCAATTAAGCCTCCCTTTAACGAAAGTCCCACTCGGGAAAAAAACGGGAGACTAAGTCATGCTTAAATCATTGAAATCTAATGTGTTTGTTTGTCTAATTTTTTCTGTCTACATTCCCACTTTGTCCCATGCAGACGCTCATACGATGTTTGAAGAAGAGGCGGAGCTTGAGATGAGTTCGATGGATCTGGGGAACGATGGCGCCTGGAACCGGGCAAACAACCCACGGTCATGGGGATCGACCTATGAATATCGCTTCGATCAGTTGCCGCTTTCAGGGAAAATGGATGGCCACACGCCGTGGTCTGATACTTACTGGCCGTCGAACCGCGCAGGAATCGCTGCGCGCTGGAACCTGCCGGGCAGCGACGGTTTTAAATATCGGTTGTATAGCGAAAACGAAGTTCGAGTGATGCCCAAAAACGAGTTGGCGAAGCTCTCGCCCGCCGAGAAGTATGACATTTTTATGGGTCGGTTCGATTACCCAACCGTCAAGATGGTGCGTGGTTCAACAAGCGCGAGCATGGAAAGCTGGAACGGCATCTGCCACGGTTGGGCTCCGGCTTCTCTCAATCATCCTGAGCCAGGCCCTGTTACGGTAAAAAGCTCTAATGGAATTGAGGTCTCGTTTGGCTCTTCGGATGTAAAAGCCTTGATAGACCAGTACTACGCCACCTACGCGCGGGCTTCAGAGTTTCTAGGGATGAGGTGCAAAAGGGGCGGAGGAGGCAACATCTTTAGGCGGATTGCCGGCGTATTCTCAAGCAGCTCGGCATGCAATGACACCCATGCAGGCGCGTTTCACATCGTCATGTCCAATGAGCTTGGGATCAAGCGCCGCGGTTTCGTTGCAGACGTGGATTCGAAGCGCCAGGTTTGGAATCAGCCTATTTACGCATTCGATGCTAAAGTCGTCGGCGAACGTCGTCCTCATGAGGGTGCGGCTCCTGGCACTCGCCGCGAAGTCCTCATTCATGCAGTGATCACCTACACCAAAGAGATCAATGCGACCTGGAACCCAGTAGTGGGCACATCATCCTTCTCAAAAGAGAGCAAGGCATACGACTACGCACTCGAGCTCGATTCAAGCGGCAGAATCATCGGGGGCAGCTACTACTTAAAATCCAACCGCGCGCGGCCTGATTTTCTTTGGAACACCACTAAGCTTCAATTCACGGGTTACTATGAAGGAATCAACCGCATCTATCAGCCTGCCCTCCTCTAAGATATCCCGTTGCAGGCTTGACGCCGGGGATGAGGGGGCTACCCTTCATCCCCGGCTTTATTTATTGTAGCAACTTGTATCGCGTGGCGCGGACAGTGCCGCTGGGCTGCTTGTTGTGCCAGACGAAACTGTTCTCTTCAGAAAATCTCAAGCGTTGCTTGTCGAAGCCTCTGAGCTTCAATCTCCAATTGGATGTGTTCACCATTTTGCAAAGGGTTTCGGATCCCGAGCGCTCACACAGAAACTCGTGGCTATGTCGAGTGTCTCCATCCTTGTCGTACTCGGTGGCGAAAAGATGGTTGGTGCGCAAGTTGTAGTCGTTGATCGCGACATCGAACCTTGCTCTCATGATGTCTCTGTAGTGGCCAGGCACTGGGGAGACAGGGAGTGAGCCGGTCGTCTTTCTCACGAACTTGAGCAAATGCGCGTAACTGGAAGTGGGGAGCGTCGAGAAGAGGTAACCAACGATTTCACGTGTTTTGACGGAGTCTTCCGCGCCTTCTAGATCACGAAAGAGCTTGTAGATCGCTTCATGAACCATGAGGGCGGCTCGGTCGATGTCGGCCAGTTTTTTTGAGCTCCAAAGCTGCTGATTCACGATGAGGTGGTTTTGATTGGTGAAGTTAGCAAGTTGCTCAGGGGCTTTGCCGTTGGCATCGTGAGAGATCGTGCCTTCGGGGCAGGTCGAGTCGTCAGGCGATGTGCGGTGGAGAAAATCCGCGGTTCCGCGAAATTCGGACTCGTTGACCAAGGCACTAGGAAAGCTTGCTTTGACGAGCTTGATGCGCTTTTGGTATTCCTGCGCGAACTCGGGTGTTGCCCAGGCCATGCTATGCGAGACGTAGGCGAGCCAACCATCCACGTTGAGTGGGGATGCGCGGTCGATTTTGAGATGAAACTCGCGCTGCGCTTCCGACAGATCGAGCAGCTCAGCCCATATCAGAGCGCGCTCGGGAGTGTTATCTCGGCAGGTCCATAGGCCCCCGCCGTTGCCCACTCCGGATCCTTCACCTGCAAGGGCTGAAGTGGAGAGGGTGAGAGCGAGAAGGGTCGTTGAAAAGAGAGTTTTCATTTGTTTCTCCGGTTTGTTTCGAGATCGAAGAGTTGGACGTTCATTTGGTAGAGGCGTGACTTGGGTCGGGATCGCGCGGAGAGCTCGCTTACTTTTTTGAGAAAATCATCGATGGAGGTTTTGAGCTTGGGCAAATCCTTAGGAGCCAGAGCGATGGTGTAAGCGGACAGATAGCGACGGTCGATGTCTTGGCCTTCGATCGCTTCAAGAGCCTTGCAGATCATGCTGCGATGAAACTTCCTAACCCCCGTCTTGGGAGCGCCGCTCGGCACGACGACGTTGGAGTGCACCTTGTGCCAGCGGTCGCTTTCGCGTTTGAGCATGCCCATGCGCATGAGTCGCTCGATGGCGAGCTCAGCCTGGATGGCCATGACTTCAGCCAGCACGGCGCCGTCAGCGGTGGAAACCTTGCGGATCTCGATCACAGGCCGAGGGTATGGAGCAGCCACCACATGAGGCCAGACACGAAGGCCGATGCGGGGATGGTGAGAACCCAGGCCC
>CAZGCK010000127.1:0-5966 GCA_964524175.1 uncultured Bacteriovoracaceae bacterium | reverse complement strand
TCGATGGCGAGCTCAGCCTCCGCGCGCGAGATCCCGAGAAACTCAGCCACGCTTTTGCCAGTGTTGGGAGGTTGATGAAACGTCATGAGATCCAGAATGGGAAAATGATACCAATCGGAGATGACTTGAAACGCGTCTTGTTCGAGCTTAAGAAGTCGCTCCTCGGATTGGGCGTCCTTAAGTTGCTCAAGTTTGACTCGAGCTGCTTGTCTAAGCGAGGGGGTCGGTGCGGACTCGACTTCGACTTGTGCGAGAAAATATTCACGGTCTGCTTCGGATTCAAAAAGCCTTTCGGAAATGAGCCGAGCGGAGGGCAGCGAAAGGTGCTGCTTGCCGTTGATCACTCGCGAAAGTTGTGATGGCCCATAGGAGAGGTCGCGCGCGAAGGCCCGCATCGAATAGCCAGGACGCGCAGCTTGTCGCGCGGCAAGCTTGGCTTTGAGGTGCTGGCGATAGGGGGTGGGTGTTTCCATAAAGAATGTGTAGTTATTATAGTAAGTTGCTCAAGTCAACTGATGTGGGTGGCGGTTTGCGAGGTAAAGCGCTTGAACTTAAAGGGGATTTTTAGATAGTGGGATATGGCGAAGCTTGGACCCATCAGGTGGCTCCGGTGAGTCTTGCTGACTTTGCTTCGAGGTCAAAAGCTTTGTCTTAAACTAAGTGTTCGTTGATGTAGTCGAAGTTCTCTTCCATCACGAATAGATGGATGCCTTCGGCATCGAATGGATCCAATTTGATGAACTTGAGGCCAATGGCGTGCTCGGCCTTTCCCTGCTTAATCCATCTCACTTGTCCTGAGCAGTGAAGTCGCTTGCCGTAGATCTCGAAAGAAATGTTGGGCAAGATATCGCCCTGCTTGTAGCGTTGCGCGATCTGAGGCTCGACCTCAACGCCCAACCCTCCGGCGCTGATATCGATGATGCGCCCAGAGCCGGAAGGGCCCAGCTCTACGATGAAGTTTCTATCGTCCGAGATTTTAAGCCGAAAGTGAGCGCGTCGCTGGACCTCATAAATGCTATCTGGCAGCGGCACATGAAATCCGTCGTTTCTCATGTCTAGTTCGGAGCGAGACTGAGCGAAGAACAGAGCGGTCCGGTTGAGGTTCACGTTGAAGTAGACTCGATCGGCTTGATGGGTGTCGAGAGCCGACCTAAAGCCTGACTGGCTGAAGCCAGTTGGGTACTGAATCCTAAAGGTCTTGGTTTCAAGCGAGAACTCGTCCACTTTAGAAACCTCGCGAAGCTTCTGATGAGGTGTCCAGATCGTCGCGGGGCTGTTGAGCAGTTTGACTTCCTTTAAGTAAGAAAGGCGCTCTTCGGGGTCCCCAACCACTTGAAAAAGGCCGGGCTTAGGAGCGAGCTTTGCGAGAGCCTTTGAGTAAAGCTTGAGCCTTTGAGGTGGGATGTCGGTCTTATTTCCAAAGCCAGACTTGGGAAGCGTCACTCGCTTGGGGGGTGGGCTCGCGACTTCTGGCATGAAGCCAGCTTCTTTTGCCTCCTTTTGGAGGTCCTCGAGAATGTCTGCGCCAGCTTCGCCGCTCGGAGCGCTCATCTTGGAGGGTCCCTGTGTTCCCGGGTTTTGCGATTTTTCTTCCTTGCCCGCTTGTTGAGCGGACTTACCTTCTTGAGAGGGTCTTGCCGCTGAGGGATCAGGAACTGCAGGGGATGTGCGTTCCTGAGGTGGACGCGTGATTTTTTTTGTCTCTTTAGCGGCTTTAGCCTCAGCCGCTTCGCGAGCTGCAACTTTAGCTTCGTGGGCGGCTTTAGCTTCGGCCGCTTCTCGCGCGGCGATCTTAGCTTCCCTAGCGGCTTTAGCCTCGGCCGCTTCTCGCGCGGCGATCTTAGCTTCCCTAGCGGCTTTGGCTTCGGCCGCTTCTCGCGCGGCGATCTTAGCTTCCCTGGCAGCTTTGGCTTCGGCCGCTTCTCGCGCGGCAGCCTTCGCTTCCCTTTCTGCGCGAGCGTCGCGCTCATTGTAGACGGCAGATGAGTCTGCTGGCTTTGCGAAGTCGTAGTCAGCCTCGGGCTTTGTTTCGGTTTTGTTCGTTCCTTTTTTTGTTTCTGAAAATCCCGCCGTGAGCTCTTTGTACGGGTCTTCTTCATCTTCGTCAGTGGTATCCTTTTCAGGCTTCAAGCCATTCCAGTCCGGCTTGGCTTCGTCGGGCGTCAGGCCATTGTTCCAGTCTTTGGCCTCTTCTTGAGAGAGCTCGATCTCTAGAAGTTTGCCGGCGTTAGGGTCCACTTCGATGGTGTAGTCTGGCGTGAATTTCTCTTTGTTTTTCTCAAAATATTTAGGAAGGGAATCCGGTGGTCCCTTTTCATTCTTTAGGTAGATGGAATATTCAAAGCTCGCCTTCATGAGTGGGACTTTTTGCTCGGCGAAAGAGGAGTTGCGCGGCAAAATCAGGTCACCCACCGAATCCAGACTGAAGCGCTTGGCGATCACCTTGCCGGCTTCCAGGTACAGAAGTTCTGGCGTCTTGCTCGTAAAAGTCCACTGATAGTTCTTGAACTCAGGCTGTCGGCCTATAAAAATCCATTTTCCATATTTAACAAATGGGTCGACATCTGGCTTGTGGGGAGTCCAAAGCCAAGGTTGGCTAGTCGCCCCAGGATGATTAGTCTTGACCCAACGCCCTGCTGTTGCGCCTGGTCCCATCACCGTAATCATCCACATCTCTTGGACTCGCTTCGAAGCGGATGCGCTCGTGATCCAGCAGTCATCGCTGACAGAAAGGGGGGCGGTTTCATTGACCAATGCTTTGCGAACAGTCTTTTGCTTGGTGGTCTCTGCGTCGGTCGATGTTTTGGCGATTTGAGGCGCAGCTTGCTTGGTTTGGCCATGGATGGCTTCAAGCACTGTCACCAAGCGTTGAAGCTTGAGCTTCAGGCCCTTGGCAATCACGCCTCCATCGATCTCTTCTTTGCATCCCATTTTCTTGAGTAGCTTAGGAAGTGATGGATGGTGAAGCTTGCTGATCACGACCCAGATCAGAGGGATATGAGGAGCTTCAGCGGCGGCTCGCGCGAGAAAGGCAGCGATGGTTTTGAGTTGGGCGGGGTTCTCTAAACCAAAGACCAATACGGAGGCTCGTGACTTTTTGAGCGCATCAATGGCTTCATCGTCATTTTGAGTTGCGATCAGGCCGGCTGAGTTGCCAAATCCCCAGATCTTGTGCAGGTCTCTCCATAGCGCACTCTTGTATAGTCCTAGCGAGATGATGGTCTGGCGCTTCTGAGGAGTGGACATGCTGATAGTCTATTGAATCTATTCTGAATCGTACAGAGGATAGCTGATCTATTCGTGCAAATTGCAATAACTCGGGCAGCCCCAGTGTACACGCTATGCCCCCCATGGTAGGCTTTCTGCTCTCATGTCACCCAAAGAGCCCTACTATGAGCTGGATCCGCGGCACACAGACCCAAAGCGTTTGCGGGCTGAGCGAGAGAAAGCTCAAAAGCTGCGCAAGTCGCGATGGTGGCTTGATGTTCTCGCAAAGGGGCTTTGCCACTACTGTAATCAGAAGTTCGACCCAAAGAATCTCACCATGGATCATGTCGTCCCGCTTGCCAGAGGCGGAGCGAGTACTCAGAACAACATTGTACCCTCTTGTCGCTCTTGCAATAGCAGCAAGAGATTGGAGACCCCGGCTGAGAGGATTCTCCGAGAGCTTGAAGCAGAAAGACTCGCTCAGCAGGCGACTGACCCGCAGGACGACGAGGGGTGAGCGCCAGCGCATGGGGTGACGAGAGGACGCAGTTTTTCTTTGAGCTCACACCCGAGCGAGTTCTCGAAGCTGTCGAGAAAGCCGGGCTGATCTGCTCGGGGCGTTGCTTGGCGCTGAATAGTTTCGAGAACCGCGTTTATGACGTTGAGCTTGAAGAAGAAGCTGCTCCCTCCGCGCGGCGCCGAGTGGTGAAGTTTTATCGCCCCGGTCGCTGGAGCTCCGAGCAAATCCTTGAGGAGCATCTTTTCTTAAGGGACTTGGTCGAGGCGGAGATTCCGGCAATCGCTCCGATTCCTTTTTCGGATTCACCCGGGGATACGCTCCGAGCCACGCCGCAAGGGATTTTCTATGCGATTTTTCCTAAGGTGGGAGGCCGTGCTCCAGGTGAACTCAGCGACGATCAATTGATTCGCGTGGGTCGATTGCTTGCCCGAGTGCATGTTGTGGGCGCCTCGCGCGCGGCTCCGCATCGAATTCAGATCAGTCCAGAGACCTACGGCGAGGCAAATCTCACTTATCTTCTGGATCGGTGGTTGCCTGCTGAGTTTCGGGGTCGGTATGAGGCAGCCGCTAAAGAGGTCTTGGCTTTGTCTCGTGCTGGTTTTGCGGATGCTCCCGTTCAGCGACTGCACGGTGACTGCCATTTGGGCAATCTTCTGATGAACTCCGAAGGGCATTTCTTTTTTCTCGATTTTGATGACATGGTCCGCGGGCCTCCGATCCAAGATGTCTGGCTGTTAGTTTCGGGGCGCGATGAGGCGGCTCGAGCGCAGCGTTCTTTGTTGCTCGAAGGGTATGAAGAGCTTCGAGCCTTCGATAGAAAAACCCTCGGATTGATCGAGCCCCTGAGGGCGCTCCGGTTTATTCACTACACTGCATGGGTAGCTCGACGATGGGATGATCCCGCGTTTCCGGCCGCGTTTCCGCAATTCAACACCCATCGGTATTGGAATGACGAGACGGCCGACCTTGAGCAACAGGTGAGGCTGATTCGAGAGAATGCGCCCCTGATTTGACTCCGGGCCCGTTCCTACATATCCTCAAAAAAGTGTCTCTAAAGTCTACGGTCCTCCTACTCTTGCTGCTTTTTGGTGCTTTCATGGGCATGGCCTTGCCGCATGACGCCCAAGCTGCGCGGGCATCACTGCCCGAGTTCCCTCCTTGTGCGCCGGTTTCGGATAACTCTGGAGATCAGCGAGATGGGGTCGGTCAACTGATTCCCAATGCCCAGGCGCCCAGGCTCGACTTTTGTGCCGATTGGAATCCTGAATTCGCCTTCAACGGTCATCGATGCTGCAGCAAGGTTCAACGCTCGAAGGGCCGGCGCCGCAAGCGGATCGGATCCAAAGTCTGCACGATGGATCGCTTCAAGCCTAACTTTTGCGATGAGCTCACTCCTGAGCAACACGCGTTTATCAAGAACGTAGAAGGTGGCAAGATCAAGGACGTGCTTTCGGTCATCATACAGGAAATGGGCAAGCGGGGGGATCAGGCCTTCTGCACAGTGAACAATGGCTTTCTCGCTTGGGGCCGGCCTATCGTTCCGACGGCGCAGAATCGCATCGTGCTCAGAGCTCCAGATCGATGCACTCAGTTTGCCACGGATCACATGGCTGGGCTCATTGAGTGGACAGGTAGGCAAGTCGCTCAAGAGTACTCCGATCCCAAATACGCGGGCGTGCGGTTTCTGATTGGAGATATCGCTGCTCCCCGGGGCGGGTGCTTGGCGGGTCGTTCAGGTCCTAAAGGGCATGCTTCACACACGACTGGGCAAGATGCAGACTTTGGGTTTCTCTCGGTCAGGCCGGGGCGCGAGTCTCCCAATGCGTTCATCACGGACTTTGATGCCAAGGCAAACTGGTGGCTGATCAAGAATATATTCAAGAACCCATTTGCCTGCGTGAAGGTGATTTTTCTAGATAAGAGGCATATTCGCAAGTTGGGCAAGGCCGTTCGAGGCGACGAGGATTGGGACAAATATAAAAGGTTCATCAGGCACATGCCTTCTCATCGCAACCACCTGCATATTCGAGTAGGAGATGGACCGGGTCTGCCGGGCTGTGTTGCTGATGCCCGTCCTGAAGATGAGCTCGAAGAGGATTTTGATGGCATGGAGGGAATTGAAGAGCCGATGGATCTCATCGAGCTTGCCCCTCCAGTTGAGCCGGCGAATAATGTGCCGCTTTAAAACTGGTCCCTCAGCCTGTTGATGTTGATCGAATCTATAGGATGATCACTACTG
>CAZGCK010000126.1:0-10312 GCA_964524175.1 uncultured Bacteriovoracaceae bacterium | reverse complement strand
CCAGTCGTGGACGAGCGCGACCTTAAGCTGGGTCATTTCAGCTCGGAACGAAAGTATTCCAAGGATGCGAGCAGGCCTTCATCGAGATCCACTCGAGGCGACCAGCCGAGCTGAGTCTTCGCGCGGGTGATATCTGGGCAACGACGGCGAGGGTCGTCCTGTCGCGCAGGCAGGTAAGAGATCGTAGAGGCGCTGCCCGACAAGCGGATCACGGCTTCAGCAAAGTCCCTCACTGAACGCTCGACCGGATTGCCGACGTTCACTCGCTCACGCAACGAGCTCTCAAAGAGGCGAACGATCCCGTCCACTAAATCCGTCACAAAGTAGAAACTACGCGTCTGTGAACCATCTCCATGCAAAGTCAACGGACGTCCCGTCAGTGCTTGCATGCAAAGCTCCGGCACGACTCGACCATCATCAGGCCGCATGCGTGGACCATACGTGTTAAAAATGCGCACCATCCCGCCGTTGAGTGGCTTATAGGACTTGCCGCCGAGCTGCTTGCCCACTCCACGAATCGCAGTGCTCACGTATGCTTCGGCAAAACGCTTGGCCTCGTCATAGCAGGCGCGTGGGCCGATCGTGTTGACGTTACCGAAGTAATCTTCTTTTTGGGGATGAACTAAGGGGTCGCCGTAAATCTCGGAAGTCGACGCGACAAGGTATCTTGCGTCGTACTTAAGCGCGAGGTTAACCGTGTTCATCGTACCGATCGAATCGACGGCCAGGATCTCGTAAGGGATGCGATCAAAATCGACCGGACTCGCAGGACAAGCAAAGTGCAGTACGCCGTGGAGCCCATGCTTCTTTATAAGAGGAAACAAGTTCTCATCCAGCGGATCGCAGACATCTCTTTCGACGAGTTGAAACTCCGGGTGCTTCAACGCCGTCGCAAGGTTCTCTTTGCGGCCCGTCAAGAAATTATCCAAACCAGTGACGGCATAACCTTTTTTGAGGAGGGCCTCACTCAGATGAGATCCGATGAAACCGGCCGCGCCGGTCAGGAGCACATGTCGCATGTCACAAAAGGCTTAGCACACGTCGATAGAGACGGTCCATATGAGCACCCATTTTCGCGACGCTAAAACGATTAATAATTGCGAATCGGGAATTCGATGACACACCACGAAGATCATCCGTGGAGCCCAATGCCTGAGTCCACCCCTGGACGTCTGTGGCTTCGACCCAGCGCACTTCGTCAGGCTTAAGGTCTCGAAGTCCCTCTAAATGAGCCGGAATCCGCGACACGATAATGGGTGCCCCCAAGCAGGCAGCTTCGACTGGAGGCAACCCAAAACCTTCGTAGGTTGAAGGAAACACCACTGCACCCGAGCCGGTCATGAGGGCTCTGACTTCAGCGTCCGTCGGAGGGCCGATGAGTCGCACTCCAGGCGATTCAGTCCCTTCAAGCTGACCCGGCTTGAGATTCAGCACCAAGTCCCAAGGCTCTGGAGTACGGCACTGGTCGCGATACTTTGCATAGGCTTCGAGGAGCGTTTTAAGATTCTTGTGAGGCTTGGGATTGGAAAGGCAGAAAAAATATCGCCCCAATCGCAATGAGTGACGCTCCAGTACAGGGCCCACGAGCGCGGGGGCTACGCGCGAGTGAAAACCCGGATCGATCGCCACGTCCACGACTTCGATTTTTTCAGCTGGAATTCCCGTCCAGGAAGCAATTTCGCTTCGGGAGAACGCGGAGATAGTCGTCAAGACTTTTGCCTTCAGCATAAAGGGTCTGAGCAGACTTCGATAATAGAGGCGCTGCTTGAAGCCACCATACTGCAGATGATTGAGGTCGTAGACCGAAGAGACCCACGGGCATGGCGAGTACGGCAGGCTAGCAAAGGTCGGACTATGATACGCGGCCGCCCCTAGGCGCGACAAAACCGTGGGGATTTCGAGCATCTCTAGCGGATTCAAGAACCCGGCTCCCAAACGACATGTCGCAAATCCTTTAAACGCCTCAGGCACACTCTCGCCGTGAATCAAAAACACGGGTTCGTAAGCCAGGGGCAGTGTCTCGCGAATCTCGGCAAGACCTTGAGCCAGATGAGAAACGTATCTTCCAAACCCGTGGGGGACTGGCCCCACCATCCGACCGTCAATCACAATGCGAGGCAATGGTGCGGTCACGAGTACACCTCGGCTGCCACCGGATGCGGGCGATCGTCTTGAACGGGACGAGCTTCAAGAAAGATCAAGTAAGCCCACGACAGTGACCACATCATCTGATGCATCACTTTACCTTCCCAAAAATTGACCTGCGTGATTCCATTCAGGTGAAACACAATCCAGGCGCAAAGCAGCCCCCAACTCCGCTCACGGCCCCCGGCCAGCACTTTGAACACCCAAAAACACCAAGCTAGCCAAGCGATCGCGCCGAGCAGACCTGTGCCACCCAGGAGGTCGATCAAATTGTTGTGGGCGTGTCCCGAGAAGACATAGCCGTTGATCGGGAACGCGCTGGTCGGTAACGACTCAAAATAATAGTAAGCAGCGTCGATATTGCGTCTAAACCCTGCACCCGTCAAAGGACGCAGCTTGAGGAACATGAGATTTGTATCCCAAAGCATCCACCGGGTTTTCATTCCCAAAGTATCGCCAAATCGACCTTGCACCTGAGGCAGCTGAGTCCCTACCGCAGCAAATGCGAGCAAGGCGCCAACGGCAATGATTTGCCTGCGCCGATTCAAGAACCGAAGAGCCCAAACCAAGATCCCCAGAGGCAAAGCGACCCATAAAGTGCGTGAGTGGGTCAGCATCAACGTCGCGAACGAGAGGAGGAGAATCAACGAGAGAAGCGGCCACTTCAGCAGGGCTTGGCCCGTCAGCGACTTGCGCCACTCTTGGAGGGCCATGAAGAAAGGAAAAATCAAGATGCTCGCTGTCGAGAGATGATGTCCAAAAAACATCGTCGTATGAAAGCGATCCAAGCTCTCAGGAATAGGCTGGGGCCGCGGCCAACCGGTAAAATATTGGATTACGCCAATGATCGAGATCAAACCCAATGCAAGCAGCCAACTCCGGCTGACGAGGTTTCGATCTTTTACATCGAGCTTGATGAGACCCGCATAGAGGATCACCGGCCAGGCAAAGTACCAAGACTTTGCCATGTCCTCGCCAAAGTGAGGTACGACCGAGTTCTTACCCCAACTCAGTGGCGCGACCTTCGCCACCACTAAACTCACCCACATGGCAGTCACGAGAGCGCCCGACAGCCAGAGGTAGGTTTTAAACGCGGGGATGCGCTTTACCGCATCCCAAACTCCGCGCGGACCCCCATAGGAAACAAAAACCGCGAGCGCCAAAATCGCTGCACCGATGCTCATCATCGCCTGCGAGGTCAGCGTCGCAATGGCATATGCCACGAAAGCGGTGAGCAAAAACTTTCTTGTATCAGCCACGTATACCCTTTTTACGAGCGAACCGACAGGCGGGCAAGAGCTGGCATTGGGTGCAGATTTCTTTTTTATATTTGCGCTGACAGAGATCTAGGATGCCAAGACGGGCGAGGGCAAAGTCGTAGCGCGTAGGGTCATCACTATCCCATCGACGAAGGGAGGCAGTCACTTCGAGGGCCGCCTGCCAATTGAGACTCTTTCGCTTTGTCAGCGCGAGGTACTGACTGATTCTTCCCGTATGAGTATCGAGCGGTATGACAAGCTGTGACGCTCGCAGCCATCGTCCAGGCGGGAACTGTGCAGAGAGTATTTCGCCTTGAGCCCAGAGTCCTGGATCAAGCTCGTCCTTACGTCCCATCCATCTCAAGAACATACACCAGCGTTTACAGCAGCTCCCGTCCTCTGGCGCGGTCAGGAAGTAAGAGAAAGACCCTGAAGCTCGCGTAGGATCGATTGCATGGGCCCACTTTCTCCAGACTCGAATGAGTGCATCGAGCGCTTCGCTGATGTCGCTAGCGCGAGGATCCAGGTTCGCAACAAACTGGGCGCCCATCGAGCCATGCGCAAGCCAACTCTGAGAAAGAACGGCTCCGAGTAGCACTAAATCATCGCCCACGTTGAAGCGATGAACCCACCCATTCAATGCGCGACGAGACTCTGCGCGCCCGGATTCTGTGCTCAAGCTTTGAACCCAAAGCTTGGGTGATTGGCGGAGCCCTTCGATCTTGTTGAGCGCCTCTCCCACGGATCGGCGGATCTGTTTGACATTGCCGTAAGCGAGTAGCGCCGCGATGAGGGCAACGATTTCTTGGTCCAGTGGGTCAGAATAGCGATGAACAAACTCAAGAGGATCCGAGGAGAGATAGTTCTTTTGGTGAAAGCTCTTTTGAAGGCTTTTAAGCAAGCCGCCTAAAGCGGATGAGGGTGAATTGAGAGAGGGCATGAAAGTGAAGTGAACCTATCGCAGTGCACGGTTAGACTGCAAGATTGCTTTCGCGTCATCTAGCCGGTATTCATGAAGAAAGCCCTCAAATGCGAAGCATTTGTACCAAAAAGGAGACTTCGTATGCCCCGGAGAAAGGATATCCGCAAAATCCTGTTGATCGGCAGCGGCCCGATCGTCATCGGTCAGGCCTGCGAGTTTGACTATTCGGGGACTCAGGCGCTCAAAGCGCTCCGAGAAGAAGGCTACGAGGTCGTTCTCGTCAATTCAAACCCGGCTACTATTATGACCGATCCAGAACTCTCGGATCGCGTTTACGTCGAGCCCCTCACGCCTGAGTTTGTCGAGCGCGTGATCCAAAAAGAAAAACCGCAAGCTTTGTTGCCGACAATGGGCGGACAAACCGCTTTGAATCTCACGATGGCGCTTCACAAAAGCGGAGTCTTAGCCAAGCACGGAGTCGAGCTTCTCGGCGCGACTCCTGAAGCGATCCACAAAGCTGAGGACCGCGAGACTTTTAAGAAGACCATGACCGCGATCGGAGTCGATAGCGCGCGCAGCGCGGTGGCTCGCTCGCTGGATGATGCGCGAAAGATCGTGCGCGATCTCGGATTGCCGTTGATTTTGCGACCTTCCTTCACCTTGGGTGGCGAGGGCGGCGGGACTGCCGCGACCGAAGCTGAGTTTCTCGAAAAAGTTGAGCGGGCGTTGTTTTTGTCACCCACCCAGGACGTGCTCGTTGAAGAGAGCTTGATAGGCTGGAAAGAGTTCGAGCTCGAAGTCGTTCGCGATCGCAAGGACAACGTCATCATCGTTTGTTCGATCGAAAATTTTGACCCCATGGGCGTGCATACGGGCGACAGCATTACCGTGGCTCCAGCGCAAACATTGACCGATCGCGAGTATCAGAACCTACGCGACCAATCGATTCGCATCATCCGGGCGATTGGAGTGGAGACAGGCGGATCGAATATCCAATTTGCCGTGCACCCCAAGACAGGTCGCGTGATTGTGATCGAAATGAATCCGCGCGTGTCCCGCTCAAGCGCCCTGGCATCCAAAGCGACCGGGTTTCCGATTGCCCGCGTCGCAGCCAAGCTTGCCGTGGGATACACGCTCGATGAACTCACCAACGACATCACCGGCACCACTCCTTGCAGCTTCGAGCCTTCGATCGACTACGTGGTGACCAAGATCCCACGCTTTGATTTTGAGAAATTTCGCCCCACCGAGCCGATCCTCACCACGCAGATGAAATCCGTGGGCGAAGTCATGGCGATCGGCCGCACGTTTGAAGAATCGCTCGGCAAAGCACTCGCGGGCCTTGAGACTGACTCGCCTTGGTTTAAACCTCTTGATCGAATGAAGGATCTGCCTGCTCCTCCAGCGGATTGGAAAAGTGGACCTCGATGGGATCTCATCGAGATGGCCACTCCTCGTCGAATCCTGGCGATCGGGGATGCTTTGAGGCAGGGGGCGGATCCAGCCGAAATCGCGAGGCGCTCGCATATTGATCCGTGGTTTATCGCACGAATCGCCTCGCTGCTCGCAATGGAGTCCGAGATCAAAGCCAAGTGGCCACCGACCGCTGAACAGCTCCGCGCGATCAAGGCGCGAGGCTGGTCCGATCGAGCCCTATCCGAAATCCTGGGAGTCACAGAAGAACAAGTCCGCCTGGATCGCGAAAAGCTCGAGGTTCACGGCGTTTTTCACTCGGTCGACACCTGCGCCGCCGAGTTCGAAGCCAAAACACCCTATCTTTACAGCAGTTATCGCAGCCGACCTTCGAGCGACGAGTCCCGCATCTCTTCGCGCCCAAAAGTCATGATCTTGGGTGGCGGGCCCAATCGTATCGGCCAAGGCATTGAGTTTGATTACTGCTGCGTTCACGCCGCTATGGCGCTGAGGGCGTCGGGAGTCGAGACTATCATGGTCAACTCCAATCCCGAGACCGTGAGTACGGACTTCGACATCTCCGACAAACTTTACTTTGAGCCCCTCACCCCTGAGCACGTGCTCAACATCGCGCGGATCGAAAAACCCCTGGGCGTGATCGTCCAGTTTGGCGGCCAAACCCCGTTGAAGATCGCGCGCGCGCTCGAGCGGGGCGGGCTCAAGATCCTTGGCACCTCGGTAGCCAGCATCGACATGGCCGAGGACCGCGGCAAGTGCGAGGAGATCGTGCGAGAACTGAGGCCGCTGGGGCTTGAGCAGCCCGAGGCGACGATCGCGCGCACCAAGTCCGAGGCGATCGAACGAGCCAACAAGCTAGGTTACCCCGTACTGGTGCGACCCTCTTACGTATTGGGCGGCAAAGGCATGCGCATCGTCCATGGCGAGGCGGGACTCAGGCAATGGATCGACGAGGCCCTTCAGATCTCAGAAAACGCGCCGGTCTTGATCGACCGTTTTCTCGATCGTGCCACCGAAGTCGATATCGACGCCATCAGTGACGGACGCGAGACATATATCGGCGGCTTGATGGAGCACATCGAAGAAGCCGGCATCCACTCTGGGGATAGCGCTTGCTCTTTGCCAGTGGCCACTTTGTCGGTCAACGTCTGCGACCGGATTCGAACCTATACGCGCGAGTTGGCCAAGCGGCTCAACGTCGTTGGCTTGATGAACGCGCAGTTCGCGATCCAAGGCGATCGCATCTACCTTCTCGAAGTCAATCCCCGCGCCTCGCGTACCGTCCCATTTATCAGCAAAGCTGTGGGCAAACCTCTCGCCAAGCTCGCTGTCCAGGTCATGCTCGGCAAGCGATTGCACGACTTGGGCATTCGCGAAGACCTAGATCTGGGGCTCACGACATTTAACGTAAAGGCCCCGGTTTTCCCTTTCAATAAATTCCCGGGCGTCGACGTGCTCTTAGGACCCGAGATGAAATCGACGGGCGAGGTCATGGGTCGAGGCCGCACCTTTGCGGGGGCCTACGCAAAAGCGATGACGGCGGCCGGTATGGCATTGCCGCGAGGAGGAAGTGTCTTCTTGTCGATTCGCGACGAAGACAAAGCCGAAATCTTGCCCATCGCCCGCGGTTTAAGCGAATTAGGTTTTGAGCTCTGGGCAACCGCAGGAACAGCCCGATTCCTCAATAGCTATGATCTAGGCTGCAAAGTCATCAATCGCGTGCGGGACGGATCTCCCCACTGCGTGGATGCGATCCGCGCCGGAAATTTCTCACTTGTCATCAACACGACGTCTGACGAACAGGCTATCAAGGATAGCTTCTCGATCCGGCGAGCAGCGCTC
Organism: uncultured Bacteriovoracaceae bacterium; assembly: GCA_964524175.1. GTDB lineage: Bacteria > Bdellovibrionota > UBA1018 > UBA1018 > UBA1018 > CAZGCK01. Next base: position 2,713 of record CAZGCK010000126.1, on the reverse strand, counting down.
GAACGCAAGGTTCCTTACAGCACCGTCGTCTCGGCAGCGCGCGCGATGCTGGACGGAATCCGCGAGGAGCGCAAGGGACCGCTAGAGATCTTGCCGCTTTAGTGTCGAGAATCCTTAATATGGGATAGCCATAAATTCAGGCTATGCCATATTAGTCGCATGGGGTGGATTCGCAAAAACTGGGGCCTTACTGCTTGCGCGCTCTTGAGCCTGTTAGCTCTCATCAAGCTGCTGCTTCAGAAAGTGCCGGGCCATTTTAGAGTTTTCTCGGGCGCGGGCAATGCGATTTGGCATTTGCAAGATCCCTATGCAAACGATTTTGGAACCCACGTTGGATACTACTTCTACTCTCCCGCTTGCGCGCTGATGGTTTTTGGCCCCATCTCCGTGCTGCCCGAAAAACTCGGGATGGTCATCTACATGGGAGCATCCTGGGCCGTCTTTGTCCTAGGAGCCATGAAGTTCTACCAAGCCTTTGGAAGAGCCGCGAACACCGACTCCAAGTATCGACACTTCTTTTGGATGGCCGTTGCCGCTCAGCTTTTTAGCGGCATCTTGGCCAGCAAGCTTGAAGTCATGATTGCCGGCATCTTGCTGCTTTCTATCTCGCTTCTATTCACGCGCCCCTGGCTTGCAGCGACTCTGCTTGCAATGATCTTGAATTGGAAATTTCAACCCCTTCCTGTCGCAGGCCTCGCCCTGCTCTCATGGATCCTCATCCAACGGGATATCAAGCTTCCCGCTACTTTCGCTGCCGCACTTGGAGGATGGTACCTCCTGCCCTATCTCTTCATACCTGCGCAGACGTTAGCCCAGTTTCAGGTGACCTGGATGACCAGCTTTACGAACTTTCTCCAAGACTCGGTCCTCAATTTTGAGAATATCTTCGCATTCGTGAATCATGCGACGGGACTCTCCATTAGCTTGAGTGCCATTCAAGTCGTTACCGGCGTTAGCGGAGTTGCACTGGCCCTGTTTACGGGACTTTGGCTACTCAGGGAGCTGGGACAAGAAGGCGTGATTGGAAAAGGTGAGATTCGAGACCGCCTTCTCCACGGAGGACTTCTGCTCTCCGCAGCTCTTGGATCCATGTTCATGACAGTGTTTTCGCCTCTCGGGCAAAACAACGCGATGATCCTCTACGCCCCCCTGCTTCTCGCGGGCTTTGTTTGCCTGGAATCTGCAGAGTCCAAAGCGAGCCGATATCGATGGATTGCTGTTTTAGGGATCGCATGGGCGATAATGACGCTGAGCTATTCGGATCTCCTGCCGCGCGGCCTACGTGATCAACTCCGTCAGCTTTCTGTCAAGCCCTTGGCTTGCCTGATGCTTGGGATCGCAGTCGCGCTCGAAGCTTGGTGGAAACGCGGGTACTTCGCTCGCGTAGCTCCCGAGTCGGCCCATGCATTGCCGGAAGGAGCGATCCGATGAACTGCTGGAAATGCGGAGCTTCTTTGACCGCCTCCGACTATGGCCGACAGGACAGCTGCGCAAAATGCGGCGTAGATACGCATGCATGCCTCAATTGCGTGAACCACCACCGCTCTTACAACAATGAGTGCATCGAGTCTCAGGCCGATCGAGTCGTTGACAAAGAGAAGTCCAACTTCTGTGACTGGTTCAAACCCCGCGCAAGCGCTGGAGAAGGCGCGCCATCAAAGGACGCTCTCAAAGCCGCGGCTGAGGCGCTTTTTAAATTAAATAAAAAGAATTGAACTCAACCCGCGGTAAAAATTGCCGATTTCGCTCATAGCGTCGTTCGTCTAGCATCATAAGTGGGAAACTTACCTATGAAAAAAACAGATCGCTTGAGCTTGTTCATTCTCCTAGTCGCAGTCCCCGTCTCGATGCAGACCTGGAGCGGGTGCTCTTCTCAATCCGCGCAACAAGACCCCGCGGCAGGCGAAGAGATTTCTGCAAACCCAGACCCTGCGCTAGAGGACGCGCCCACTGCGGGCACGGACCTGATACCGGGACTCGACCCAGCCCCTTCGGATCAAGGAGCTCCAGTCAGCGAGAAACCGCGCAAGAAGGCACGCAAAGGCGGCGTAAAAAAATCCAAATCAACGCAAGCCAGCCCTTCCGAAAGCCCTGGCTTATCTGCCGCGACGACAACGCCTCCGAGTGAGCCTCCTTCGAACAGCGGCGGAACCCCTGCTCCGGCACCAGACGCTGCAGCAGAAGCAGCCACCGCCGCAGCCGCAGAAACTCAGAGACAAGCTGAGGCCGCGCAGCAGGCCCGCTTGGCAGCTCAGGCACAAGCAAATGCAGCCGCGGAAGCTACGCGTGATCCCGCCTCTGCAGGTAGCGACCAGTCCGCTGAAGAAGACGCAGGCATCTTGGGCACGGTGATGGCCAACAAAACCATGATCGCTCTTGCGATCTTTGCCATCGCTGCACTAGCTGGCGGCGGGATGTGGTTCAAGCAACGCCAGGCGAACTTGGGTTAATGCTTAGAAGGTTCCAGATCCGGCGGTAGGACTGCAAGACGAGGCGATGTAGATGCCTTGGGCTGCAGCTCGAACCCTTCTTCCATTGCAGTCCGCGCTCCACGCCCCCAGGCTTTCATCCACAAGTTTGTCTAATAACGCTTCTTCTTGGATGCCTGCGTTCTTTAGTTTTTTTACGGTCAGGTAAACGACCTCATTGAAGATCTCATCTTTCTCATTTGGAAAGTGCTTATCTTTGAACTTTTTGTAATGTTCTACAAATT
>CAZGCK010000125.1:8966-10474 GCA_964524175.1 uncultured Bacteriovoracaceae bacterium | reverse complement strand
TCGACCCCACTTTCTCTTTCAAAAAATTCATCCCAAATTTTCAAAGAACAACCACATGACGACTACTTTTCGGAAGTACCGTGAAGTCACTTCATTTCGTCACATGCGGTGAGGACGTGTACTATCGGAGGTCCAAATTTGGTGCAATAGAATTTTTCTGAACCAGTGACTTTTTTTTCTGTAACTCCCCAGACTTAATAAATCACGGTGCGTCAACTAGTGCCTCCTGCACCTCTCTGACGCCCGCCACCTGGATGCCATACGCCCTAATTCGTCGAATGAGGGTCGTCTTATTCATCCCAATTTCTCTAGCAGTTTTATTTATACGGCCTCGATAGCGCCCCAAAGCCCACGCTAGGTAATCCTTTTCGAACCTCGCAAAAGTCTCTTGAAAATCAAGAGTAAGACCCACCTCCGCTACCTTGAGGACAGTAGAGCCCGATCTTGGCTCTGCCTCCGAGGCAGGCGCATCCCCAAACCAGCGAGGTAAATCCCCAATGCTAATCTCACCGTTTTGACTGCTATGAATGGCGTATTCGAGCACGTTGCGAAGCTCCCGGTAATTGCCAGGCCAATGGTAAGCCTCAAAACGCCCGGCTGCTTCTTCAGAGATCCTCAGGATCGACCTACCGAGATTTGCACAAACATCGTTTAAGCAGTCGTGCAATACCTCATTAAAGTCTTCGGGACTGTCAGATAAACCAGGCAAACTGATAGTGATCACCCTAAGCCGATGAAAGAGGTCTTCTCGAAATCGGCCCACTTTCGCTTCCTGCTCAAGGTTTCTATGAGTTGCCGCAATGACTCTCACATTCATCTGGATGGTGCGGTTGCCGCCAACAGCAGTGAGTGTCTTGGACTGCAGAAACTCGAGCAAGCGGGCTTGAAGGCGGGGACTTAGATCACCAATCTCATCTAAAAACAGTGTTCCTCCCTGCGCACCCTCAATGCGCCCAACACGACGCTGATCGGCGCCTGTAAATGCTCCTCTCTCATGCCCAAAAAGCTCAGACTCGAGCGTCCCCTCATGTAAAGAGGCTAAATTGACCGTCACGAATGGTCGCAGTTTGCGTTCGCTTTGTTCATGAATTTTGCGAGCGAGACGGGTCTTGCCGCTCCCTGTAGGCCCCGATATCAAGACGGTCGCATCACTCCGGCAAGCAATATGAAATTCTCGTAAGTTCATTCTTGTACTCCCACACAATAATTTGAATTGATCTGTGGGCATCCAGAGCAAGGTATAGGCCATTATGTAAAATCGCTTTAATTTGACTCAGCGCAATAAGTGTTGGCAATCCACGACACTTAAAAAAGCTCGCTGCCGCATTTCGCCTACACTTCTTCTCGTTTCGGTCTTGGGGATTCAGGCAACTCCCCCTATCCTAAAGCGATGATTACCACCACGCGCGGAACTCGGCACGCTTCGCCGCCAAGCTCTTCACTCGTGCCGCCGTCTTCAGCCGCGCCACGGGCAAAACCACCCTTAACCCCGCCGTCGCCGACGGCAA
>CAZGCK010000125.1:0-8956 GCA_964524175.1 uncultured Bacteriovoracaceae bacterium | reverse complement strand
AAACTCCCCCTATCGTAAAGAGATGATTACCTCCGCGAGCGGAACTCGGCTTCCTCAAATCCTGATTTGTGATGACGACGCTGTTTTTCAGCTGGCAATCAAACATGCGCTCAAAGGAAAGTACGAGTGCCGGACAGCCTATCACTCCGACGAAGCGATCGCGATTCTTAAGAAGTACCCAATAGACGTCTTGCTGCTCGACATCCAAATGCGATCACCCTCTGAAGGTCTCCAGTCGATCCCTAAGTTTTTAGAGCTCGATCCAGATCTGTCGATCGTCATGATCAGTGCCATGACGGACTTCGAAACCGTTCGAGAAGCGATGGTCCTTGGCGCCGCCGACTACCTGGGAAAGGAGTTCGAGCCGGAAGCCTTGCATCTTGCGCTCTCGCGACTACTTGAAAGACGCAGCCTACTACAGCGCAAAAACCAGCAAAACTTCGAGACTGAAGAGCATCAGCGCCAGCATGTGATGATTGGCGAGAGTCCATCGATCGTCGCTCTCCGAAAGACCATCTCCCGCCTACGCAATAGCCCCGCAAATGTGGTCATCACCGGCGAAACAGGGACGGGCAAAGAAGTCGTTGCGCGACAGTTGCGTAAAACACTGCCCGACGGATCGTGGGCCCCGTTTGTAGCGGTAGATTCATCGACGATTCAGAGCACAACGGCAGAAAGCCTGCTTTTTGGTCACGAAAAAGGCGCTTTCACGGGTGCAGATAAATTGACCAAGGGCATTTTTGAAGAAGCGAACGGAGGAATCGTCTACTTTGACGAAATCGCCAACATGCCCCTCGACATTCAGGCCAAGCTCTTGCGCATCCTACAGGAAAAGGAAGTCACGCGCCTTGGCTCTTCGAGAGTCCTGCAGCTTGAATTTAGGGTGATTTGTGCGACCAATAAAAATCTCGAGGAGATGGTAAAAACAGGTCAGTTTAAGGATGACCTCCTCCAACGCCTCAATGTTTTGCCAGTTCAGCTCCCACCCCTCAAAGAACGTAAGGAAGATATCCCACTTCTGGTTGAGCACTTTACGAAACGACAGGCTGTCCCTGGTCTGTCATTTACCCCAGAAGCCCTCGACGTCCTCAAGTCCTATTCATGGCCAGGCAATATCCGAGAGCTCGGCAACCTCGTTGCCTACCTTTCTGCGATGATCGATAACTCCGAAATCGACGTGGCGGATCTGCCGCCAAAATTTCGCGACGCAGCAAAAAACGCGGCAGTGGCGGCTATGGCCGGAACCTCTTCCTCTGCTTCGTCCGAAATTGGCGATTTTTACGAAAAAGTAGCAGCTTTTGAGAGTGCAATTTTGAAAACGGAATATGAGCGCCTGGAGGGGAACGTGAGTAAGATGGCACTCAACCTCCGAATGGATCGCTCTCACCTTTACACCAAGCTCAAAGAATACGGGATCCACTCTGCCACGCGGCGGCGATAAACCTACACTACTGAATTGATAGACAAAGCCGCAGCCGATAGTCCTATCGGAAATCCTCACCCATTTATGATAGACCCAGCGTTGGCAAATGAGGTGCTGGATATGATCGCTATCATCCTAGGTATGATGACCGTTAATGCAGCGTTTGGAGCTTCCATCCCTCCGCTTACTTCTCAGTTTAACAAAGGTATACTTGAGATCACTCCTCCTGAGGGGCATCACTTTAACGAGAAGGCACCCGCCGAAGCCCGATTCGGACAGAGCTCACTTCCTCTTCAAATCGACACCGGAAGGATTTTGGTGAGCTTAAACCCGAGCACCCTTGGCAAAACAATCCGAACATCAGCCTATGTTTGCGACAACGCGAAGACATTTTGCCTGAAAAAACCACAGTCCTTTGCGGTACCGGCTTCTCTCGCTCTTAAAACAGAAGAACGACATACAAAACTCGTGTTCTCACGCAACTCAGGCAAACCGGCACGCCCCCACTTAGATGAAGCAACGGACTTCTGGGTCAACGATCCAAGCAAGGCCTTTGAGCTCGCGGCCAGCAAAAAACTCCCCCTTTTGATCGACTTCTTTGGCATCTGGTGCCCGCCGTGCAATCACTTGGACGGGGTGGTCTTCAAGTCCAAGAAGTTCAAGAAAGAAACCCAAGGCCGCATCGTGAAACTCAAGCTCGATGCTGACAACGACGCGTACAATGACCTGAAGAACAAATACCATATTCAGGCGCTCCCGACTGTGGTCTTCACCACGCCCCAAGGAGATGAAATTACTCGTCTCGTGGGATATCGCACCGAGAGCGAATTCATCGCTGCAGCTCGCCTAAGCTACGAGAATCGAATGGAGGGCTACGCCCAGCTCATTGTGCAGGCAGACGCCGGTAACGCGGATGCCCGCTATCAAGCCGCAAAAATCGCACTCGACAGAGACGAGCCGCAGCTGGCTCAGCGCTGGCTCGAGCCTTATGCCGAGCTCTTTTTGCGGTTGCATGATCCACGGCTTGAAGACCTTCTGCGGGCTCGCTTAGGAATCGCACAGTCCAATCGTGATATCGCCGAAACTCGCAAGATCATTGTCGAGTGGGCCAAACTGTTTCCGCGGTCGGTGAGGACGTTTGAAAATTTGCAGACCCTCGCCGATCTCGAAGCCGCACTGCGGGCCGAATTCGGCGAACGAGTCGGGTAACGTTAATGAAAGCCGCGATGCACTTAGCAAAGCCGCTGCACTCAGCGAGACCTTCTTTGCACAGCCATCGCTTTTGAAAGGAAGCTACTACACTCAAGCCGATATCGCCCAAACTCGCGGAGACCTCTACGATCGACTCCAAGACAAGGCACGCGCAAAGGGAGCATACCTGGCCTGTGCTGATGCCTACTCTAAAGAAGCAGCCGATGAAGACACGAGCTTTGCGCGAGGACCGAATCTAGAGAAGGCCTATTGCCTGGGCAAGGCAGGAAAAGTTGCCGAGAGCGAGGCGATCTATCGCGAAGGAATTCGTCGGTTCCCAAATGAGTATACGTTTCATGCAGGCTTGGCAAAACTCTTGGTCGAGCCTGGTCGTGATGCTAAGGGCGCGCTACTGGCGGCCGAGCGAGCACTTGAGTTCGCGTACGGCAATCAACGATTAAAGGCTGCAATGACAAAAGTGCGTGCACTCGAAGAATTAGGGGATTTGAAGAGCAGCCTGCACGCAATTGAGTCCGAGCTTGCATCCCCGCTCGTGCAACCGCCCCTGACTAGCACGCTCCGGCTCCGTAAACAGCTTGAGGCACGCAAGACCGCACTGGAGAGAAAAATCTCCCAGACTCCTGCCGGAGCTTAGAGCCTGCCACTCCGTCACGAATCTGACATGCGATAGCAAAGTCGCATTTTCTGTACGTGAACACGGAGCGACGTTAAACTATTAGACTATATGAGAAATACTTTCTGGACCGTTTCAGCGATCTCATTCTCTGCCGTTGCTGGCGCGAGCGTGATCTGGCCAAGCGCTCTATACTCACTAGTCGTTTTACTGCCTATCTTTGGCATCGGCGTTGTGGACGTCTTGCAAACCAAACAATCCATTCGCCGCAATTTTCCGGTACTCGGGCACGGCCGATATCTCATGGAGCTGATTCGCCCCGAGATCAACCAGTACTTCATTGAGTCTAATAAAGACGGAGTTCCCTTTGATCGCGAGCGTCGATCCATCATCTATCAGCGCGCAAAAAAAACCCTGGACACGCTTCCATTTGGCACCCAAAGCGATGTGTACGCGCAGGACTACGAATGGATTAATCACTCGCTTGTTCCCAAAAAAGTACCTCATGACCCTCCACGAGTGAAAGTCGGAGGTCCTGACTGCAAGCAGCCCTATATGGCTGCGCTCCTCAATGTCTCCGCGATGAGCTACGGTTCGCTCAGCAAGAACGCGATCCTCGCGCTGAATCAGGGGGCCAAAACTGGCGGTTTTTACCACAACACAGGAGAAGGAGGCCTGAGCCCCTATCACTTGCAACCCGGCGGCGATTTGGTTTGGCAAATCGGAACTGGATATTTTGGATGCAGAAATCCAGATGGTTCGTTCAGCGCTGAAGAGTTCAGAAAGCGCTCGAACCTACCCAACGTGAAGATGATCGAGATTAAGCTTTCACAGGGAGCCAAGCCCGGCCACGGAGGCATCCTGCCTGCGAGCAAGCTGACTCAGGAGATCATTGAGATCCGTGGCGTAGTCCCAGGGAAAGACGTGGTCTCACCTCCAGCGCACTCGTCTTTCTCAACCCCCGAAGGACTGCTCCAGTTTGTCGCTCAGCTGCGAGAGCTTTCGAACGGAAAACCCATCGGATTTAAACTATGCATCGGCAAGCGCCGTGAGTTTCTTGCGGTTGCAAAAGCGATGATCAAAACAGGAATCACTCCCGACTTCATCACGGTGGACGGAGGAGAAGGCGGCACAGGCGCGGCTCCCATCGAATTCTCGAACTCAGTCGGCACACCTCTTAAAGAGGGCCTCGTTTTTGTTCACAATACCCTCATCGGAATCGGGGTCCGCGACAAAGTCCGCATCATTGCCGCTGGCAAAGTCACTACCGGGTTTCACATGGCGGCGCTCATGGCTCTTGGGGCGGACTTATGCAACTCTGCACGGGCGATGATGTTCGCGCTCGGCTGCATTCAAGCCCTGCGCTGCAACTCCAACAACTGTCCCACTGGAGTCGCAACCCAAAATCCAGAGCTGGTCAAGGGCCTCCACGTCCCAAACAAGGCCACTCGTGTGGCGAACTTTCAGAGAGAAACCGTGCATAGCCTCCTCGAAGTGGTTGGCGCCGCGGGACTACGGAACCCCGCTGAGCTTCGACCCTGGCACATCATGAGACGTGTGAACTCGACTGATGTGCGTAATTACGATGAGATCTATGATTTTATTAAGCCAGGTTCGTTGCTTGGCCATCAAATCCCGGAAACGTTTGCACGACCTTGGCAGATGGCTCAGCCGGAGACGTTTGAGTCGTGATTTAGAGTAACTGTTCCTTCAGACCCATCGACTAAGATCCAACAACCTGGGTTCTCGCGCATGGCAACGATGAAGGAGCGCCCCACTCCCGTAACCGAAGGAATCCCTCGCTCGCGAGCTACGACACAGGCATGAGCGAGAAGCCCCCCTTCAGCGAAAACAAGGGCACTTGCGCCTTCATAGTACTCTACAGCTTGAGGGCGAGCTTTAGCGAACACATACACAACGGGATCGGCAGCGCTCACAGAAGGCATCTCGTTTGAGGTGAGATCAACCAGAACTGGACGGCCCCTCACCCTGCCATGAAATACTGGAAGACCGTTCCAGGTGTAGGGGCTTTTGTGCTCTAAAGAAGGTTGCCCGACAGCCTTGAGCGCGCTGACGTCATCCTTGCTGTCCCCGCCAGACCAGTAAAAAGTCGGTGCTTCTTTTTGAGTGCTCACACTCCCCGTCGGAAACAGCACCTGCCAAGCACGACTCAGCTCGGTTCTCTTGAGCTGAATCTCCTGCATCCGTTTCACCACATCACGAACCGAAGCAGGAGCTGACCGCCCCCCGTCTGCAAGCCACTTTGCTAGCTCTCGAGGTTCATGCTTTGGCAAGCGCAGCATGAGAGACTGCATCGCGAGCCCTAGCGCCAGACTGCGCGTAATCGCGTCGTCGCCAGTGAGCAAGTCTTTCGAACTCAGAGCATGATCAAGAAACCTCTCTAGGCGCCACTGCGCCTTCAGTAGCGCAGGCAATCGCAGCCAGTTCGGGCTTGATTGGTAGCCAAATCCGTCGGCCGACTGGATCGGCTCAACCCATCCCCCGCTGGCCACTGAGACAAGCAAGGTTCCGTTGATGTAAGCGGTGCCGGATCTGAAACTCAACATCTGCGCGTGATCCGCAGGAGCCTTCAAACCCAGTTCAGTGAGAGCGCGAACCCAGGGAGAATTTTTTGCACCCTGGTCGAATAGGTGGACCAATTTTTCCTGAAGATCTTTAGACAAACCCTCAGGTAACGAGACTTCTTCTGAAAGCTTCAGCCAAAGTGTTTTCAAAGGTGAATCTCATAGGCGGCCACAGTGCCGGGTGTCGCGACAAAGAGCGTTTTAGAGCTCGCATCCCAGAGTGGAGAAGAGTTAGAGTTGGCGCCGACTTCGATCTGCGCGACTTCCTGGCCCGTTTTAGCATCGAGCATAAACAGAAATCCTGAAAAAGAAGTAGCTACCAGAAGCTCTCTGACTCCCACCTTCATCAAAGTCGCGGAAGCTTGAAAGCTCTTTGCTAGATTTGTCGCCCAAATTGTCGATCCCGTCTGCTTATCCATAGCCAGGAGCTGCCCATTCTTCAACGTGTGGATGACGGTGCCCGCTTCGGTCAACAAACTCGTTGGCATCGTCATCGTAGCCAGCTTCTGGGTCCAAATCACTTTGCGCTCAAAGATTGAGATGCGCAGTGACCACCCCTGATCAGATGCTTGCAGCTCGCCAATCTGACCTACGCCGGTGGTGAGCCACACATCGCCATCTGCGCCTCCTAGCGGGATCCCCCAAGGCTTGCCCGGTATGGATAGGCTCCAAAGCGGCTTGCCACTCAAAGGATCGACTTCATGAAAGAGTGACTCAACCTTCTTCTCGTCAGGCTGACTGGCCACAAACAATCGTCCTGACGACAAAAGCAATGGAGTCGAATCAATATGGCCCAACTCAGAATGCCAAAGCACATCTCCAGTAGAGAGACTCACGGCCCAAAGGCCCCGCGGTCCACTTCCTAGATAAAGTCTTTTTCGAGCGGAATCGATCGCAGGAGGACTCTCGATGTGACCTAAAAATCGCCTTTGCCAGAGTGTCTTTTGATGGACCAAGTCGACCGCAGTCATGGCGGACGACACGGCCGTATGCAGTCCCTCTCCCACAAAAGCAACGCCCTGATGAGCAATGGGGGTCGCGAGAATGGGCTCTTGCTTCTTCAGGGACCACACAGACTGCCCGTTGTGAATCGAAATACCCTCTAACGTCCCCTCAAAGGAACCCACTACGAGAGCGCCATCGAAAACAAAAGGCGTCGATAACGCCCGAAATGGAGTCATCTGGAACCACTTCTCTCGAAATACCCCACCATGAGCGTGGTTCTCTTTGCCTCCCGAAACATCTCCCATCCCAGTTGGCTTGCTCGCTGACTCAGCCGCCGACCGCAAAACAAATGAGGGCAATAGTCTCGCTGGCGTCAACGAAGTCCCCTCGCGCTCGGAGGGTAAGCCCACCCATTGCCACACCCAAACTCCGGCCGCGGCAACGAAGAACGCACCGCTGGCATAGGTCCATCGCGGCAGTTTACGAACTGCCCGCAAAATGCCGGCGACCGCGCCCAGACCGGTCAAGACCCAAGGAATGACGGGAGCTAGAGGCAGGAGAGCAGGAAAAAAATAGAGGCGCACGCACTGATTGTACGTGCCCGCAGTCAGATCGCCAAGGCTAGATGATCAATTGCAATCTTACTGACTGGCAACAGCGCGAATGCCAGACCAAGTCGTCTTTTTTGTGAGTTTCTTGGAAGGGTGCTTGGAAGCTGGTTTATGACGAACGATCCTCGCTCCACCCGCCATCGGAAAACCAACTGGATTAACCATCGGCATTTGCCAGGGAGAAGGAGGCATAGAGATGTTCGAAACATAAGAAGGGTACATACCCATCATAGGATACAGGTACGGCATTTGTCCGGTCATATACGCATAGGGCATCGGCGGGAGAAAAGGGGTGCTGTAGAACGGGCCAAACATCCCAAACTGACGACCACCTGCCAGGCACGACGTCCCGCAAACGCCAGGGCCACCCATCGCGGCGTATGCCACCGAGAGTGACGAAGGCCCCGCACAGAGTCCCGACATCAAAATCAGAGCAGCTAATGCGCTTATTCTAATTGAAAGCATAACCCCTATATTTCAAGGCTCGTGCCGATCAAGACTGGGAAAAAATCCAGTGATCTAGAGGCGCTAGTGTCTAGACTTTAGACACCTGCGCGCTTTAACCCAAGCGAGACGCCTCTTAGCTACAGGTCACCTGGTAAGTGATATCCACTGTCTGCCTCAGGATCGGATCAGTAAACACCACCTGATTATTTACGGCGTCGTAAGTCCAGTTAACGGTGCCATTTGGTTCCGTTTGCGGGACTTGCACTCCGTCAACCGAGACAGCGATTGACGAAGACGAGGGCGTATTGCTCAAGGAAAAGCGCTTTCTGCCAGCAAATAGATTCTGAGAGATGTTCTGTAGAACAGGTGCCCAATCGGGAGCACAGATTGGTTCGACCACACCGCTAAAAGCGTTAGCAAGATCGATGTATCGAGCGCCTAACGCCGCTGTGCCCGGACAACTAGCAGTGCCTACCACTGCGGCCACTGAGACCATGTCCGAACGACCGTTCTTCAATTGCGTTAAGAAGTTCTGATAGACACCGACAGGATTGACTGCTGGACTGTCATCCTCATCCGAGACAAAGATGACCGCAAGCTTGGCTTCATCACGCAAGAAACCAGCATTTCCGGTAGCTGAGTCCGTCGAAGAGATCAACGGCGCGCTCAGCGCAAACCGACTAGCCTCCAAGCCGTTTTCGTCACCTCCGGTTATTCCCACATTGACATGACTCGCGAACACGGCAGCTAGATTGGGCGTATTGCGGTTCATGATGCGGTTGGACCCACCAAGAGGAAAGAAGCTGCCTCTCGTGCAGCTTCCAATCGGAGTGAAGCAGCCAACAGCGGCGGTAGTCACCGCAATATTGAAGTCCCAAGCGTTGTTGGCTGCGCCAGCGATGAAGGTCGGGAAACTGGCCGCCAACGACGCTTGCTCGTTTACCATCGATCCTGAAGTGTCGATCACGAAGAGAATATCAATTCTGGCCTGAAGAGCCGCATCATCGGCTGCGAAATGATCCGTCTGAGAAGCAGCTTGGGTCGCCCCGCCCAGAAGGGTGACTGTCAATGGCTGAGTCTGACCCGGCTCAATGATCTGGAGAGCACCGAAGTCCAGCCC
>CAZGCK010000124.1:1739-10520 GCA_964524175.1 uncultured Bacteriovoracaceae bacterium | reverse complement strand
GACAGATCCCAAGCTCTGCAATGTAGTTACCTGGGCAATTCTCTTCTTTCTTGAACAAACTTGGAGCAGTCCCCTTCACTTCATACCATTGAGCCTGAGTGACTTCGGTCGTCTGCATCTCAAAGTCCCAAGAGATCTGCACGGGATGAGCGGGCTTCTCAGGGTCGAGGCACAAACTATCTCCATTCGAAATTTTGCCCTCCTCGTTGGGATCACAACCCATCATAAAGGGCTCTTTGGGCTTCTTGATAGGAACGAACTCCATGGGACGGATGCCCTTGCGCGAGGCAAGCAACGCGCGAGCCTCAGTCAACGAAAGATCGGCCAAAGCGAACGAACTCGCGGCAGTGATCCCTAGAAGAGCAATCAGAAGGGCTTTTTTTATAGGTGAACCACGCACTATCATTCGTAAAATAATTTAAAGCCACGAAACGCCATGCGCTTTTCTCCGCCTGGCCGCTGAAGCAAGCGCCGTACCTAACATTGCCCATTCCTATGGAGTTGGGCGCTTTATCATATCAGTTGCTTAGCTAAGCACCGGCGAGCAGAGGCGTCCAAACTCTTGGCAGATGTAAAGTCGAATCCATCGCACTCGCGACAATCCGCCACGTATCAGTTCATTCGAAACTCCATACAGAACTGAACCAGACTCAGGATTTCTGTCCAGAGTTACAATGAGGGATGCTTGGCCCCTCACTGCTAACTCGTTCAATCTGGGCTCAGACCCTTGATAGCACCAGGCTGGCGTCTATCCTAAGTCCCGAGATAGATCGGGGCCTTTGATGCTGATCTGAACAGGCGTCTTGCTCTTCGCAACCGCTCCCGAAGAGTCCCGTGCGATAACCGTTGCTTCATGTTGAGTTGTTTGATTACCGACACCCAAGGTCTTCAGCTGGCCGGAGGTCAACGTGGCCCGCCACGTAGTTCCGGACACATGCTGCATAGGGATTTCTACGGGCGCATTAACGAACCTGAGTTTCACGTCAACCACCTTGGCTGAGAAATCTTTAACCTCGGTGATCACTTCGGCGCCTGTTTTTGCGTTGTAGTTGCGATCCAGTTCAACTGTTTCAGGATTTGCCCGGGTATTGACCACGGTAGGTCCGCTTGCAGCCAGATCCTCGCCTGACTTGCTTGCACCAGGCATGGATGAACACCCGAGTGTGAAGACCAGTGAAAACGTGGCACCAACTAAATTTATTTTTCGCATGTTGCCCTTTCTAATTCTTAGCTCTCGGGACTTGCGTCTAAATCATTTAGAGCAGTCGAGAGACTCAAGTAAGGGGTGATGCACACGACGGACCACCGGGAATGATATCATCGAGCGGCAAAGCTGTAATGTGTTGCAGACGATATCAACAGTTGAGATTTACAATGCCAAACTCGTGACTGCTCTATTTCTCCCGCTGCTCCTCAAACAACATAGAACGTCGCGCCACTTCGCGATCATAAGCAAGCCTTACATTGTACACAAACAAAAGACCAACCACCTTGTTGTCATCGCTGAGCACAGGCACGCACGGCAATCGATCAAACACTCCATGACTTGCAGAGAGTTTGTCGCTGATCTTGAACGACGGAGCCACCCCTCCGTATCGATACAGAAGATCCTTGGCTTCAAGGAGATTTGAGAGCGGGGAGTTTGATGCCGCCGACTGACGCCGCCAGGCCTCTTGCACCATATCCACAGTCAGCATTCCGACAAACGCACCTTGCGCATTGACCACTGGCAGAAACGGATACCGCGCTCGCGCCAAGCGCGCATGGATGCCCGAAACCGGCTCATGCTCATGAACCGAGTCGTGGTCTGTCACCATCGCATCACGTACCGCGATCGAATCCAATACGGTGGCAGCGCGACCATCAAGCAGACGCACCCCCCGCACTTCGAGGTCGTCTGCAAAGAGCGTTTTTACCTGCAGCCGTTGGCGCACCTCTTTGGCCACCACACCTGCCAACAAACACGGCATCAGTAGATCAAAGCTATGACTGAGCTCAAGCGCAACGACAGCACCCGAAAGCGGCGTCCCCAAAAAAGCAGACCAGAAAGCAACCGCCCCGCAAAGACCCGCAAACGCCGGCATCGAGGCAGCCTGCCCGAGAAGCGATCCAAAAATCCCGCCAAGCGCGAAAAGAGGCCAGAATAACCCCATCGTTCCAAAACCAGCCAACACCAAAGCCAAGAGCACGAGCCTCGTGCAAAACATCAAACCTGTGGCGGAAGCAGACTCAGTCCCCTGAAAAGCCTGCTCTATCAAGCGCGCAGGCATCTCCTGGCTCGGCGGAAAAATAATCACAATCAAAAAGAGCAATACGCCTGTCGTCAGCATCCGCATCCATGATTGAGTTCGAAACAGATCGACAAGACTCTCTTGCGTGTAGCGAAAAAAATAAATCACGCCCGCGCTCAATGCCCCTGCCGTTACCCCCACCGCAAGCGCCACGCACCAGACGCGATAATCAAAAACAGAAATCCCAACAGATGCGATCGATAGATCCGGGAATCCACCCGTAATCTGCGGAAACGCGCGAGATAGAACACGCACTCCAAAAAAAGCAGCCAAAGCGGCCGTCACCGCTGACAATTGCCTGCCTCCCAGGCCCAACTCCAGCGGCAACAGAATCGCGCCAAAAGGCGAGCCAAACGCTGCGGCAACTCCAGCGGCTAATGCAGTCGAGGCATCCGTGCGGCGGCGCTGCTCAAACCATCGTGAAGCACGACTTCTAAAGCGGATCACTGCGGCGTGCGTCAGCTCGATCGAAGCGCCCTCAGCTCCCGCGATTCCGCAACATGCGGCCAACAGGGCAGAAATCAGGCCTCGCGCGGCCCACCTCAGAGGAGAGTCAGGATTGGAGGGCGAATGCACATGAATAAATAAATCCGCAAGCCCATCATAGGTCCTGCTCGCCGAGCGGCGATCCAGCACAAAACGCTGAAAGACGATAGCGAAGCCCACAATGGCCAATAAAAAAACAGGAGACGAAACAAATGGCGCCCGCGCATGTAGCTGATAAGGAACCACCGCCACCAAGGCGGCCAAAATGCCAGCAAAGAGGGCGACCAGCATCAGTTATCGCTCCTTCGAAGCTTCATCATTTCTGCCGCAGTTTCTTCGCGTATCCGGGCTTGGTCACCTGTCTAGTTCTAGCGATCGCCAGTGAGTCGGGTGGCACATCCTCAACAACGGTCGAGCCTGAGGCCACGTAAGACCCTCTTCCGATCTTCACGGGCGCTACAGTTTGGCAATCGCTCCCCATAAAGACTTCATCTTCGATGATTGTCCGATGTTTGCGTTCGCCGTTGACCACTCTTCCATCATAGTTGCACGTAATGAATCCACAACCAATGTTGACATTTCGACCAACCGTCGCATCCCCAAGATAAGAAAGATGCGCCACGCTCGTGTGCGCGCCAATCTTCGATTTCTTGAGTTCGACAAAGTTGCCGATCTTCGAGTCTTCGCCCACTTCGGACTCGGGTCTAAGATGCGCATAAGGCCCTAACTGCACTCTGGCTCCAATGATCGACTTCTCAGCAATAGACCCTGCTTTGACGTTAGCTTGCTCCCCTACAATCGTGTCTCTGAGAATCACGCCCGGCCCAAGAGTCGCTCCAGCAGCGATCTGAGTAGTCCCTGATAGCAATACTCCTGGGTAGAGCGTCACATCTGAGGCAAGCTCTACGGAAGGGTCCACCCAAGTCGACTGCGTATCCAGGATCTTGACACCTTGAAGAGACCATCGCTTGAGAACGGCATCGTTCAGAATGCGACGCGCTTGAGCAAGCTCCCATGGATCATTGATCCCGCGCAACTCTTCAGCTCTCTCCCAGATCAAGACTTCGCTCTTCTTTTTTGCCCGCGCCGCCTGAGAGATCAGATCCGTGAGGTAGTACTCGCTCTGCGCATTCTTGTTCGACAGTCTGTGCAGACCGAATCTCAAAAACGCCGCTTGAAACGAGTAAATCGAGACAGCTACTTCACGGATGGCCCTCTCGCGAAGATTGGCGTCTTTCTCCTCGACGATTCTAAGGACGGGGCCACGACTCCCACGCCTCACCACACGACCATATCCCGTAGGGTCGGTCAAATGACAGGTCAGTAAGCGAAGAACCTCTCCCTTGCCCAAAGGAGCAAGCAGCTGCTCAACCAAACGCTTGCTAATGAGGGGTAAGTCACCGGGCAACACGAGGACTGAGCCTTTCTCGGCTATCCGATCGTTACCCCAAGGAGCATCCATCGCGCAACGAGCAGCGTGCCCCGTGCCCCTTTGCTCAGGTTGATGCACAAACGTCAAATTCATGGCAGAGAAAGCAGAGCAACTGCGCACAGCGGCTTCCACCATTTCTCGTGCATGTCCCACGACAATCGCTACTGGCGCGTCAGGAGCGGCCTCGCGAATGCGATGGAGGATCTGAAACAGCATCGGCTCGCCGCCGATTTCGTGCAGGACCTTGGGCAAGGATGAATGCATCCGCTTGCCTTGACCTGCTGCCAGGATGATGACGCCCATTCGTGATGTTGATGCCATGCTATATCTCTGGGTTATCGCGAACCCCCGATGAGGGGCAAGCACTTGACCATCTGCATGATCGTTTTTTTAATTTTGAAAGCCTTGAAAAAGGATGCCCTCGAATATTTAAAACGGCCACTATTTAACGACAGATTTTTGTCGAATTGGACGAGACATGTGTCGAGAAGGACAGGAGGGTAGTGCAAGTTGAAAGATTTTTTATTGCGCGTTCTTATAAAAACTTATAAAACTCGTTGTCACCGCATCGGAACGCGGTAAACTAGTTAATCAGTTCGGCTCCCTCAAGGGGCCGGAGCAATAACGAGGGGATCACATGGACGCGAAGAATTTAGCCAAGTATCGGAAGCTTCTTATTGAAGAGAAGCAACGAATCATGAACAACTCGAAAAACGCTCTAAAACACGAGCTCGCCCTCTCCCCCGATGACCTCCCCGATGAAACCGACCTAGCCGCCAGCGAAGTGAATCAAAACCTAATTTTTAAACTCCGCGACCGCGAACGCCTGCTCCTCTCTAAAATTGATGAAGCCATGGCCCGTATCGAAGACGGCACCTTTGGCAGCTGCGCCGAATGCGAAGAACCCATTGAAGTGCGCCGCCTAGAAGCGCGCCCCATGTCCACCCTCTGCGTTGCTTGCAAAGAACGCCAAGAACATCGCGAAAAGATTTACGCTTAATCGCTCGATCCGTACACTCAAGCGCCCGGAACCAGAGGCCCAAGAATGGGCCGAACAAGGATCCGGGCGTTTTTTATTTAAACATAGGTTAAATTAAAATGAGCATGTGTGAGTTGCGCATTCTTGCAGCACATATGATCAGTTTAGCAGCCGCCCTGGCGATGTCGGCGGACACTTCTTTTGCACATGGCACACCCTCTGAAATCAGGGAACTGCAGCGTAAGCTGGATGCTACGCACGCAGGTCGGATCAAGAGCCTCGAAAGCCGCGTCGAAGCGGGCACAATAGACCCCGCCGATGCGCGCGATCAGCGCAATCGATTAGAGCGCGAGTACGGCCAACTCGCTAACGACTTACGCGCACAGTATGAGGACGCCATGCGAAACTTCGAAAAAGGAGGCCGCTCGCCCTCGCGCGGATACTCCGATAACACGCGACCAACAGGAAACGCTGCGATACCCCGCATCCCTTCTACGTCCGTGGTAGATTTTACCAATCCCGACACCCCTCCACGCGAAGAAAAACCCTCGCGCGAAGGCGAGAGCAGAAACGTGGGCTTTGGGACGCGGGAGCTCGAGTTTTAGCCCCGTCAAAAACTTGACACGCAATTCCCCCCCTGCGACTCGCGCATTCTTTAATAAGTCATCCACAATGACGATACCCTAAAGGGTCCTGCAGTTTTCACAAACGACTCTTGAGGCGTATTTACTTGAACCGTTCTCCTATCGCGCAGCTGCTTCTGTTGGGGATTTTCACCGCTAGCGGTACGACCAACGCAGCCATTCATTGCTCGCTCATAAAAGTCCTGGAAGCGGAAATCTCCCATGCCCCGGAACCTGCGGATGAAGTTTCCGCGATATTCGGCGAAAGAATAACTCCCACCATCGACCAAACTAGGGCGCCGGTGGAGGTAACAAGCCTTAGACCATTCACGGCTGAACAGGTGGACAAAGCGTATACTCAGTTTGAAAATATCTTTGAGAGGGCACGATCCAAGGTCGATGGCACTCATGATTCCACCTTGATTGGGGGAGTGAAAGGCGCTGAATCGGCCGAGATCCAGGAACTCAACAGAGAGCTCATTAATCGTTCCTCTATCCTCCTCGAGAGCCGAGGAGTGAAGCATAGGATTGTATACAATAGTCATTCCAAAAGATGGGCCATTGAAATCGAGCCTGACAAGGATGGCCCTCTGGTGAATCGACAGGCGTTTGCGCTAAAAAATAAAAAACGAGGGAAATACCTTTATCCAGGCGCCCATGGTAACGGGGTAACAACCCTGTTTGACCCTATTTTTCAAGCCTCCGGTACCGCAGGAGCTGCTATCGACACCGACTTCGATACCCTCCTCATTCCCCTCGAATCCGCGATTCGACCCAATAAGCCCAATTTAAGTTTCAGGCACGAATTTAGGCACGCCAAAACCAGTTTTCGAGACTTGGTCCTCCGAAAGGAATCTCCTTTCTATGGATACGCAAAGGCGCTCGAGGGTGAGATTGATCGAATCGGAGGGTACGATAACTTCGTAGGTTTTGACGAAATGAACACCCATCTAGCCGACTCTGATTTGGGGATTACCCGGCTGAGGGCAGCAATCCAAACAAGGGACGCGAATCAAATTGTTTCAAAAGCCAAGTTTGTCTTCAACAAGTCCATGCGTGGCAAGAGTATTTCGTATGAATCCGCAGCGATGATGCTCGAGGCCTATAACCAGGCAAAAAACGGGAAAATACAGATAGAATACACACCCGAAATGGACCAGGCGAACGCCATCACAGCCAAATTCGAATTAAATTATCTCCGGCCGGATGGAGCCAGATTGAAAGTAGCCCTAAAGATTCCCCTCGTAAAAAGCCAAGGGGTTGCGGACCCAAGAAACTTGCAATTGCTGCTTCAGCAACTCGCAAGCACGTACAATATCTCTGCAAAACTCAATCAAGAATTTTCCTCGATGTCAGAAGGGATGCAGCTGGTTATGGAGCATCCACTCGAGGTCGAGCTCTAGAGCAACTCCTCTTCTCTCTGGCCCTAACGCCAACCGACTGAAATTTCTTTCAGCGCAGCCAGCGTCAACTTCCCAACAGCAATTTTCGCTCTCTTCAACGCCCCGGCAGTTCTTTCCTCAACGAAAACGCCTTCACGACGTCTAATCCACCTGACTACCCAACTTCTCAAGACAATTCCCTAAAGCCACTTCAACTTAGCGCCGAACTGTATCTTGGAAGCTCACTCGAATTACACCTGCCTGAGGAGGCATTAGGAATGGTTACAAACTACGACGGCGAACAGGTCGAGATCCCAGAAACTCTGCCCATGTTGCCCGTCCGCGACATCGTTGTTTTTCCCTACATGATCATTCCTCTCTTTGTTGGTCGCGACTCTTCGATCAAAAGCGTGGAAGAAGCACTCTCGCGTTCAGATCGATTGATTCTGCTCGCCTCTCAAAAAGAGATCAGCGACGAGCATCCTTCGCCCGAAGCGATCTACAAAACCGGCACCGTCGCCATGATCATGCGCATGCGCAAGCTTCCCGACGGCCGCATCAAGATCCTAACTCAGGGACTATGCAAAGCCGCGATCCAGAAATTCACGCAGACCGAGCCTTTCTACGAGTGCAAACTCGAGCGCATCACAGAGCCCGCGAGCACTTCTGCGGCTGACGGAGAGGCCCTCATGCGCACAGTGCGCGAGCAACTCGAAAAAGTCATCGGCCTTGGCAAAGTACTCTCGCCTGACATCTTGATGGTTCTCGATGACATCACGGATCCAGGACGCCTGGCTGACCTAGTCGCCTCCAACCTGGGCCTCAAGGTAAGCGAAGCACAAGGCATTCTCGAGACTTTCGACGCTGTCGTGCGATTGCAAAAGATCCACGAGATCCTCACCAAGGAAGTCGAAGTCCTCTCCATCCAGGCCAAGATCCGCTCTTCGGCTAAGGAAGAGATGACAAAGTCGCAGAAGGAGTACTTTCTCCGCGAGCAAATCCGCGCCATCAAGAACGAACTCGGTGACACGGATCAAAAAGGCGAAGAGCTCGCCGAGCTCAAGGACAAGATCATGGCCTGCAAAATGCCGGGCGAAGTCGAGCAAGAGGCCCTCAAGCAATTGGGACGTCTCGAGCGCATGCATCCGGACGCGTCTGAAGCCTCAATGCTCAGAACCTACATTGATTGGCTCATCGAAACCCCCTGGAGCAAGCATACAGTCGATAATCTCGACCTCACGCGTGCCAAGGGCGTGCTCGACGAGGATCACTACAATCTGCAAAAGATCAAAGAGCGCGTGCTCGAGTACCTCGCTGTCCGCAAACTCAAGGAGAAGATGAAGGGCCCGATCCTCTGTTTCTCCGGCCCCCCGGGCGTCGGAAAGACGAGCTTGGGCAAGTCGATCGCGCGCGCCTTGGGCCGCGAGTTCGTTCGCATCTCGCTTGGCGGCGTCAAAGACGAAGCCGAGATCCGCGGACATCGCCGCACTTACGTGGGCGCGCTCCCCGGACGCATTGTTCAGGGCCTCAAGCAGGCTTCGACCAACAATCCAGTGTTCGTTCTCGACGAGATCGACAAATTGGGCAG
>CAZGCK010000124.1:0-1729 GCA_964524175.1 uncultured Bacteriovoracaceae bacterium | reverse complement strand
CGTCCGCAGCGCTCCTCGAAGTTCTCGATCCCGAGCAGAACTACTCGTTCCGCGACCACTACCTGAACGTGCCTTTCGATCTGTCAAACGTCATGTTCATCGCGACCTGTAACGTGCTGGAAACCATCCCAAGCGCTTTGCGTGACCGCATGGAAGTGATCCAACTCTCGGGTTACACCGAAGAGGAGAAGTACTTCATCTCCAAGCGTTACTTGATCCCTAAGCAGATCGTTGAGAATGGTCTCAAAGATGAGCAGATCGAGTTCACGCCAGACTCAGTCAAAGCCATCGTCGCGGGATACACTCGAGAAGCCGGCTTGCGCAACCTCGAGCGCAATATGGCCAACGTGTGTCGCAAGACCGCGCGACTGGTTGCAGAAGGCAAGAAAGAGAAAACGATCATCACCCCTGAGCAAGTCTACAAGTTCCTGGGGCCCGCGCCGTATACGCGTGAGGAAGAACAGGAGCGAGATGAAGTCGGCATCGCCACGGGCCTCGCATGGACCTCAGTAGGAGGAGAAATCCTCTACGTCGAGACCACGACCATGAAAGGCAAAGGCGGCATCATCCTCACTGGACAGTTAGGCGACGTGATGAAGGAATCCGGACAAGCGGCTCTCGGCTACATCCGATCCAAAGCCAAGGACTACGGTATCGACGAAGACATTTTCTCTCAAATCGATATCCATGTGCACTTCCCTGCTGGCGCCGTCCCCAAAGACGGTCCATCCGCAGGGATCACGATGGCCTCAGCCATGATCTCGACTCTCACGGGCACGCCGATCCGCAAGGATGTAGCGATGACTGGAGAGATCACATTGACTGGCAAGGTCCTCCCCATCGGAGGACTAAAAGAAAAGGCTCTGGCGGCGATGAGACATGGGATCAAAACCATCATCATCCCCGATAAGAACAAAAAAGACCTTGAGGACATCCCTCAAGAGTACCGCGATCACCTCACCTTCATCCCCGTGAAGACGATCGACGACGTGCTCTCGGTGGTCCTGACCGAGAAGATCTCAGGCGTCCGCTCGCAGAAAGGCGGAGCCTCGGCTCGTGACGTCAAGGAAGAGAAGTCCGGATCAAACAAGCAACGCAACAAGCGTGCTGCTGCAGGTCCAGGCTTTGACAAGGCAGCTTGAATCCAGGGCGTTGACTTGACAGGTCTCTGATTTCAAGAGACTTTATCTCTCAAGGTACCCAAAGAGAATGTCTGCGCTCGAACTGATGGTTTGTGTCGCGCTTGTCGTGACGTCGGCTTGCCTGTCAGCTTCTGAGATTGCTCTATTCACGCTATCTCGCTTTCAGCTGCGGTCACTGCGTGAACGTTTTAGATCGGCACATCGCCATATCAAGCGTCTCTTAGGTGACCCGGGCGGATTACTCATCACAGTCTTGGTGATTAACGAGATCATCAATATTACGCTCTCCTCGATCATTGCGGGAGCAGTCACCCGCTGGCCTAAGCCAGAACTCTTGCTAAAACTTCCGATCCCCTTGTGGACCCTCGACATGCTACTGGGCATCGCGTTCACTGCCCCGATTGTTTTGCTGGTCTGCGAAATCACCCCCAAAGTAATCGCTGCGCGAGCTAATCGCCTGATCGCACCGCTCACCGCACAACCCCTCTCGATCATTTACGACATCGCTATCCCTATTAGAGTGCCTCTCAAATGGCTAGTATCGCGAGTCTCGCGAACTCAGATGAATCCGGGTGAACCCAACGGCG
>CAZGCK010000123.1:5763-10958 GCA_964524175.1 uncultured Bacteriovoracaceae bacterium | reverse complement strand
TACGGTCGCTCGCTCTATGGGGCAGCAAGCCCGGGAACGAGCCACTGAAGCCAAACGGCAGCACCCTCAACCCGAGGACTTTTTTTTAACATTTAAAGATAAACGAAAATCGTTTTATAGGTAAGCACACGTTTCTAATATTGAAAAACAATTCAACAGCAATTGTTAATATCACCAGGCACACTTTGACTTCTCTTTTAACGCACCGTATCATTTTAGTTACTGTTTGCACTTCCTTCGCCCTGCGCAAGCAGCAACACAAATGAGGTACGTATTATGAAGTTGTCTAAATGGTTAACGCTCGCGCTGCTCGCCTTGATGGCAGTCGCTGGCGCAACAGCTCAAGGCTGTGGCAAAAGTGATGCGGCTCCAATCGTAACCTTCTACGGTGCTGGGAGCTGATTATGAATAAGAAACTCATGGTAGCCCTCTCGGGCCTGCTGTCAGCTTCAGCTTTTGCAGGCGTGACGGATCCTAGCTCTGTGAAAATCACGGTGTATGCGGTGGCTGTATCTGCGAGTGACCAATGCACCGATCCCATCTTGGTGTCTCAATACCCGGACGGAAAGGAGTTCGACTTCGCTGCAGCGGTTTCGCCCTCGATTTTTCAGGGGGCTCTCGCACCGGGAACCTATCCCTGTGTCATGATGCAGATGAGCGACGTACTGAAGTTCACGCCTAAAACCACAACTGGCAACTGCACCGCCGGCACGGAGTACACCAGCGACGTATGCAGAGCTAGCGGCTGTGCACTCAGTGCCGGGACTCCTGGCAATGGCACTGTCCACTTCGACGCGCCGTCTTCGGGAACAGGCACTACTGGCACTCCGGCCAACGACAAGCCCTGGCTATTCTTGAGCACGTCCTCGACCACTGTCACAGGTGGCAATTCTGGCTCGGCATTTGTCACTCCTTCAAAAGGTGTGGCAAATGGGTTTAAGCTGGGCAGCGCGCTTGTTGTATCAGGTGATTCGGCCAAGTCATTTGTAGTCGATTTTCGCCAACAAATCGATGGGAGCCAAAATCCCTGCGACTGCGGTCCGCCTGTCTTCTCGTTCAAATAAGAACGACGGATGAGAAACTCGATAAACCCGGTGCCCAGTTTGGGTGCCGGGTTTTTCCTTTTCTACTTCACAAAATTCTTCACGACATACTCGAGCGCGTCTTCCTTGGTCCGAAGTCGCTGCTCGATCGCCAAGTCCTCGATCACGCGCAAGATCTCAGAATATCCGGGTCCCGGCGTAAGCCCCAGCTGAATCAAATCCGTCCCGTCGATGAGCTTAGGGACGGGCAAGGAACCTTTCTTAAGCTCGTCAAACCGAGAACGCGCAAACTCGTAGAAAGCCAAGTTGCCATCTGTCAGCGTCGCATCGATGCGATGAAGGGCGAGCAGCTCTTCAAACCCCGGCTCTCTTACAAATCGATGAAGGGTCGACTCACGCATCTTGAAGACTTCCCTAAAACGGCTGTGACCGGTCGTCATCCCGACAATCGCATCCGCTTGAGCGGTCGACATCTTCAGGCGCGAAGCCAAAGCAGCAATGGCTACCGAGGCGGGGCCATCAAGCGCAGCAGGAGCTTCGCCCGGCCCCTGCAGCCTCGCCAAGGAGCTCAATAGCGTCGCCCAACTGAGCTCTGCGGATCGTTGAGGGACATGGTCGTGAAGCACTTGCAATCCCTTTAGCGCAAGCCTCCAGGGTAAGGAGTTTGGAGCAGCGGCCCTCAACGCCTCGACCTCTGGCAGAACGTGCTCTAACAATCCCAATGAAGAGAGCAGTTCGAGCGCCTTTGCGGGCCTGGGTCCCTGCCACATCAAGGTCAGCTCATCGCGAATACGCTCGGCGCTCACCTGGGTGATCAGCTTCGCGCGCAAGGCGATGGACTCCATTGTTTGCGGCTCTATCGCAAATCCAAATCTCGCTGCGAAACGGACCGCTCGAAGCAAACGCAGAGCATCCTCTCTAAACCTCTCCTTGGGATCGCCGATCGCACGGATGATTTTAGCCTTCAAATCCGAGAAACCGTCCGTACTATCCAAAAGACGCGAGGTCTTGGGATCGTAAAAGATCGCGTTGATCGTGAAGTCCCTGCGCTTAGCGTCCTCAAGGGGACTGGAGAACTTGACCCGCTGAGGATGACGATGGTTGTGATACTCGAGATCCTCGCGAAAGGTCGCGATCTCCAACAGGACAGGCGCGTCTTTTTCGTTCACGTTGACCGGCACCTTGATCACCCCAAACTGCTTGCCCACCGTGATCGCGTTCGGGAAGATGCGACAAACCTCATCGGGATCGGCGCTCGTCGCAATGTCGTGATCCTTTGTATCGCGGCCTAACAGATGATCTCGTACACTTCCACCCACGACATAGGCCACGTAACCTGCCTCATCCAACCTCTGAACGACCTCCTTCACATAGGAGGGCAAGACCATGGGGCGCTCAGTCCGGATCCACTTCGAGAGGTTCTCCGTTGAGCTGGTACTTGCTTTTGAGGACGGTGTCCGCTTGGAAGCGATCGCGTGCTTCACTGCCTTCGGCTTCTTTTTCACGAGGGCGCCTGCCTTTCGATGGACGAGAGGTTTTTTTTGAAGCCCGAGGAGGAGCGGCTGGCTCGACCGATGAAGGAGGCAACGCTACTGCGCCTTGAGGCGGATCTTCAGCGCTTGCCGATGAGATCAACAGCCCTGTGAATAGGCTGATCAGCAAAAGGCTTCTCAAAATTTTTGACTCACTCCTCATGGGCACGCCTTAAAGCTATCAAACTGAAGTAGGCTAGCGCAAGAGCACCGGACGAGGCTTTGCGCCGTCCGCAGGACCCACAATCCCTCGAGACTCCATCTGATCGACGATTCGAGCTGCCCTATTGTAACCGATGCTCATCCGGCGCTGAAGATAGCTGGTCGAAACCTGGCCCGCGAGGCGTGCGATAGTGACGGCCTCTTGAAACAGCTCATCATCTTCTTCCCCTCCCGCGCCGTCCGCGCCTTCTCCATCCTCGTCATCCGCGGCTTGCAAAATCTCCTCGCGATAGGCTGGCTTGCCCTGCGCCTTCAAGAAGGAGGTCACCTTCTCGATCTCGCCGTCGGAGAGATACGCCCCATGAAGCCTTAAGCTCTGCGAAGATCCGGGTGGGATAAAAAGCATGTCACCCTGTCCCAATAAGCGCTCAGCGCCGATCTGATCCAAGATCGTCCGTGAGTCAACGTTGCTGGTGAGACGGAACGAAACGCGCGACGGCAAATTGGCCTTGATCAGTCCCGTCACCACATCCGTCGAAGGGCGCTGGGTAGCGATCACAAGATGGATGCCGGCCGCGCGCGCTTTCTGGGCTATGCGCGCGATCGAGGTCTCGACTTCTTTCTTGGCGATCATCATCAGATCCGCCAACTCATCGATGATAATCACGATAAACGGCAGCTTGGTCACCATCGGCGAGCCGTTCTCGTCGAGCTCAAAGCAGCTGAACCAATCCGTGCTCGGTCCCGTGGTCGCTCCCGAGGCCTGCGTCTCTTCCTCGGTCATCAGCTGCTCTTTGAGCTTGTCGGTGCCCATCGCATCGACCTTCTCGTTAAAAGAGGCCAGGTTTCTCACTTGCGCCTTGCGCATAATTCGGTAGCGCCGCTCCATCTCTTGGACAGCCCATCGCAGCGCGGTTGCCGCGTTCTTGGGATCCTCAACCACAGGAAGCAGCAGATGCGGAATGTCGGCATAAGCCGTGAACTCAACGACCTTTGGATCGATCAAGATCATGCGCAGCTCATCTGGCGTATACCGATAGAGCATCGAAGTGATGAGGCCATTCATAAAAACCGACTTACCTGATCCCGTCTGACCTGCGGCAAGCAGATGCGGCATCTTAGAGAGGTCAGATAGGTAGACCTGTCCACCGATGTCCTTGCCCATCACCACAGGAATCGAAAACTTGGGGCTCGCGAAATCGGGATGATCCAAGAACTCCTTCATGTAAACGGTCTCGCGCGTGTCGCTTGGGATCTCGATTCCCACCACGGATTTGCCCGGAATCGGCGCCAAGATGCGCACGCTCTGAGCCGAGATCGCCATCGTGAGATCGTTCACGAGATTTGCGATGCGCGAAACCTTGACGCCCGCTGCTGGCTTGAACTCATAAAGCGTGATGACCGGACCGGGGCGAACCGCCGTGATCTCGCCTTCAATGTCAAAGTCCTTGAGCTTCTGCACCAGCAGCTGAGCATTGGCGCGGATTCGATCTTTGTCGAAGCTCGATTCGATCTTAGGGGGTTGCTTGAGAAATTCGAGAAGCGGCAGCTTCCAATCGCCGAACTTGCTCACCTTGCTCTTTGCCTTAGCAAGCTTCTGAGAAATCTTATGCGCAAGCGCCCCTTCGATCGTGCCGTGACCATCGTGCTCGGCTTGAGCAGCTGCACCCAGCGGGCCAAGCACGGGATCGATGTAAGCAGGAGACTCGTGAGGCAGGATCTCCGGCATGCCTTGAGCAGAAGCCGCTTCCGATGCCGCTGCTTTTACGCGCGAAGGCTTAGCAGGCTTCTCCTCGATCTCGGCCAAGACATCTTTTGCGCCCGAGGTCAAAATAGGAGGAGCAGAAGGAAGTGCGGCAACGAGACCCATTTCTGGCTCACTCGGCTCGCGTTTTTCTTTTGCAACGTCCGCTACCACTTCGATCGGCGCCTTCTTCAGCTCTCTGACAGCAGCGGCGCGCTCCCGAGCGCGGCGAATCGCAGCTTCAATCAACTTCTGCATCACATCCCCTGCCGCATGCGCCAATCGCATCGCCAGCAATCCCAGCAGATACAAAAGATAGGTGCCGACTATTCGAGCCAATTTCGCGCCATATTGAGCCGAGGCCCGGATAAAAGCCGCGCCCCAACGCGCCACACTCACAGGAGTTGAAAGCGCAATCGCCAGGCAAAACACCAACAGAGACACGATCGAAGAACCGAGCTGTTTGACCAGACCTTCTGCGACCCAGGCTCCAAACGCTCCCCCCGTGAGCATGAGGCTGCCCGAGTAAGGCCAGTACTTCCACTGCAACGTAAGAAAAACCGTAAGCGACATCACCGCTATAGTCATCCCACCTAGCGTACCGATCAGGCGTGTCGACCCTTCTCGCTTATGTATCGTAGCCGCCATGAAGAAGAGCGCGGCAGGCAGAAGGAACGCGCCCATTCCAAACCCTTGAAGAAACAAAGACGCGAC
>CAZGCK010000123.1:0-5753 GCA_964524175.1 uncultured Bacteriovoracaceae bacterium | reverse complement strand
AAAGCTAAGGCCGGATCGACTGCAGACGAGACTGCGCTATATGACCTCATCCGCACCCGCACGCTTGCCTCGCAGATGAAAGCAGCACGCGTTGAGCGCACCACCGTGAGCATTGCTGAAGATCGAAGGATCCTCGGTGTGGTAGGTCAGAAGTGCCGCGAGAGTGAAGACGCTCAGCGCAAACACAGAGAGACTCACACCTTCAGTCATCGGATTTTTTACAAACGATCCGGTAAGATGCTTGGGGCCACGCCTACTGTTTTCCATCATCCTATTATGGTACATGGGGAACGATGCCTCAGAAAGCCCCGGTAAAAAAAGTCCTAGCCTATGACCTTGGCGGCACAAAAGTAGCTGCAGGCGTTGTTACTCGTGAAGGTAAAATCATAGAGGAGATCAGACAACCCGTCGTTCTCGAACAAGGCAAAGCAGCCGTGATTCGTCAATTGGCTGACTTAGGAAAAGATCTCATCAGACGTCACAAAGGGATTTATAGAGTAGGCGTGGCATCTGCGGGTCCACTCGACCCCATCAAAGGACTACTGCTCGATCCGACCAATTTCGCAAGTTCGGCCGGAACCTGGGGCCGCGTGAATCTCCCTGGCTTGCTTCGTAAACCTCTCGGAAAGCCTGTTTTTCTCGAAAACGATGCGGCCGCCGCGATTTTGGCGGAGCACTGGATCGGCCGAGCCAAAGGCTATGACAATGCCATGATCCTGACGCTCGGGACAGGGCTTGGCACCGGAATCATTTGCAACGGCGAGCTAGTGCGCGGTGGCCACAGTTTTCACCCCGAAGCAGGTCACCTCATCCTCAGGCAAAACGACGATTCCGCCCCTTGCGGTTGCGGAAACCTAGGATGCGCCGAAGCGTTTCTTTCTGGTCGTAATTTTTCGCGTCGAGCACGCGTACGCTTCGGAAACGCTAACCTCACGGCAAAGGACATCACCGAACTTGCGCGCAAACGCGACCCTCGCGCTTTGGCTGCGTTCGAAGAATACTCTGTTCTGATGGCGACAGCGATCCACAACTATGTAGTGATCTATTGCCCTGAAATCATCGTGTTCACAGGCAGTTTCGCGGCAGCCGCGGATCTTTTCCTGAAGTCCACGCGCTCGCACCTCACCCACCTCCTTGCCAGAAGGCGAGTCGGAGTGGACTTGCTCCCCAAGCTGGTCGTCTCCTCGTTGGAGAACCAGGCCGGGATTATCGGCGCGGCCTATGTCGCTTTCAATCGGTAACGATTAAAGAGGAAAGATCACTCCTGCTGCGATCAGCTCACGACTGATCTCGCCGCGAATCGCAACACGCTCATTGAAATGGTAGAAAGTTCCAACCCCAAAACGTGGGAGCAAAATGAAGCGATCGCCTAGCGAAGACCCGGTGATGTTGCCTGCCAAGCCGCCCAATCCATAGAACGTCCAATGCTCGTCTTTTCTAAAATCCCAACGAAGATGAACGCTGTAAGTAAACGCAGCGGAGCTCAGCACGAAGAGAGGACCTAGCGCAGCTTCGAGCGAAACCGAATCGTTGATGTCGCCAATAAATCCCTCGCTCGCCAAAACCTTGCTCGCAGTGCCCAAAACCGTGTAGCCCGCTTGAGAATCAAGCACTCCCATCCCGGTCAAACCACCTAGATGAAGCTGGGCACCGTCGGATTTGCCCTTCCAATCTTCGCCCGTCTGAGCGACGGAGGTCGCAGCAAAGGCGCCCATAGTGCTCATTCCGATCAGGACGCTTAGCAAAGAAATATTCCAACTCATCGTGCGTAGTGACGTTCTCATAGCCACAAACTAACCCAAGTTTAGAAGACGATCGAGCAAGTTTTTAAGCATCGACCCGGTAGCCCCCCAAATCCGGTCCTCTCCGACTTGAAAAGCGTGGATAGGATATTCCACACCGCGAAATTCGCGTAGCTCCAGCTGATAGACCCCCTGGGCGCGCAACGCCTCAAGAGGAATCCAAAGAGTTCTTGCGATCTCCTGCGGATTGATGCGCAATGCCTGATCCTCGATCGGCACCTTCAACAACCCCACCACGGGTGTTACGCGAAACGAAGTGATCGTCGTCAACTCGGGTAGAGCACCCATCACATCGACTTGTGCAGGCGGGATTCCTACTTCTTCTTCGGTTTCACGCAGAGCAGCTTGAGCTCGCCCCCAAAAAGTGTCTCTTTCGTGCGATTCACAGGCGCCCCCCGGAAACGCCATTTGCCCTTTATGGGTGGCGACAGAATCCGTGCGCTGAGTGATCAACACGCACGGCCCCTCTCCCCTCGCGTTCCACCCAAAAAGAATGAGCACAGCAGCAGGACGCCCACCCGTGAGCTGCTGCCGTTCAGGGTAAGCCATATCAAGAGCAAGTGCCCCGCGCAGATCTGCTCCAAAGCGATCTCTCATGCGGCTTCATTTCCCTCTGAGATCGATGCCATAGCGTTGCGCCTTGCGATACAGCGTCGCGCGATCAATCCCCAAGACCTCAGAGGCCTTGGATTTGTTGTAACTCACGTCTTGAAGCACTTTGAGAATATGGGCCTTCTCCATATCCTCGAGAGACCCCTTACCTAAAGAACTCGCCTCTTCGCCAATGGCTGCAGTCGGCCCCTGCCTAGAGATCTCCGGTGGAAAATCCTCAGCGAACAAAATCGCCGCATTAGACATCGCCACCGCACGCTCGATCGCGTGCTCCAGCTCTCGAATATTGCCCGGCCATGAGTAAGCACGAAGCAACGCCATCGCATCCTCAGAAACATGCGACACGGTCTTGCGATTCTTCTCCGCGTAGCGAGCCAGGAAGTGACTCACCAAATCGGGAAGATCTTCAAGCCTCTGCCGCAGTGGAGGCAGCTCAATCGAGATTACCTTGAGTCGGTAATAGAGATCTTCTCTGAACTTGCCCGAGCGCACCAATGCTTCCAGATCCCTATGAGTAGCCGCAATCACTCGCACATCGACCTTGCGTACTTCGTTCGCCCCCACAGGCTTGACTTCGTTCTCTTGAAGCACTCGAAGGAGCTTGATCTGCAGCGCCGGGGAGACATCGCCGATCTCATCCAGAAAAAGGGTGCCGCCGTGAGCTTCTTCAAACAATCCGATCTTATCCGAGACTGCGCCGGTGAAAGAGCCTTTGACGTGACCAAAAAGCTCGCTCTCAAGCAGACCCTCGGCAATAGCGCCGCAATTGACTGCGACAAAATGGCGGCTTCTTCGCTGCCCATTTTCGTGAATAGCTCGTGCGACAAGCTCCTTGCCCGTCCCGCTCTCGCCGATCACGAGCACCGTGCTCGACGACATCGCTGCGCGAGCCAGGGTCTTGTAAACGTCGACGATGAGCGGGGATTTGCCGATCAATCCTTTGGCAGATACATCGAGCTTGCCATGCGGCTTCGCGTTTCCGGTGGACTGCTGCGACTCCCAATGCTTGGCCGCGCGAGAAATCACGGCTTTTAAGTCATTCATCTTGAAAGGCTTACTCACGTAATCGAACGCGCCTTCTTGGATCGCTTCGATGGCCCCTTCCATGCTTCCAAATCCAGTCATGAGAATCACCGCGGTCCCGTAGGCACTCTTCTTGGCTTCACGAAGCACAGCCATCCCATCGAGCTCAATCATCCTGATGTCGGAGACCACGATCGGAAAGCGCCCTTTCGCTAACGCACGAACCGCTTCTTCTCCACTAGCCGCCAACTGAACCGTGTAGTTCTCCTTCTCAAGCACCTCTTTGAGAAGCTTGCGCGTGACTTCGTCATCGTCGACGACCAAGAGAGAAAGCTTGGACTGCATCATGCGTTCACCTCGTAAGGAATCCGGAGCGTCACGCGCGCCCAGCTTCCTTCTTTAGAATCGATTTCGAGAGAACCACCATATTTATGAGAAAGCTGCTGGCAAATAGCGAGCCCCAAGCCCGTGCCCTCGCCAGGACGCTTGGTCGTAAAGAAAGGCTTGAAGATACTCTTGAGATCGGTCTTCTTGATACCTTCTCCCGTATCATAGACAGTGACCTGAGCCCACTGTTTGCCTTCTCCATCCGCTACCGCTTGAGTCGCTATTTCTAGGGACAGCCGGCTTTTAGGCCGCGCACCCAGTTTTTCTTCCAGGCTGTCGAGGGAGTTGTTTACGAGATTCAATAGTATCTGCTCGAGATCAAGAGGCACGATGCGGATGGGCCCCATCTCCCTCTGAAGCTCTCGCCGCACTTCAATGCCCAGCGACTCTGAGCGTGGCCCCACCAAACCAAGCGTCTTATCAACGAGCCGATTAACATCGACGAGCTGTCGTTGAGAACTTGGCTTAGCAGTGCTCTGCAAAAACCCCGTGACGATGTCGGCAATTTTGGCCAACTGGCCATTGATCACAGCCAGGCGCTCGCCCTGGGCGCCTCCGAGATCGGCCTCAAGAAGCTGGAGATGTCCACCAAGCGCATTGAGAGGCGTGCCGATCTCATGAGCAAAGCTCGCCGTCAGCTGCCCCATGACAGCGAGCTTCTCCGTATTCATGATCTGCCTCTGAGCATCGTGAAGTTGCTCAGTGAGCTGCACATTCTCGGACTTGGCTTGCTGAAGCTTTCGATCATTTGAGATGGTTTTGCGCAAGAAGTAGCTCAACGCGATAAACAACGTGAGCACGCTGAGAGCTGCTGCAGATGCCGTCGTTTTCCAAAGGGTTCTGAGGATGTTTTCGACAGGTTTCATCGAGATCACGAGATGCACCGAGCCCAGAAGTCTTCGCAATCCGCGAGCATCACGCGAGCGTTGCTCAATAGGCACGGTGATATCCCAAAGGCCTTCGCCCGACGCTCCGGTCTTGTATTCGCTAGTGACCGCTTCAACTAAGGAGAAGGGGGTTGGATCATCTTCGATATTAGAAGCGATGGTTTTTACCGCCCCTGTCACGGAGTCTTTGACGATGACATCAATGCGGATGATATTGGGCTGCGCATCAATCGTTTCTTGGAGCCGAGACTCGATGGCAGGAGTCGGATTAGGAATCTGAAGCAAGCGAGAGCTCACGATTTCGGCCGCAAGTGTTTTGCCCGAGGTCACGCCGACTTGGCGGATCTCGTCTTCTAAAATGGGCTGGGTCAACTTGTTCTCGGCCACTGTCACGATCAAGAAGGTGGGCAAGATGACAGCGACTAGGATCAAACTCACTTTGGCCTGTAGATCGAGGTGGCGTTTCAATGGAAAAGTCATTCTTAGTTCACCACCTTACACCCACAAAAGAAAACCAGGGAGGCCTTCAAAAGGCAAACGCGAGCCCGCTGTAGCAGGCTCGCGCATTCCCTTGAGAACTTGTAGCTATCCTAGAAGGCGTTCCTTACTCGGCAGCAGGAGCTGGGGCAGGAGCAGCTTCTTCAGCGTGAGGAGCTGGAGCAGCTTTCTTCTTGCCATGCCTCTTCTTCTTGCCACCCCTTTTTTTAGACTTCTTAGCCTTCTTCACGGCAACAGGGCTAGATTCAGCAGGAGCTTGGGAAGTGGTGTCAGCAGCCACTGGAGCAGCCGTGTCCGAGGCAAAGGCCATAGAAGCAGTTGTGAAAGCAGCGACGACGAAAGCGACGAAAATCTTCTTCATACTATTCTCCTTAAAGTCTCAGAGCCCGTTGAAATGACGAGGTGAGCTATTGTTTACGCAGTACTAAAAGCAAGCGAGGTGCCATTATATAATTGCGCAGTTTCAAGGAGTTACAAATTAAAAAAGCAAATCACTGTGGCATCCCGCTACACCCTGGAGCGAGGTGCAACAGTTACAAACTGG
>CAZGCK010000122.1:0-11172 GCA_964524175.1 uncultured Bacteriovoracaceae bacterium | reverse complement strand
CATAGCTTTTGCACAGGAAAGAAAAAGTCAGGTGATTCTTTTTCATAAGGCTGCCTGTCCGATCTATCCTGGTTTCGAGTCTGCTTTTACCTCCGCCCCTTATCCTTCCTATGCAAACAATATAGAAAGAGACATCAAAGAGGCGAATATGACTGCCGATGATTGGGCGAATATTGCCAATCAAAGCGGGGTTCGCGTTGAGATTGTGATTGATGGGTCGAGGGGAGGATCAATCGCAGATGCGGTTGTCAGAAGAGCAAATCGCCTCAACGCTATGGTGGCGCTTGCATCACAGAGTGACCTCGGAGCTACGCTTCTCATGGGGAGCACGGCGAGGCAGATCATCCGGCAATCAGAGCAGCCAGTTTGGGTAATCCATCCATCAGAAGCTAAACCCGCAAACACATTGGCATCAAAGAGGCTGTCTGCTGGAAAAAGTGCATAATACATCGAATTGAGAGAGAACAGCTATGTCGATTTCAGTTCAGTTTCTAGGTGGAGCGGGCACTGTTACTGGGTCCAAGTTTCTAGTGGAGACAGATGCTCAGCGCATACTGATCGATTGCGGTTTGTTTCAGGGGGTAAAGGACCTCCGGTTGAAGAATTGGGAGCCCTTCTCGGTTAACCCTCAATCGATTGATGCCGTTATCTTGACTCACGCTCATTTGGATCACACTGGGTATTTGCCTCTTCTGGTGAAGAAGGGGTTTCGAGGAAAAATCTTTTGTACCCCTCCAACCCGAGATTTGACCAAGGTCATTCTTGCGGACGCCGCCCACCTCCAAGAGGAGGACGCGGACTACGCTAATCGCAAGGGATTCTCCAAGCACAAGCCCGCCAAACCTCTGTTTACCACCGAGGATGCGGAAAAAGCCTTGGGCCGCTTGACGACGATTCATGATGAGCAGTGGCGTTCGCTTCAGTCTAAAACTCGGTTTCGCTTTCGCCCTAGTGGGCATATTCTTGGTTCTGCGATCATCGAGCTGGAGACTTCCGGAAAGAAATTTGTTTTTTCAGGTGATCTGGGACGTGAGAACCCTCTTCTCCTCAATCCTCCCGACGCGATCAAGTCGGCGGACTATCTCTTTGTCGAATCGACTTATGGAGACCGCCTCCATGACTCGACTTCGGTGCTGAGAGCACTTGCGAAGATCACGCAAGATACGATAGGTCGAGGCGGATTTTTGTTGATTCCCAGCTTCGCGGTAGGGCGCACGCAGGATCTGCTCTATTTGTTTTCGAAGCTCAAGAAGCAAAAAAAGATGCCTGACGTTCCAGTCTTTCTAGATAGTCCAATGGGTATCAACGCGACCCAGATTTTTTTGGATCATTCGAACTGGCACAAGCTTTCGGAGAGGGAAGTCAATGATTTAGCCGATGTGGCGACTATGGTGAAGAGTAGAAAGCAATCCAAGGAGCTATTGACCCGGAAGCATCCTGCCGTTGTAGTAGCCGGAAGCGGGATGATTTCCGGTGGCAGAATTCTACATCATCTTGAAGCTCGACTCTCCGATAGTAGAAATACGGTTCTTCTGGTGGGATTTCAGGCGGCTGGAACTCGCGGGCGTTTACTCAGGGGCGGCATCACTGAATTGAAGATGCATGGACGGTATATTCCGGTTCGTGCGCATATCGAAGAGATCTCGACACTCTCAGCTCATGCTGACCAGGGAGAAATATTAGGTTGGCTCAGAAAGTTTGAGAAGCCGCCTAAGATGACCTTCATTGTTCACGGAGAGCCTCAGGCGTCGGATGCATTGAGGGTTAAAATCCAAGACACCTTGGATTGGAAAGTCAAGGTGCCTGCTGGAGGCGAGATCGTGTCATTGGAGTAATCAGGCGGTCCTTTGTTGCGCGGCGATCATTGATTGATTCTTTTAGAAAGATTGACGATCAATGAGCCATGGATCGCTCATTAACTCTACTCCTTGAGCTTAAAGACTTCTGACTTGCCCCTGGAGAGGGGTACCCGAAGCTCAAGTCCGATAAAAGACTGTTGGGTCGGCGATAGCGTTGAAGAGGTGGTGTAGATCATAGGGTTTCCCTGAAGAGGGGCTGTTTGAGTCACGCTTTTCAGTTCGACAGTGGTTGTCTTGTTGTCTGGCTCGATGAAAGTCAGTAGGACCGAACTTGGCTTATATGGCGTATCGGGGCTGAGCTGGACAGTGACTTTATTGGGTTCCATCACGAGCTCGGCTGAGTGGCTTGAGCTCCTCAAGGTCTTATGAAGAGTCGGATCAGCCCAGGTGAAACTTGAGCCTGCGCAGAGCAAAAGGGCTCCCAACGTTGTACCAAGAGCCCAGATTCTAGCGTTCGTCATATTTTCATCCGATCTATGGGGTTATCGCGACCTTAAGGACGCCATCCTTCTGGCTGGCAAAGAGCTCATAGGCGTTCACGATATCCGCCAATTTAAACCGATGAGTGACCAGCGGTTTGAGGTCTACGCGGGCTGATGCCACGATGTTCATGAGGCGGCGCATGCGGTCCTTGCCGCCTGGGCAGAGTGTGGTCACGATTTTATGATCACCTAAGCCCGCGTCAAAAGCGTCGAGTGGGATGGTCAACCCTTTTGAGTAAACGCCCAAGCTTGAGAGCGTGCCGCCAGGTTTAAGGACGCGGAGGCAATTCTCGAAGGTCTCTTGCTTGCCCAGGGCTTCGATGGCCACATCCACGCCGCGGCCTTGAGTCAGCTTGTTGATTTCCGTGACTGCGTTGGTGTTTGTTAGATTGATCGTCACGTCGGCCCCTACCAGTCGTGACATCTTAAGACGATTTTCGAGCGTATCAACAACGATGATCTGGCTTGCGCCTTTGAGCTTTGCGCCTGCGGCTGCGCACAATCCGATCGGGCCCTGAGCGAACACCGCGACAGTGTCGCCGATTTGGATATTACCGCTCTCGGCTCCAGAGAATCCTGTGCTCATGATGTCAGGGCACATGAGGACTTCTTCATCTGTTAGGTGGTCCGGGATCAATGCCAAGTTGGCCATGGCATCCGGCACAAGAAGGTAGTCGGCTTGGGCGCCGTCGATAGTGTTTCCGAATCGCCAGCCACCCATAGGTTTGCCGCCACATTGAGATCGGTGGTTCTCAAGGCACGAGTCGCAGTGTCCACAAGGAGTGATGGCGCCGGCAACTACTCGTTGCCCGACCTCGTAGCCGGTGACGCCTGGGCCGAGCGCTTCGATTACTCCGACGGGTTCATGGCCGATCGTGAGGCCGGGTTTTACCGGGTACTCGCCTTTGAGGATGTGTACGTCCGTCCCGCAAATGGTGGTTGTTGTGATCCTCATCAACGCTTCGCCGTAGCTGGGGACAGGGATCGGCTTCTCGACTAGCTCGATTTTTCCAGGTTTTACGAACGTCAGTGCTCTCATTGTCTTTTGTAAGTTTGCCATGTTGAAACCCAACTTTTGCAGGGCATATGCCAGGGGGAGAGATAAAATACCTTAGAGATAGAATAGCATAAGGCTCGTTTGCTGTAGAGTATGGGCTGGTTTGTCATAGGAGCGGGACATTTTGTCTGCTGATTCATCGATTTAGATGTCACCCAAATCAAAAAGGATGGGCTCCAGGTGGTTTCGAGATAGATTGCTTCACAATACCGCTCCCCGACCGAACAAAGTGGCAAGAAGTCTCGGATATGGTCCTGGCACCCCATTTGCTCATGCCCAGGAAAGAACGAAGGGATCCCAGTATGGAGCCGTCGGAAAAACTAGATTTCGTGATTTTGCCCCAGCTCAGAGGCCGTCCATGAATCCGCTCAAGGAAGCATCAAAGCTCGTAGCGCTCTCTATAGGCTACTTTGTTTCTTACTTGGCAACAGGTGTGATGGTTAAGTGGTTCACGGATCCTTCACGCGAGGGGCATCTTTCGCAGCTGGATTTTTTGATACAGAACACGGCGGGAAGCTCGCTGATGGTTCTGTCGACGGTTGTTTTGATCGGCTGGTTTGGGGTCGCCAAAGAACATTTGTTTTCTCAGCGAGCATGGCCCGTGTGGGTTTCGGGGCTTTGCACTGCCGTAATTATTCCCAGTACGACCTTCATGTATTTGCTGCCCATCTCGGTCATGGTTGCGATGGTGATCATGCGCGGAAGCGTCATCGTCATTAGTCGGATGGTCGACTTGATTCTCATCAGGAAGGGCGTTCTCAAGAGGCAGGTGACCTGGGAAGAGGAGCTAGCTGTTATCTTCGCGCTATTGGCCGTCGGAACCCAACTTTTTGGAATCCGCGATGGCAGTTTCGCATTCATTCGCAACAGCACTGCTTTGACAATTTTAGGCCTCTACTTGGCGGCCTATTCGATTCGAATCTACATCATGAACATCTACAAGAACGACGGAGTAGCGCTGCGTCTCGAGAATCGATCTTTCTTCACTATTGAGCAGTTCGGCTCGGTGATCGCTATGCTTCTTGGAGCATCGATCTTCGTGATCACGTCGACTGCTGAAATGCGTACTCGGCTCTCAGGTCCTCAATTGCTTCCGATGCTTTCGGGATTGCCTTATGCCGGTGTGGCGTTCTTTTCTGTCTTCATCTTCATGTTCCGAGGACGCACGGCGACATTCGCGGGTGTACTCAATCGATTGATTTCTCTGTCCGCGGGCACAGTATCGACTTTGATCTTGGCATGGCTGTTTGGGTTTCCGTCGCCGTCAACAAAGGACTGGGTTTCCTTTTTTTGGGTAGTTGTAGCTACCGGACTGCTTGCGGCGTCGGAGCTTCGTGGTTTAGAACAAAGAAAGAAGGAAACAGGTTATGAAAAAGAAGTCTCGAAGCGTAGTTCAGATACTTTGGGCTATCGATCCGTTTGAGCAATCATCCAAAGTTGTGAAAGGCGTGGAGCAGATGCTCTCTACGCTGAGTAAGTTCGACGGAAAAAAAGTGCTTGTTCAGCCTGTTTACGTCATACCGCCTAAAATTTCAGGAACCTTAGAGTTCTATTATCCGCAGGATATCGATGTTCAAACGGAGGCTCTTGCGGCAATGAAGCGGCAAGCAAGTAAGGTGGGCATCTCCGGAATGATGCCGCCGAAGGTTCTGACGGGCCCAAGTTCTACGACCGCGGGTGCGGTGCGACTGCTGACAGACTACGCCAGTCGGTTTCAAGCAGATCTCATTTTAGTAGGGACCCATGCCAGAAAAGGAGTCCCACGCTTGTTCCTTGGCAGCTTCGCAGAGTCCCTCGTCCTGCATTCTCCGGTGCCCGTATTGACGGTCAGGACTGCAGGGAGAGCGACCAAGAAAACAAAAAAGATTCTCTTTCCAACAGATTTTTCTGAAGGATCAAAAAAGGTGTTCGCGCATGTTCTCGGAACAGCGAAGTCATTGCAGGCAGATGTGACCGTGTTTCACGTCGATTTTAGGCCTAATTTTGGGTTTTCTGGCAGTCGGTGGAAAGCGATCCGCAAAGAAGCTTTGCAGCAAGAAGGGGAGAGAGGCCTGCGTTTAGCCCGCCCCTTTCTGGATCTCGCCAAGGCTGCAGGAGTAAGGGCTGTGTTTGAGGCGATAGCATCAAGTCATTCGCCTGCTGAAGCGGTCGCTGGCTACGCGACCAGGCATGGCTTTCAGATGATCGCGATGTCTGCCAAGAGCGGGGGGGTTTCTTCACTGATTTTGGGAAGTGTTGCTCGTCAAGTGGTCAGGACTTCTGATGTTCCAGTGTGGATACAAAGAGAATAGTGCGGATTGCTCGATTGCGCGTGAGGGGATGTGCGAACGCAATGCCTTTTAGGCGGGGGGTGGTCAGAACTCCGGAGGGCGCATCTTTGTTTTCACTCGATCAGCGAAAACCTTTCTAATACGACTGTCGTCGTCCTCATCAAAAATATCGCCCCAAATCTCTTCTGAGATGTCCTCAAGAGTGACCATTCCAAGCCGCTCGCCCGAGGTCGAAAAAATAATCGCCATATGGTTACGCTTGCTTTGCATGAGGCGAAGGGTTGCCAGCACCGAGTCATGCGGAAATATTCTAAGCGCAGGCCGAACGGTAGAGATCCACTCTTTGCCGCCAGTTTCGCGATACGCGAGAAACTCCTTGGTGTGAAGAATTCCCACGACATCGCTGTCGGAGATCATGGGCAGCCGCGTATGGCCTGAGGCAAAAATCACAGGGACGACGTCATCCATCGTGTCTGTCGAGCGAACGCAGTTCACTTCTTTCCAGGGGACCATGATGTCTTTGATCTTGCGCGTTTCGATATGGGCGAGATTTAAGACAGCTTGCTGGTGGTGCTGCGGAAGTGAGTCAATTTCAAGGCTTGTTTCTGGGATCGGAGAAGTACCTTTTGATCGAGGAAAGAAAACATGCAGCACTTGCCGTGTAGACCACTCGAGAAGCGTAACTGCGGGTGAAAGAATCCGATCAGCTATCAAGAGCGGGCGAGACCCGAAGAAGACGATCTTGACCGGGTTCTTTAGCGCTAGGCTCTTGGGTACCAATTCACCGATTACGACGCTGAGATAAGTGAGGGGCAAGACAACTATTGCGATGGATAAAAACTCAGCCGAGTTTTCGCTCATGCTGAACCGCGATTGAAAAAACGGCTCAAGCGACTCGCTAGCCCCCGCGCCTCCGACTGCTGCTGAGATTGCGCCGACCAGAGTAATGCCAATCTGGATGATCGATAGAGTCCGTTCGGGATTCTCGCGAAGGCTGAGGAGACGCTCGGCGTCTTTATTGCCTGAACGAGCCAAGCGCCTCAGCTCGGGGCGGGGCACTGATACAAACGCCATTTCATAAGCAGCAAAAAGGGCGTTGAAGGTAAGGCACACTGCGATGACAACGATCTCTTCCATAGAATGATGGGTGGACTATCGCGGCTTGCCTTGAGTTTGTCAAAGCCGGTCGGGTATCTTTTCTTTGATGAAAGGCACTCTGATTGGGCTATTACTATGTGTTCAGGAGAGCAACCCCTCACAAAACTTCAAAATAAGTGAATGTTGATTGGCTAGCCCGTCAGCGTTCATTGGCATGATGAGAAGATTCTGTTGCTCTCATCGCGCTATTCATGGAGTCAGAAGTCTAAACTCTAAAGAGGATCACTTGATTGAGCGCCTCATGAGGTACTGATAGCGGCATTATACTACCGCGCAGCCTCAACCATCTTAGTGAACATTCTCTAAGTAAAAAAGTGCTCAATACTCTCCCCTCTCCGAGCTACAATCCTAAGGAGAGGCAGGATTTTATGGCCGCCGAAAGTACGATCATACGAAAGAGCTCTATGAAGAACGTCGAGTACGCAGTCTTGATTTCTAACCTCACGAGCAAAACCGAGATCCCAGTCAAGGCGCATACCAAGCTTATCGAACTGGGAGACGATTGGCTTCTGTTGGAAGTGCCTGTCTCCTCTTGTTCAAAAGGCCATAAGCTTGCCATCAATATCTTGCCCAAGACCGAGGCCAAGAAAGCAACGAAAGGCCAAGCGCGGGAGAAAATCCCGGGCGTTATCTCAATCACTGCCACGGTCGAGCAGAGTCATGAGCTGCCAGAAGAGGCGGATCTCATAAGAGTGAAGTTTGTCCAGTATCTTAAGGCTCAGTGGAGCGACTTTTTGAAGGAGTGGAACCAAATTCAAGAGCGCGTGAACAAGCAATTCAAAAGCATTAAGGAATGAGGCCATAATTTGCCATTCGAAATGGGAGCCAAAGAAAACAAGCCAATCGTCGAGTATCTCGGCGGTGCCAAGGCGCTTGTGCTTGATCCCAATTCGAGTAGTCGAGCTACGATCAGGAGGTTGCTAAGCGCAGTTGGGATGAAGACGAGCAACGTGGAGGCCATGGAGCTCATCGGAGACGCGCTGGCCAAGCTAGACACTTTGCAGCCCAATATCATCTTGACTGAGCTGGATCTAGGCGATGGTCGGACCGCGTTTGAGTTGCTTGCGGCTCACCGAAAAAAGTTTCCGGACACTTTGGACTCTGTTTTTCTTCTGCTCACTTCAAACAACTCCCCGATTATTACGAGCATGGCTGCGGAGTCGGATTCTGATGGGCTGATCATCAAGCCCTTCACCTATGGTTCGCTGGAAGATAGGTTCATTGAGGTTGTCAAAACGAAGGTGTTTCCATCGAAGTACGCCAAAAGCTGCGAAGATGGACGCCTTAAGCTCCTCGCCAAGAAATACCCGGATGCGATGAAGCTCTTTGAGTTGGCGCTGACCCAAGACCCAAATCCTGCGTTAGCTCGATACTACATCGGATGCGTGCACAAAGATCAGGGAGCGATCGATGAAGCCATCGCGCAGTTCGAAAAGGGCATAGCGGCAAATCCAACGCATTATAAATGCTTGATGGGTCTCTTTGAGGCCTTTGTGCAGAAAAAGGAGTTCTCCAAGGCGTACGACATTGGCGCGGTCATTAGCAAAAACCATCCACTCCCACCGAGCCGCATTCCCGAATTCGTGAAAGTGGCTGTCCTGAATCAGCAGTTCGAGGACGTAAAAGCTCTTTATGACGTCGTCGCCATCATGAGTCCCGTCGATGATGTGCTGGTGACGTATATTTCTGCCGCGCTCGTAGTTTGCGCGAAGTTTTATCTGCGCAAGAAGGAGAACGATAAGGCGATCGAGATCTTAAAGAAGGCGCAAAGTCTGGCTCGCAATAAGACCCAGATTCAGGTTGAGATCATTTCGTCTCTCATTCATGTCGGTTTGTATGCCGAGGCCGAAAAGATGATGGCTTCGATTCCAGATGAGTTGAAAAGTTCTTCGGAAATGATGGCCCTTGAGATTGAGCGATGGGTAGGGATGGGCAAGGTAGGAGAGGCTCTCGCGGCGGGGCTTAAGATGTTGGACCAAGGAGTGAAGAACTTCAGGCTACTTGAGTTGTTGATCGTCGAATCCAAGAAAATGAACCGCACAACTGCTTCGGTAACGGCGATCGTTTCTAAGGCGAGTGCTTTGATTCCTGAAAAACAGGCTTATTTTGAAGGTTTGGTCGCTGGCTACGAGCCTAAAGAAGAAGGCAACAAACAAGAATAGGCTTAATTCCCGCCTTCTATTGAGGTCTGAAGAACCGTGATTTCTACGCGGCGATTGACCGCTCGACCGTTCTCATCTGAATTGCTCGCGATTGAGCGATTGTGCGATGCCCCTGCGATTTGGATGCGACGAGGATCGAACTGCACGTTTCTTTGCAGCCAATACTGTACGACGGATTGAGCGCGCTCGGTCGAGAGCCGCCAGCTGGCAGAGTTGTCTCCGTCCACGCTTTCTGTGGGCTCGGTGTGCCCTTCGACTCGGATCATCCGTTTCTTGTAAGCGGATAGGATCGCGCCAACTTTGTTGATGACCGGAAACATGTCAGGCGCGATCTCGGACTTACCGCGTTCGAAGAAGTCGGACGCTACGATTCTCAATACGAGCCCGCGGCTATCAATATAGGTGTCTAACTTGACCGAGCTTTCGCTGGTTAAGCCAAGCTGCAGCGACATGCTCTCATCA
Organism: uncultured Bacteriovoracaceae bacterium; assembly: GCA_964524175.1. Classification (GTDB taxonomy): domain Bacteria; phylum Bdellovibrionota; class UBA1018; order UBA1018; family UBA1018; genus CAZGCK01. Next base: position 1,722 of record CAZGCK010000122.1, on the reverse strand, counting down.
AGTTGCTCTTTGATGTCGAGAAGGTCGCTTTCTCTCGTGAGGTCTGAATCGGTGCGTCCCATAGGCATATCGATCGGGCGGCCGCCGACCCTGGCTGTATCGCTGAAGTCCTCCAGTTGTTGCCCCCCTTTGGGAGACTCTGGACTTACACGGATCAGCGTGTCCTTAGGGTTGGGACCGCCGTTGAAGTGCCCGGCAACTGCAGCCTTGGTCTCTTCGTCTGAACCCATCAGCCACATGACGAGAAAGAAGGCCATCATGGCGGTAACGAAGTCGGCGTACGCGACTTTCCATGCGCCACCGTGGTGGCCGCCGTGGCCCCCGCCCTTTTTCTTTTTGATGACTATTGTGACTCCGCCCTTGCCTGCCATCTAACTATGCTGCTTTCTTGCCGGCGGCGGATGTTTGTTCGTCGATTTCCTTAAAGGTCGGTCTCACTTCCATCGGGATAGTACGACGGGCAAACTCGACGCAGGCTTTTGGAGGAGCCTCGCGAGCAAACGCGATTAGAGCTGCCTTGATTACACCATAGAGCTTGCCGTGCTCACCCAAGTTGGACTCCATCTTGGCTGCGAGAGGTTGCATGAAGCCGTATGAGGCTAAAATTCCGAGAAAGGTACCGACGAGAGCGGCGGCAACGCTATGACCGATGACTTCCTTACCTTCCGTCAACTTACCCATGGTGATCACGACGCCGAGAACGGCGGCAACGATTCCGAGACCGGGCATCGCATCACCGACGCGAGTGATGGTCGCGGGGCCTTGGGCCTCGTCATGGTGAACTGTTGCGATGTCCGTGTCGAGCAAGTCTTCGAGGTCAAAAGGGCTCATAGGCGAACTAACCTGCATCTTGAGTGTGTCGCAGATAAAGTCGACCATGTGCGCGTCATGAAGCACGAACGGATATTTTTTGAAAACTTCGCTGCCCGATGGGTTCTCGACGATAGGTTCGATTGCGAGCGGATTGCTCTTGCCGATCTTGATGATCTCGTAGAGGCAGAGCAGAACTTCGGTGTATTGGGCTTTGCTGATGGAGTGGCCCGTGAGCGTGCCCATGACTTGCTTCACGATGTTTTTGATGACGGGCATCGGTGCTGCAATAAGTAATGATCCGGCGGCAGCGCCACCGATGATCAGCAACTCGATGGGTTGGAAAAGAACGTGCATGCTCCCGCCTTCGAGAAGGTATCCGCCGAAGACTGAAGCTATTACGACTAATGCGCCAACGATGACGAGCATGTGATTTTGTGTCTCTCCATCCTGCTCTTCGTCAAAAGCGGTAGATCTCTTGATGAATTATCTGCGGTCTATAGGCGATTTATTTCTCGCGAATCCGACTAGTGAGGCAAGTGAGCGTCAAATTATAGACGTCGCAGATATGACAAAAAATTTATTAAACAATAAATAATTAAAATAAGGGACATGGAGAGATTTGACTAACCGTATTAAACAAATGATCTCCTGGAGTATTTTGAAAGAGTGAGGAGCCCTCTCTTCTTCTTCGTCGACCACAAGAATGGCTTTATAACAGTCGACAGAATTGAGAAGAGATGGTGTACGCGCCCGGTCATGCGCTGAGAACGAAGGACGTCGGGCATGGGATTCTTCTCGCAAAGTCCGATTTAGCTCTCAAATTTCTCAAATAAAACCAGTTCCCCCGTTCCCATCCCATGCGTCATGGTGTTAACAGGCTACTTCTATTTGAGAACCCCGGGGGAGAGT
>CAZGCK010000121.1:10905-11275 GCA_964524175.1 uncultured Bacteriovoracaceae bacterium | reverse complement strand
AGGCGATGTAGATGCCTTTTGCGGCGCCTATGGCTGCTACCTTGTTGCAATCATAGCTCCACTTCTTGAGAGCGTGGTCAATAAGCCGATCCATAAATGATCCTTCTTTGATGCCAAGTCGCTTTAGCTTTTCGAAGGTGAGAAAAACGACTTCACGAAAAACCCTAGGATCTTCGCCGGGAAAATACTTTTGCTTAGCAGCAGCATACCGCTTGTCGAAGGCTTGGCGCTTTTCAGGAGTCATTTTCTGCTCAACCTTGAATTTATATTTTTTTAGAAAATCATCTGCCTTTGCATTGTACTTAGCCCGAAGTTTGCCGGGCTTTTTGCCGGCGCCGACACCTTCAGCGCCCTTCACTGGCGAAGTTAC
>CAZGCK010000121.1:0-10895 GCA_964524175.1 uncultured Bacteriovoracaceae bacterium | reverse complement strand
TTTAATGTTGATCAACTCGAAAATAAATAATGAATTAATATATAATGATTTAAAAACTATTAGGTATACCAATTTACAAAAAACACGCAACAAAATTATAATATAAATAAATTAGAGAAATTTTAAGTTCACTGATGATGGCATCTGCTCGTTGAGAAAGACTCTCCATTTCCGTACCTTGATCAACTCTGGCGATCTCTCTTGAGCTCCTAGCCGGCGACTCGCCAACCCTTGCCGTACCCGCACCACTAGTCTCATCTGGGCCTTTACCAGGGCTATTAGCAGTGTCTGGTCGATCGAGACGAGCTCCTTGCGAATCGCGAGTCACAGAGCGACTTTCTAGAGGCACTTCAACTTCCTTTCCTGTTTCTGCTAACAAGATGGCGGCTCTCTCCTTCGCCCCTATCATCTTTTGGACATCTGGGTTGACTGGGCGAACGTTTCCCTCACTAAAATCACTGAAAGGAATAACGATCTCCCGGGTTCCGCCGCCAGGTAGGTCCTCTTGGAAACGGAAACCCTTAGAGAATACCTTCGATTTTCCAAATTTTCCGGATGCAAGCGCTGGCGCCCGCTGACCCGTTTTAGGATCTGCTTTATCCTCAAATATGAAGCGCCCCTTCTTGAATTCGCCGCCTCCTTTGGGTGTGAATTCGAAAGTACTGTCCTGCAAAGACGCCACTTCCTTCCTCGACATATCAACCATCTGCTCTTTTCCTCGCGCAGCAAAAAGTGAGGACATGGCGGCAGCATTAAAGAGTCCGCCCATCGCCTGGGAGCAGCTTTCTTCGCCAAGCGATCCAACCATGACACCTTTGTCGAGGCCTTCCATTCCGAGCCGCAGTACCCGCTGAGTTTGTGGAGTGAACTTTTCAACCTTTTGAGTCGCAAATCGAGCTGCCCTTTGCCTCAGGGTCGCTGCTTTACCCGCCTGCGAAGCGGTATCGGCGACTTCAGATGCCACCTGAGCGGCGCCGCTTGCGCTCTTAGCTGCCGCCTTAGAGGCAAGGGTTGCGTCCCCTGCGGTGCCAGCGATTTTAGCTGCAGCTTTTGCTGCGCGACTAGACTTAAACAAAGCAGACAAATGAGAAGCGAATGGGATCGCGTCAGAGAGAACTCCTGCACCCGCCATCACTTGCTGAAGTCGGACCGAACTTACACACCCTTCATAGATTTCAAGCTCCTCTGCCACCGAAGGAGGAAGTCCTTCCTTATCTCCGACCCCTGTTTGAGCTGATTTCTTAATCGCCGCAGCGAGTGCTCCGGCTCTTTGATTTTGAATCTTATCTCTTATTTTTCCACAGCTGCTATCAGCAGGAAAACGGGCAGCATCGAGCGCGCTAGCTGCTGCTCCAAAGCTTAAAGCCATCATTGCGCCTTTAAGTGCACCGAGTGGAGCGAGGGTTGTGGCGATATCTGCAAATCCCCATCCCCGCTTGTTTTGAAACAATCGGCCTTGCAGCAAGCAGTAACCTCGAGAAAGCGGAGCATAGGGGGTGTGTTTCTGACCTGGCTTTCCGAAAAAGACATCATAAACGTCTTTGTTGATCGTTCCGCTTTCAGAGTCTACAAACACCAGATCTTCAATCAGGTCGATCACATCCGAGCTGTCCATGTCCAATGCGCCCGATTGGATTCTAGGCGTGAGCGTATCAATCTTAGCTATTTTTTTCTGAATACCTTCAATTTCTGTTTTCTGTTGATTATCTAATTGCGACGCAAGGGATTTAAAATCGTCGGTAGCCCAAATTTTTTCGCTCACAGCTTGACCGCCCGAAGGGGTCTTAAGCTGAGCGAGTTCAGAATCATTCGCGATTGGTTTGAAGTCGCATTCCTTACTCTTGCAGGACAAGCCTGATTGAAGCAGTTTTGCAACTGAATCGGGATGTGCTCCAAGAATTGGATGGATGGAGTTCGCTACTTGGGAGATCAGTGAGTTCCAATTTGCTCTCGCTTTAGGAGTAGCATCCACGGACTTTGGATCCGCTTGATGTGCCGCAAGGGCACCGAGTATGTTTGCGGCGTTGTCTCTTTTGGTTGTCGCCTCAGGAGATTCGTCAGTTGAATTGAGATCAGCCGACAAACTTGCTTGAAAACTCGCAATGCCCCCCGCAATCGCTCTTCGGGTAGCATTGGCTGACTCACTTCTAGAAGTGGCCTTTGCATCGAAGGCTCCCTTCATCGACTGATAAATATTAAGATAGTCTACTTGCTCTTTTCTCTGAGTCTTCAAGACTGCAAGGAGAGCCAAAGTCGCTTCATGATGTTCTTGATTGATGCCTCTATTGAACGAATACATCTGATCTGCGGTGAGTCCCAAATTTTGGCGGTAGAATGCGTCGACATCGAAGGGGTTGTATTCGCAATTGGACGCCTCTTTGAAGGCTGCTCGATGAGCATTGTCCCTACCTTTTGCACCTGCCATGGTCGCGTCGCTTAAAAATATAGCGTAGTTTTTGCCGTCGGTGTTTAGCTTGGCCTCTTTCTTAAGCCTTTCGAGCTCTTCTTTATCTTTAGGCTGTGGGTAGCTTTCACAAGAGCGATCGGCCGAACCCACCAAGCTTTTGCCAGTATCTACGATCGCCTCGCCGAATTGGCTCCATTTACCAGCTGAAAAGACCCAATTCGCTTCTTTGGCCTGGTCAACGATCCCTTTGCCCATCCCTTTTACAGTTTCGACTGCCTTCTGCACCCTCGACTTTTCGCCTGGCACATCATTGACGGCAGCCTCTGCCTGCTCAAGATTGAACCCCTCGATCAAGGTAAGGGTCACTGTCAAAATTGCCATAGCTCTTCTAGTGTTTGGTCGTCTCATGTTTTAAGAGTCGGAATCCTGTACAAAATCTTTATCAATTTTTTAGACGAGTTGTTTTTGGACGAGTGGTCTTTTAAGGCGAGTCACATCATCTGTTCATTCGAAAACTGCCTCCTCAGCCTGTTGAGAGAAGCGAGAGTGAGGAGCAATTGCTGTGCGTTGGCGCTGACTGAGTGCAATACCCTGGCTATAGGCTGAGGAGCCAGTTCTCCCCACGCAGATGGCCAGTCCAAGAATGTCAAAAAATCGGCAGACCCTGGACATGGGTCCAGCGTCAAAATCCAGACGAGTTCCGATTTGGAACCAGTTCGCGAGAAGAGCAAATATTTTTTACTCCGCTTGATCTTCCAAGCAAGATCCACGAGACAATAGTGAGGTGCAAATCCCAGGACTCCCCCCAGCTCAAGGTCTCTATGATCCGCGCTTCGAAAAAGACAGCTGCGGGATCGGTCTAGTCGCTGACATCAAAGGACGCAAAGCTCATCAGATCATTGCGCAAGCGCTTGAGCTGCTGACCAACCTCTCGCACCGAGGAGCGCAAGGAAGTGATCCGCTCACAGGCGATGGCGCAGGGATCCTCATTCAGATTCCGCATGAGTTTTTTAGGCGAGAGACAGAGCGTTTGGGCTTCTCGCTTCCGGACCCCGGGGCCTATGGAGTCTTCACGTTTTTTCTGCCCCCCGCTGACCCACATCGAACGAGTCTTGAGCAACAGATCGAGTCCCTACTGAAGGCAGAAGGAGTCGATTCACTCGGATGGCGAACCGTCCCCGTGCACAGTGATCAAATCGGAGTCAAGGCGCGCGCGACAGAGCCAGTGACTCGTCATCTTTTCGTAACAGGACAAGGCCTGCGCGATGAAGACCTAGAGCGCAAACTCTACGTTGCGCGCAAATGCATCGAGAACTGGATCCGAGATACCCGACCCGCTGAAAGCGAGCACTTCTACGCCGTAAGCAGCTCGTCACGCACGATCATCTACAAAGGCCTACTCCTGCCCGAACAGATCAGCAAATACTACGCGGATCTCAACGACCCGCTTGTCAAATCTGCGCTTGCGCTCGTCCATTCGCGCTTTAGCACCAACACTTTTCCGACGTGGCGATTATCTCATCCTTTTCACTTCATTTGTCATAACGGCGAGATCAACACGGTTCAGGGCAACATCAACTGGATGCGCGCCCGGCAGGGACGCCTCAAGTCGGATGTCTTTGGCAAAGATCTCCAGAAACTCTTCCCCATTGTTTCCGAAGGCCAGAGCGATTCAGCCTGCTTGGACAACGCAGTCGAGTTTTTGGTTCGCGGCGGACGCTCATTGCCTCATGCGATGATGATGCTGATTCCCGAGCCCTGGGTCTCCAACTCCCAGATGGACCTCGATCGCAGAGGATTCTACGAGTACCACTCCGCCATGATGGAGCCTTGGGACGGGCCTGCTGCGGTCTGCTTCACCGACGGAAGGCTCATCGGTGCGACACTGGATCGCAACGGGCTGAGACCTTGTCGCTATGAAATCAATGACGAGGACCTCGTGATTCTCGCATCTGAAGCGGGCGCGTTGAGAACCGATCCCACGCGCATCGTGCGTAAAGGCCGCCTTCAACCGGGTCGGATGTTCCTGATCGACACAGTACAAGGTCGCCTCATCGAAGACGAAGAGATCAAGACCGAGATGAGCTCGCGCAAGCCTTACCGATCCTGGGTCATGCAAGATCGTTTCTCGTTGAGCGAGTTACCCACTCCCCTCAACATCCCTCAGCCTGATCACGCCACCCTGAGGCAGCGACAGCAGGCTTTTGGCTATACTATCGAAGAGCTCCGCATGGTTCTTACGCCAATGATCGTCAACGGCGAAGAGGCGCTCTCGTCCATGGGCAACGATACCCCGCTCGCTGTTTTGTCTGATCGTCCCCAGCTCTTATTTAAGTACTTTAGGCAGATGTTCGCCCAGGTGACTAATCCACCCATCGACCCGATCCGTGAAGCATTGGTCATGTCGGTCGATACGAGCATTGGCCCAAGACCTAATCTGCTCAACGATGGCCCCGGTCAAAGTCGGCGCATCGTTGTCCAATCGCCCATCCTCACCAACTCGGATCTCGAGAAAATCCGCGAGGTCAACGACCCCAGATTCAAGAGCCGCACGCTAAAAATGATCTTCAAAGCCTCAGAAGGCCCCACAGGCATGCGTGCGGCGCTCGCTCGACTTTGCCGGCAAGCCTCTCTTGCAGCCAACCAAGGCGTGTAGTTCATCATTCTATCTGACAGAGAGATAGGCCCAGAGTGGGCTCCGATCCCGAGCTTGCTGGCCACCTCGGCCGTTCACCATCACCTCGTACGCAAATCCCAGCGCGCGGAGCTTGCGATCATCGTCGAGTCTGGCGAGCCCCGCGATGTGCATCACTTTGCTTGCTTGATCGGCTACGGAGCCGGAACCATCAACCCCTACCTCGTTTTCGATAGTCTCAATGACATGGTGGTCGAGGGCTACCTGCCCGAGGGCTTCGATGCTCCTACGACTCACGCCAAATACGTCAAAGCCATCAATAAAGGACTGCTGAAGATCATTTCTAAGATGGGAATCTCCACCATCCAATCGTATTGCGGTGCTCAAATCTTCGAAGCTCTTGGCATCCAGAGCGACGTGATCAAGCGCTACTTCACGGGGACTCCTTCACGCATTGAAGGCATCGGACTCGAAGAAATCGCGCAAGAATCACTACTGAGGCATCGCCCCGCGTACACACCCAATCCGATCCGCCTTCTCAACCCCGGCGGAGAGATCCACTATCGCGTCGACGAAGAACACCACGGCTGGAACCCAGAAACCATCTCCAAGCTCCAGCAAGCCACTCGCAACCATGACACGCGCACTTTTAGGGAGTTCTCTGAGAGCGTGAACAACGAGAACCGCAAGCGCCTCACTTTGCGAGGACTGCTCGAGTTCGCGCCCCCCGCTCAACCCGTGCCGCTTGCCGAAGTCGAGCCTGCCGCCAAGATCGTCAAGCGATTCACCACGGGAGCGATGTCCTTTGGCGCGTTAAGCAAAGAGGCGCACGAAACGCTAGCGATCGCGATGAACACCATCGGCGCTAAGAGCAACTCCGGCGAAGGTGGCGAAGACCCCGAGCGCTTTGGTACCCCCAAAAACTCTGCGATTAAGCAAATCGCCTCGGCTCGATTTGGCGTGACCGCCCATTACCTCGTCAATGCCAGCGAGCTGCAGATCAAGATGGCCCAAGGCGCGAAGCCTGGAGAGGGCGGCCAGCTCCCGGGGCACAAAGTCGATGAGACGATCGCTCGCGTGAGACACTCGACCCCGGGCGTCGCCCTCATCTCGCCCCCACCCCACCATGACATCTACTCGATCGAAGACCTCTCTCAGCTCATCTTCGACCTAAAAAGCAGATGTTTCAGTAAAACTGGTTTCCGAAGCTGGAGTCGGCACGATCGCCGCCGGCGTCGCCAAAGCTCACGCTAGCAAGGTGCTCATCAGCGGCGACTCGGGCGGCACGGGTGCGTCGCCTCTCAGCTCGATCAAATACGCTGGCATGCCCTGGGAACTCGGCCTCGCAGAAACTCATCAAACACTGGTTCTGAACGATCTTCGCGGCCGCATTCGAATCGAGACGGATGGACAGCTCAAGACGGGGCGTGACGTCGCGATCGCCGCGCTTTTGGGCGCCGAGGAGTTTGGATTTTCTACGGCGCCTCTCATCGTCGAGGGCTGCTTGATGATGCGCAAATGCCATCTCAACACTTGCCCCGTCGGGGTGGCAACCCAAGATCCCGAGTTAAGGGCCAAGTTTAAGGGTCAGCCCGAGCACGTGATAAACTACTTCTTTTTTGTAGCCGAAGAGCTTCGAGAAATCATGGCGCTCCTAGGATTCACGTCGATCGACGAAATGATCGGCCGCGTGGACCGCCTCAAAGCAGTCTCTTCACCTGAGTTTCATGCTCATTGGAAAGCCTGCGGAGTCGACATCTCTCGCCTGCTCTATCGCCCCCAAGTCAGGGCAGACTCCCCTACTCATTGCATCTCTTGCAAAGATACGAGCATCGAAGGAGTCCTCGACCACGAGCTGATCAAACTCTGCAGCCCCGCGCTCGAAGAGAAGCAGAAAATCCGGCACTCACTTAAGATCCTCAATACTCATCGCGCCACCGGGACCATGCTCTCAAGCCGGGTCGCTCGCAAGTACGGGCCTGAAGGATTGCCAGACGGCACTATCCAACTTTCGTTCACTGGATCCGCAGGACAATCTTTTGGAGCCTTTCTCTCGCCCGGAATCACACTCAGTGTCGAAGGCGAAACCAACGACTACCTGGGCAAGGGTCTCTCCGGCGGCCGGATCATTGTCAAACCGCCCCGAAGCTCTCGATTCAACGCGAGCGAGACGATTCTCATCGGAAACGTCGCGCTTTTTGGCGCCACACGTGGCGAAGCTTACTTCAATGGCATCGCAGGCGAGCGCTTTGCAGTTCGCAATAGCGGCGCGACCACAGTCGTAGAAGGCACCGGCGATCACGGCTGCGAGTACATGACGGGTGGGACAGTGGTCGTACTCGGCAGAACCGGCGTCAACTTCGCTGCTGGCATGTCCGGCGGAATGGCTTTTGTACTGAATGAGGCCGAGCCCGGACAGGAGGGCCCAGGCCGATTCAAGCAGCGGTGCAATCTTGGAATGGTTGAGCTCGGTGCAGTGACTGATGCTGACGATGTCCAGCTTTTGAGACGGCTGATCGAAAAGCACAGCGAGCTCACCGGCAGCCCAAAAGCGCAGCGAATCCTCACAGGCTGGGACGCGCACTTGCCTCAGTTCGTGAAGGTCATGCCAGTTGACTACAAAATGGCGCTGGAGAATCTGAAGAAAGGCAGGACTGTCGGCAATGGCTGATCCTCGAGGCTTTCTCAAGTTTAAGCGACAAACGCCGCCCTATGTCCCGATAGAAGAGCGGGTCAAGAACTGGCGTGAGTTTCAGGTTCCGTTGCTCGAAGACGTCATGAGAAATCAGGGCGGCCGCTGCATGGACTGCGGAGTCCCTTTTTGCCAAAGCCCCCAGGGCTGCCCGGTCGAGAACCTCATTCCCGAGTGGAACGACATGGTTCACCGGGGACGCTGGACGGAGGCGCTAAAGCTCCTACACCTCAAAAATAATTTTCCCGAGTTCACAGGCAAGCTCTGTCCCGCCCCCTGCGAGACCGCTTGCGTACTAGGCGTGATCGACGCGCCTGTTTCGATCCGGGCGATCGAGCTGAGCATCGTGGATCGTGGTTTCGAAGAAGGCTGGATCAAACCCGTTGCGGCTCCGACCCAAACCGGAAAGCGCGTCGCGATCGTGGGATCTGGGCCCGCGGGACTCGCGGCTGCGCAACAGCTCGCGCGCGCGGGCCACTCAGTCACGGTTTACGAGAAAGCTGATCGCCTCGGAGGCCTCCTTCGGTACGGAATTCCTGATTTTAAGATGGAAAAAACAGTACTCGATCGACGCCTCGACCAGTTGCGCGCGGAGGGCGTGAAGTTCATCACCTCTGCACAAGTCGGCGCGCCTGGCCTCCCAGGCCTTGGCAAACATGCCGGGCACTTTGTGGATGCGCGCGCGCTAGTGGACGAGTTCGATGCGGTCTGCCTGACTACTGGCGCAGAACAGGCGCGCGACCTGCCCATCCCTGGACGGGAACTGCAGGGAATCCACTTCGCGATGGACTACCTCATTCAAGCGAATCGACATGTCGCCGGTGATCGCGAACCGGGAGATCCGATTTCAGCGCTGGGAAAGAACGTTGTCATTTTAGGCGGAGGCGATACGGGCTCCGACTGCCTAGGTACTGCACACAGGCAAGGCTGCCTCGAAGCCCATCAATTTGAGCTTCTCCCTATGCCCCCAGCTACGCGCGATGCCTCTACTCCTTGGCCGGCTTGGCCACTGCAACTGCGAACATCGCATGCGCACGAAGAAGGATGCGACCGTCGATGGGGCTACATGACTACTCGGTTTGTCGGCGAGGATGGGCGCATTCGCGCGGTCCAAGGGCACCGAGTGGTGCCGGGCGCAACGCGCGGCACGTTCGAGCCAGTCCCCGGATCTGATTTTGAGATCCAAGCAGATTTGGTGCTGATCGCGATGGGGTTCACAGGTCCAGCGCGCAATGGACCCATTGAAAGCCTCGGCCTACAGACCGATTCTCGCGGCAATATCCAGGTCAATGCCGTTTATCGTACGAGTGTTGATAAAGTCTATGCAGCCGGAGATGCCAAGCGCGGCGCTTCGCTCATCGTTTGGGCGATCAGCGAGGGGCGAAAGATGGCGGCGGCAGTGAATCAGGTTCTATCGGGTTGATCGAACCTACCCCCGGAGTATTGATCGTGCGTGCGTTCCTTCCTTAGCTCAGAAGAAGAACAGGCCGCACAGAAGGCAACACAGCAAAGAAGTAGTTTTTTTCATCACGCGCTAGTTCTCCTCAAGCACAATGCAAATGTAAACTCAGAGCCTACGATCTTGGCGCGGATTACCTATGGTGAACCCAACTATCACGTTTCATTGGCTGAGCGGCGACAGACCGGGGTTTGAAAGTCGGTCAGTCAGTCTGATTTGAAGTCGGAGAACTTGGGATTTTAGAGAAGTAAATAGGCCTGGTCTTTGCCTTAGACGGCTCAGCCAAACTGAGCGGCGTGAATGGAATCACCTCCCTTTTGTAAGAAAGGAGGTGATTATATGAAAAATAACACCCGTTATTATTCATATCGTCTAGCGCTGGAAAAGCTTAAGTTTCGTAACCGGATTTTGACTGTCCTTGCCCGGTTGCTAGTTTTTCTAGTCGTCCTAGCAGCTAGGTCCTAAGGCAGTCACTTGAGGAGACAACGGTGGGTACAGCTCATCGGAGTCACTCAATGAGGAGTGCCGCTCAGTTTGGTGCTCTTTCTAAACCTTGCGCTCCAGATAGCGGTGACTTGTTGGGCTACTAACCACCCTTCTAAGCAAAGACTTCCTGACCAAGGTTTGCTCCATAAGTATTGGGTTTAAAGTCACATTTATTTCTCCTGCCCAAACCTCGCATTCGTCTTCCAGCTCATGCTCTTTGGCCTGCTCATGCTCGAGGTCAAAACTCTTGCGCCGGAGTCTCTCTCAGTCACTCGTTTTGCTCCGCAAGTGAGACCCGCTCGTAATAGGGATGGCACCCCCAGCTCGTTTTGGAATGGGCCTCAGTATACCTATCAATAAACATTGTTTAAGCCAATCATTCCAGACAGCTACAAACATAGGTGAGGGACTACGGATTTTGTTGACTCAAAAGGTCAACACATGTATCTCCGCTCTTGATAAATGGAAGATGAGTATTTATGAAAAATTTTGGTCGAGTTGCTTTAAGTGCCAGTGAATTGTTTGCAACTTTCTTGATGCTTATTCCGTGTCAGGCCTTTTCCGATCAGAGCATCCCATTGAAAGAATACGATCTATTTGGATTTAGACTCGACACATCAGCAGCTAGCGAAGTTACTGGCTGGATTAGCTGCTCCACAGAGGAGATATCGAGTGGGTTGAATGATCTCATTTGGATGGGATCCGGTAAAGCGCCTGGGCGAGAGCTTACGCCGACGAGACAACCCCTTGAGAGAAGAGCTGCTTGGCGAATTGATAATGGCGAGAATGGCTGCCGCTCTATGCACCCCTATTTTAATGGAATTGGTTTTGAATCGTTCAATTCAAAAACAGGTGAGGTAGTTGCCTATATCGGTGCATTTAACGAAATTGATAATAGCGCAGAATTTGGAGCAGCTGACAACGCTGTTACGAAGGCGCGATCTTTGCTTCAGCCTAAATACAATCTAATCAATATTATAGAGTTTAGTGGAGTTTGTTCATTTGAAAAGATGGGGAGGATTGAGCAAATTTGGAAAAAAGCCAACCTCATCTGCGACTTTGGTAAATCCGGACAAATTGTCCTAACTCCTCGATAAATACTTGTTTAATGTCAGGCTGACGCTACCGCAAAGCTAAGGTTACTCGTCGGCTCGGCCAAAAACCACCAAACGCTTATGCCCGCTATGAACAGGGAAAAAGCATTCCCACAGTGGAA
>CAZGCK010000120.1:8952-11375 GCA_964524175.1 uncultured Bacteriovoracaceae bacterium | reverse complement strand
GTTGACTAAAGCCGCTAGCCCAGTTGAAGTTCAGATCGGCAAGAATGTCGCCTCTCTGATCGAAGACGGATCAACCCTGCAGATGGGCATCGGATCGATACCCAACTCTGTTCTAGGATCCCTCAAAGGACATCGTCACCTGGGAGTCCACTCCGAGATGTGGACTGACGGATTGCTAGAATTGATTCACTCAGGCGTGGTGGATAATTCATTTAAAAAGGTGCATCCGGGCCGAACGGTTGCTGGTTTTGTCATCGGATCCAAAAAGCTCTATGACGTCATCAATGACAATCCATCCGTAGTGCTTTTAGACATCGGCTACGTCAACAACCCCGTCAATATCGCGCGCAACCCGAAAGCCGTAGCCATCAACTCGGCGGTCGAAGTCGACTTAACCGGCCAGGTCTGCGCCGACTCGGTGGGGCATAGGATCATCTCAGGAGCGGGTGGCCAAATGGATTTTATTCGAGGCGCATCCCTGTCGCCTGGAGGTAAACCTATCATCGCTCTCACTAGCAGAACAAAAAGGGGCAAACCCCGGATCGTTCCTCAATTAAATCCTGGCGCGGGGGTCGTCACAACAAGAGCTCATGTTCATTACGTCGCAACCGAACACGGCGTCGCCGATCTTTACGGAAAAACGATCGGACAACGAGCTAAAGCACTCATTTCGATCGCTCACCCAGAGGATCGCGACCTTTTATCTTATCATTGGAATGAGCAGAATAACTAAGCTGGTCGCGCTTTTGGAAGCAGGACTCTGAATTCTGTCCCAACACCTTCCGTGCTTTCAACTTGCACCGACCCACCCCAAGACTCAATGATTCGATAGCTAGTGGCTAAACCCAAGCCAGTCCCTACCCCGATCTCCTTGGTCGTAAAGAACGGCTTGAAGAGGTGGCGCAGGTTCTCTTGAGAGATCCCACAACCCGAGTCCTGAACACAAAGAGCCCATTGAGAGCCCATGTCTTTTACTGACAAACGAACAGAGTGCCCAGATTTTCTGCCCGCCTTGATCGCCGACTCGATCGCGTGAACCGAGTTGACCAAGAGATTGAGGAGCACCTGGTGCAACGGTTCGGTATCAGCTGATATGTGAACCGGCACATCTTGAGAAATATCATTTCGAATCTCGATCGAGTGCCTCCTCAATTCGTGCCCCATAAGGTCGATGACATCCAAGACAACCTGATTGAGAAGGACCTCGCCAGCTCCACGGATCTGGTCGCCACGAGCTAAATTGAGGAGAGACCGAATGAGCTTAGAAACACGGTCGATTTGCGCCACTATGACATCGACGTTCTTTTTGATCGTAGGATTATCTTGGACTTGGATCGCGAGATACTCGGCGCGCCCTCGACTGACCCCCAATAGAGTCCCAATTTCATGTGCCAAACTCGAAGCTAATAGACCAACCGAGGCTAAGCGATCCTGCATGAGGATCTGAGCCTCCATCCGCTTGCGCGCAGTCACATCACGAAGAGCCGTGAGCCTAACCCTACGTCCTCGATGCTGAAAAGGCTTACTCGACATCTCGAGGTTAACATGGCTGCCATCCTTCTTGATGCCAATCAAATCACCCGTCGCTCTTCTGTTTCTCTCATCACAATAATTTAAGAGTTGGCTGCCAATCATCTCTTGCGGTTCATACCCAAAAATCACCGCTGCCGCTCGGTTAACCTCTAAGATTATCCCCTGTTGGTCATGGATAACCAAGCCCTCAAAAGAAGCATCCATCAAAGCCTCGATCGTTTGAGCCCGGTAAATCGAGTACCGAATCGATCGCTCGATCAAGAAAGGGCTGATCTGGTCCTTGATCAGGTAATCAGCAGCGCCTAATTGCATCGCTTCGAGATCCACCTCATGCTCTCCATACCCCGTTAAGAGGATGATGGGGATCTTACATCCCTCAGCAATCGATTCCTTCAAAAGATCCAGGCCGGTGCGTCCTCCCAATCGAAAATCAAAAAAGCAAACATCGTGGGCTTTCTTTGCTAATTCGGCCTTACCCGTCTCATAAGACGACGCCCAATCCACCGTAAACTTCGAGTCCTGCACCTCAACCAAAAGATCTCGCAACATGACGTAGTCGTCCGCATCGTCATCGACGATCAGGACCCTTACCCGATTGCGAAATGTCATGACTGCATTGCCTTGATCTTAGCATCCTCGTTCGGTAGCTCCACGAGCTCAAACCAATAACGCCCCAACTCACGAGTGATCGATACCAACGATTCAAACGTCACTGGTTTTGTGATGAATGAATTCACGCCCAGATTGTAGGTCCGGTAAACATCCTCTTCTGCCTTGGACGTAGTCAGTACGACCACAGGTATCCCTCGAAGATCTGGATCACTTTTGATCTCTTTCAATGACTCTCGACCATCTTTCTTAGGCATGTTTAGATCCAAAAGAATTAAGCC
>CAZGCK010000120.1:0-8942 GCA_964524175.1 uncultured Bacteriovoracaceae bacterium | reverse complement strand
GGACACGGCCTCCGTGCCAGGACGAACAACGCTCGGGCTGCTTTCGGCGCTCGCATACTTTCCCTTCCGCAGAAGGTAATCCATAAGCTCAACTCCATCACCGACAAAGCGCAAGTTGTTTGCCAAGCGATTCTCTTGCAACGCATCCCTGATCATCAGGCGATCGTCCGCATCGTCATCTGCCACCAAGATCGTTATCGACGACGCATGATTCATATTCATCTCCTCAATGATTCAAAGGCAACGACACAAAAAAAGTCGCCCCTTCTCCTTCTTTGCTCTTAGCTGTGATGGATCCATTGTGTCGCTCGGCTATCCTGCGGCAGACAGCAAGCCCGACACCTGTTCCCTCATACTCTTGACGACCATGAAGCCGCTGAAAAATAGTGAATATCCGGTCCAGGTATTTTTCGTCAAATCCAATCCCATTATCAGAAACCGCAAGGACACATCGGCCCTTGTCGATGATTGCCGAGATCCTAACTACCGCCGGGACGCCCGCACGACTGAACTTAAGCGCATTGGCAATCAGATTCTGAAAAAGCTGACGCATCTGAGACGGATCTGCAGCAAGCGTCGGCAGATCCCCCACCTCTACTTTTCCACCGCATTGCTCGATCCTGATCTCGAGATCAGACAACACGTCTTTGATCACTTGATTGAGATCCGTCGCCTCAAAAGCCTTCGCTTTCGTCGCCACACGAGAATAGGTCAAAAGATCGTCGATGAGATTGCGCATCCGTTTAGCGGACGTCAGCATGCGATCCAGATAGTCTTGTCCCTCATCCGAGAACTCGCGCCTGTGACGCGCGCTGAGGCGATCCCCAAATGCCTGGATTTTTCTAAGCGGCTCTTGGAGATCATGAGCAGCGATCGATGCAAAATCCTGGAGCTCTTGATTGCTCCTTTCCAACCGATCGGCGTAAATGCGAAGCTGCTCTTCTGCATTTTTTCTCTGAGTGATCTCATACCGAATCGAAACATATTCATATGGCTGGCCGGTTGAATCGAGAAACGGTACAATGGTTGTATTCACCCAATAGAAGGTCCCATCCTTGGCTCGATTGCGAAGCTCACCTTCCCATACATTTCCTGTCGAAATCGTCTTCCACAACTCAACGAAAAACTCGCGGCTGTGATAACCCGAATTGATGATCCGGTGGTATTGCCCCAGCAGCTCCTCCCGCGAATACTTTGAGATCTCGCAAAACTTGTCGTTAACATGAATGATTTTGCCCGATCGATCGGTAATAGCGACGATAGCGGACTTATCGAGGGCATGGCGAATGTTGTTCAGTTCCCGAGTGGTCGACTCGAGGGTCGGAGCGCCTGTCAGACCTTGCATTACTTTAGATTGATCCGTCATCCGAGGCGCGACCTTACTCGAATGGAAGCACAAAAACCAAGCCGTTTTCCCTGCAACAGCGCCTCTAAAAGTGGCTCATCAAGTAAGCGGCGAAGGCGATCCTCAGCCCCCACTACAGACAAAGCTTCAAGATCCAAGTAGTTCCGCAGCTCCACTTGAGGCCTCGTCTTTACGATACTTCGACATCTCGATAAGCGCGCCAATGAGGGTGAGTCGAGCAAGTTTCATTCCCTCACCCTTCATCCGCGCCTTGCTGGCATATCTCCTGCTTTTATGTGATTTAAGATATAAAATCCCTATGAATTCAGAGTTTATTGGGACATCTTGTCGCCATAAGAGACATTTTGCCCCGCCCCTTAAGGGCCATGGAGAGATCACATGAGAGAACTTAAAGGCAGGATCGTTGTCGTCGACGATGACAAAGAAATGAGATCCCTGCTCGAAGACTACTTTGGGAACGAAGGGTTTGAGGTCACCTGTTTTTCGGTCGCAACCGACGCCCTTGAAGCCCTAGGTCCAGGCGGAAACCTAAGCCAGGACAAAGCCGAAGGCGACGTCGACTTGATCATCTCCGACATCAAGATGCCTCAAATCGATGGCCTTGAATTCACTAGTCGTCTTCAAACTCTTCGCCCGGAGATCCCTACGATTCTCATCACGGCTTTTGGCAGCATCGAGACTGCGATCGAGGCGATGCGAAGAGGCGCATTCCACTACGTCGTCAAACCTTTCAAACTTGCTGAAATGGCCATGAATGCCCAGCGAGCACTCGAGCATAGAAAACTCCAGCGTGACAATACAGCTCTCCGGCAGGAAGTAAAAAAGTCGTGGAACTTTGGCAGCGTTATCGGAAAAAGCGCCGGAATGAAGGCCGTGTACGACCTCGTAAGTCGCGTTTCCCAGGCTACCGCTAATATCTTGATCACTGGAGAAAGCGGAACAGGCAAAGAGATGGTAGCTCGTGCCATTCATGAGAATGGTCCCCGCGCCCACAAGCCTTTCGTAGCCATCAACTGCACTGCGATCCCCGAGACACTCCTCGAATCCGAGCTCTTCGGTCACGCTAAGGGATCCTTCACGGGCGCAATTCAGCGTAAACGCGGCTTATTCGAAGAAGCAGAAGGCGGAACTCTCTTTTTGGATGAGATCGGCGATATGAATGTATCCCTTCAATCCAAGCTTCTGCGCGTGATCCAGGAGAGAAAGGTCCGCGCCGTCGGCGAGAACCTTGCTAGGGACGTGAACGTCCGCATTGTTGCGGCCACTCATAAAGACATCAAGGCCGCAATCAAGGATGGCCGCTTTCGCGAAGACCTTTATTACCGCCTCAGCGTGATCCCGATCGTTATCCCGCCGCTCCGGCACCGAAAAGAGGACATCCCCCTTCTCGCTGAGCATTTTCTCAAGAAGTATGCGGCAACTAACAACCTTAAAGTCAAAGGATTTACAAAACGCGCAATCGCGAAGCTTGTTGGCCTCAAGTGGGAGGGCAATGTGCGCGAGCTTGAAAACGTGATTGAACGCGCAGTCGTTCTCTGCACCAACACACTGATCGACGAGACGGATATTCCGTCTCCAGAGACTCAGAATGCCGATAATTTTTTTGCAGAATCCACGGGAGACTTCCCTACCCTATCCCAACTTGAAGAACGCTATATGCGCTTGGTTCTAGAGAAAACAGGCGGTCGCAAAGACAAGGCGGCACAGATCCTCGGCATGAATCGCCGTACTCTTTATCGAAAAGAGCGCGAATACGGGCTCCTGCCACACGACTCTCCAGAAGATGAGGGAGCGCGAAGGGACATAGAGTCGGATGAAGACATTGAGGCAGAGTACAGCAAGGAATAAGAGCGGATTTGTCGCTGACATGGGTCCAATTGTCTCAACTGACGATTAACCAAGAAACCGCACAAGACCTAATCTCATTCAACTCGTTGATACCAAAGACATTTGAATCCCATGAATCCTAGACTCGTTGGCCTGCTGATTGCTCTTCTGATGTTAGAGGAGAATGAGAATGCCAAAAGAACGTGCAAACAAACGAATTGCGATCTGGGCCATCGATCCTGACGAAAGCGGTACCCTTCCTTCTCCTCGCTCTCAACGGCAGCTAGAAAGTTGGCTAGAGACCACTTCCACAATTATCCAACCCGCCTATGTGCTTCATGTGTCGTCTCCAAATGACTTGGAGAACGGAACACATGCCTTACGAGACTCCTTAACCACGCAAAGAAAACTTACAGAATATCTTGGCAACCTAGCAGTGCCGGGTGTGCTTGAACCCAAGATCCTAGTGGATCGATCCGGTGGCCCAGCAGCGGCGGCAAAGGTGCTAGCTCAGTACGCTCAGGATCTCAAGGCAAGCTGGATTTTGGTTTCATCCAAGGGAAGATCCGGCTTATCTCGATTGGCTCACGGCAGTTTTGCTGAGAGCCTCTTGCATTCTTCATGCACGCCAATCTGGGCACTGGAGCACTTGGCGCCCAAAGATGAGCGCCCTTCGCAGATTAAGCATATCGCGTTCGCAACCGATTTTTCCGACCAGTCCCGCTTAGCTTTTGATGAGATCGTGGCCGAGGCAGCTCGCAACCAAGCCCAGTTGACGCTCGTCCACTTCATCTCTCCGCCTGTTTACCTTACCGCCCCCCCAACAGAAAACTACTTGAACAACCAACTTGCATGGGCTCATGGCATCGCTAAAAAATGGACCTCCGCCTCCCAAAAAATGGAGGTAAAACTCGATTCGATCATTCGAACAACCACAGAACAAATACCTGAATCTATCATCCGAGAGGCACACGATTGCGGCGCCGACGTCATCGCATTGGCCTCGCAAAGCGGACCTCGCGCCGCGGCCATTTTAGGCAGCACAGCTCGCCAGCTCATCCGCCAATCCACCTTTCCAGTCTGGGTTTTAGGGCCCACTTGTCTCGAGGCACTCAGAAAAAATTGCACTGAATTTGAAGAAGATGAATTCCCACTAGGGAGGACCCCATAATGATGAAGATCGCGCTCATTTCGCAGCTCTTGCTTGCAACCTTTGCATGGTCAATAGAGCAACATACGGAGCTCCAACATCCGCCCTTAACTCCTCACGAGGCAGATGTGACAGATGCGCAACTCAACGCGCTCTCATCCCATTATATGGACTGCATCAACTCCACTGGAGATGAAGAGCGTTGCTTTCTTCAATGGCTCAAAGAGTGCGAAATGCTTTATCGAGGAACCTGTCCTCTTGAGGACAAGTGGTTCGCGACGGACGGCGAAGAAATCTGCTGACGTGCATGGTTGCTCAGATGTCAACCATGCACGACAACTTTGATTATTGCATTTTCTTCGGTACTGGATTTTCGGTCACTGGCATAGAAAGCTGCTCAAGCTCCTTAAGCCTCTCGCGAATCTCCTTGGGGAGATGCGTGCCGCCGCTACCTGTGTAGCCTAGATAAATGCTCTGTTCATAATGCTTGAAGCATTGCTGTGAGATCTCGGTCCGCGGCGACTTGAGGATGCACGCCAAATAATAGAACTCATGCTGATCCCACAGATTCAGGTCATTGAGAACCTCGTAACAAAGCCCCGCAAGAAACAGCGCATCCGTAGCGTGAACGCCTTGAGGAGCGAAGCTCAATAGATCGTGTACAGCACTAGAAGCGCGCAGATACAACATATCGGCGGAGCGGTCAGCCGGATACTTTTGAGCCGACTTCGCTTCGGCAATCAGCTTAACAGCCTGTGCATAGTAGCCTTCTTCCGTCTGGGGCTTGGCAGCTCCTTCTTCTTTCCACGCCAGAAGACTTTTCTTCCAAGCGCTCGCCTCCTCCTTGAGGAAGTAAGCAGCCTTCGGAGCCGCTAACACGCGATTCACGATTTCGAGGGCGCGATCCGGATCCTTCTTGACTCGCACAGCAATTGCCAAACTTGAGCGGATGGCCCGTTCCCAGTCAAAATGTCGATTTTCTGGTCCCGATGGATCAGCAACTATTTTTCCGTAACTCTCGAGAGCCTGGTCAAACTGCCGCGTTGAAGCGAAATAATCTGCTCGCTCCAAAGTCTTGAGCGATCGAATCGCCGGAGACAGAGAGGCACTCTGAAAGCTCGGTCCACTCCCATTGCGGGTGTGACATGCAATGCAGTAGCCTGTCATGGACTTCAGCACGCCCCTCGCATAAGCACGGTGTCCCCATTTAAGTGTTTTATATGCGTGATCTGCCTCTTTTGAGAACTGACCCGCAATGATCTGGATTGTGGCGTCCCTGTCAGGAGAGGCACCTTCTTCTGCCTTGAGCTCATGCGCGAGGTTTGCAAACTTCTCGACATTCTTCTCAATGCGCTTGAAGTTCTTTGGAGAGTTGTACCGCTCATCGCTATTGAGATCGATGAGGAGCTCTTGCAAAGTCTGCTCAAGCCCTCTCATCTTCTGTGCCCAAGTTTTAGTTTCCTTCTTGGGAGACACAGCCTTCTCTGATGCCAAGGCTGACACTGAAGCGGAGCCAGCTATACAAGCCAAAAGAACAGGTCCGCTCCACTTCCGCCGCAATGTATATTTTTTCACGCAAGGTTCCTCATCGCTTGCTCCGGTCCTTGCTTGTAAAAGGTCTCAAGCGTCTCGCCCAAGACTCGAAGGCCATCGACTGCTGTAAAGATACCCACTACTTTGCCATTACTCTGCTGAACGATGGTGCATCCGTACTTATGCTCCGCCATTTCCAGCACAACACGGTCCAAAGGAGCTTCTGGGACCACGGTATAAGGGTCAGGAGTCATGACTTCCTCAACTTTCATGCTATTGGCATCCGCAAAGGACGAGGCAAGCTTGAGATCTCGATCCGTCAAAATCCCTACTAGCTTTCCAGCTTCCTGCACCGGCAAATGCCGAATCTGATGCTCGCGCATCATGGCGAGGGCTGTCTTGAGAGAAATGTCCTTGCCAATCGTGTGTGGCATAGCGGTCATAAATTTTTGAATCTGTGGCATCTGTTTCATCTGAGTAGTTCTCCTTAGAAAATTCTATTGAGCAGCATTTGGGCCAATCGCATTTGGGTCCCTTAACTGTATCGATCTCCTTAGAAATGCGAAAGTTTCTCGTTTATGTCCGTGCTCGACAAGAGTTGCGGGCATACTCAACTTGAGACTATTTGTCCCAACTCCTCGCGGAGATGTCCCAAGCCAAGCGAACGAGAATGCTATCTCTTCGAATAGACTAAAGAATACTTGGCACATGGACTGCTTAATAGCTGGTAAGTGATAACCACTTTTTAGGAGAATAGACTGTGACCCCTTCAAAGAAACTCAAAGTCCTATGGGCTGTAGACGCGTTTGACGATTTGCCTGAAGTTCACGAAACTGAGGTCAAAGTTCTTCAGAGCTTCGCCCAAAGGACCCAGATCGAGGTAGACCCTATTTATATCCTGAGCCCCACGGAGTTGGGCGTAGCGGTCGAGTTTTCTGCCCAATGGAACGAAGTCTATGCTCCTGCTGCAAAAAAAGCCTTGAGTCAAAAACTTAAGAATGCGGAGATCCCTGGGCTCCAAGAGCCCATTGCTCTGACGCAAAACCGTGCATCACTTAAAGGATCTGTAGAGCTGCTCGCTAAGTTTGCCGGATCCAGATCTTATGACCTCATCATCGTGGGAAGCCATAGCCGCAAAGGCGTTCAAAGAGTCGTGTTGGGCAGTTTTGCCGAAGAGCTCTTGCTCCAATCAGAAGTACCCGTCTTGGTCGTCGGAAACCATTCTCGGAAGTGGAACGACAAAGATATGCAGATCCTAATGCCCAGCGACCTCAGCGATTCGCGTTCGCCGCTTTTTGACGAAGTCTTTGACTTGGCTCAAACCTTTGGAGCGAAGGTCACGCTTTTGAACGCCATCCCGAAACCCATCCAGCAGGTGGTTCAATCCGGCGCCTATTTGCTCTCTGGAGGCTGGGTGCCCGTCCCGATTTACTTAGAAGATATCCGTTCAAAACTCATGGAGATTGCCGACAAAATCCTAGTCAAAGCCAAAACGCGAGAGGTACCCTGCGATCTCATCGTGGACGACCTATCCCTTTCCATTACGGATTCCATTTTAAAGCAAGCGGAGCAAAAAGGAGTGCAGCTCATCGCTATGGAAGCTGAAACTGGACCCATCGCTTCAGCATTGCTTGGCAGCATCACCAGAAAAGTAGTCCGTGCGGCGCCATGCCCAGTTCTCGTATATCGGTTCAAAAGGCGCCAATGAACCCATGGAAGGAAGAGGTTGTCTATCATGACGGGGACCTATTTTTTTCGGACCTTTGTCAGGCCCTTTCTTCCGCAAAGAGCACGATCGATCTCGAGACCTTTATTTTTGACCGGGACCGACTAGGCACGCAGGTTTTAAAATGCCTCACCGATGCTGCAAAGCGAGGTGTCAGGGTACGACTTCTTCTAGATGGTTTTGGATGCTCGAAGTGGAGCTATCTAGACATGGTTGAGCTCAAGAAACAGGGAGTAGACGGTCGATTCTATCATCCCTGGCCCTGGCAGAATCCTCATTACCAGCTCTGGCGATCGTTAACACTGCGGCGCATCCTACTCGGAGTCTGGAAACTCAATCGTCGCAATCATCGAAAAACCTGCGTGATCGATGGTGAGAGTGCGTTTTTAGGAGGCATGAACATCACAGCTCGCCATCTCTCTGGAGACTCGAGCACTCCAGCCTGGCGCGACACTTCCATTCAGGTTCGCGGCAGAGAAGTCTTTCGCCTGACTCAATCCTTTGAAATCGCTTGGACACACTCCAGAAGCGCATACCCGAGTTGGCACTCGTCAAAACGCCTTCTTGTGCGACCCAGTTCGATCAGGCTCAATCTCACGCGCAAACAACGGACAACTGCATACAAAGACTTGATTCAGCGCATTTACACAGCCAAGAGCCGAGTATGGATCACTAATGCCTATTTCGTGCCCGACCTCTCGCTGATTCGTGCCTTGAGATACGCAGCTTGGTCAGGTTTGGACGTGCAAGTCCTCGTACCAAGAAAGAGCACTGTTTTTGGTCTAAAGTGGGCCAGCATGGCGTTTTATCTCCCTTTACTTGCGGCAAAGGTACGGATTTTTGAATACGCGCCCGCCTTTCTGCACGCTAAGACGGTCTTGATCGACGACTGGGCTATTGTCGGATCATCCAATTTGAACCATCGTAGCCTCATCCACGACCTGGAGGTTGACATCGTTTTGAGCAAACCAGAAAGCCTTCGATCACTGGAATCTCAATTCTGTTATGACCTCTCGCTAGCTGTCGAAATCAACCCTCTCAAGTGGGCGCAGCGAAGGGGGCGAGCGCAACTCCTCGAACGACTTGCGCTTGTGTTTCGACACTGGATGTAATTGTGCAATACACTACTTTTTGAGGAGATAAATATGAGCAACAAAAAGCCAGCCATTCTTCTGACGGACGACATCGAAATCGCTCCAGAGCGCGAGAAGCGCTCGAGCGCCGTAAAAACGTGCGCCACCAACATCGCGCGAAAACTCGGCTGCTCGATCGATCTCGTGCATGTCGAGGACTATCAATTCTATCCAGTCAGCGTTCCTCAATATAAGCCTATGGTAGAG
>CAZGCK010000119.1:0-11563 GCA_964524175.1 uncultured Bacteriovoracaceae bacterium | reverse complement strand
TTTCTTGTTTGGGTGTATCTTGCCATGGAGGAGTGAGCCGGCGCCTCATGCAGAAAGTGCGACCGCCCGGAAGTGAGCCTGTGAAAATTCCCAATACTGTTCTTTATCGTCTCATTTTTGAAAGTGAGAGCGGGGAGTGGAGATTGGGGTGAGGGTTTTCGAAATCTACTGAGGAGATATTTGAATATGAAAATCAAATGGGTTGGATTGTTGGCAGGGCTCTTGGTTGCTGTGAGTGCGCAAGCAGAACATACGCGCGTGACCAATCCCAATGCTTTGAGTCTCGAGATGTTTGGAAGGTCCGCTCTCTACACGATTGGATTCGATCGTGTCGTGAACGATGACATCGTTGCCGGGATTGGTTTTGGAAGCGTGCCTCTAGCAGAGGTCGGGGGCGGGGCGAAGGTTGGTAAGTCCGCGAGCTTTGTGCCCGTGTACGTGAACTACTATTTTGCGCGCGAGGGCGGGTCTTTGTATGCGACGGGTGGTGCTTCGATCGTGATGAACTCAGATACCAGCCGGGGGTACGCGACCGAGTACGGCGGGATGGTATTGGGCAATAAGACTATTTTGGCGCACTTTGGATTGGGTTTTGAGAGCCGAAGCGACAATGGGTTTCTATTTCGATTGGCAGGCTATGGAGTGGTCGCGCAGGCAGTGTATCCGTGGTTTGGTTTGACGCTGGGATGGGCGTTTTGACGGTCGATCGACCGATTCGCAAGCCTATGCGGCGATCCATTGTTTGAGGCCGCCGTCAAATCTGTATCGTTGTGTAGTTCTCATTCTTTCTTATAGTATTGTTGTGGATGCGAACCGTTCACAGCAAGTTGCTGCTGTTATTTTTGGTGTCTTCAGTCGCGAGTCAGTTTTGGGCGTCGCGTGCCGATGCTCTTGCGATCGATTTGCTGGGTGATACCGCAAAGCCCCTCATTGGCCCCATGAAGGCCAAGGTCGAGGGGTTGCTCAAGTACATCTGGCTTCAGCCCTACGGGGGATACGGATTTGGTAGCGGCGCATTGGCTTCGATTAACGCTGCTGGAGCGACGACTACGACCCAAGAACAGAAGTACGAGGGTTTTTTCTACGGCGGGCGAGGCGGCTTGCTCCTGTTTCGTTCGATTCGTTTGGGCGCAGATTTTACGCAGCAGTTTGCTTCTCGCAAAGAGGGGACGAACCCGACATCGTTGGTGTCTCGAAACCTCATGTTCGGCGCCTCTCTGGGGTTTGATCTTCCCCGTACTCCGCTGCAGCTTTTTGGCGCTCGTTACTTTAGTGCAAACATGAACGCTGACGGTGATTCTAAGGGCGATGGCTGGGGCGCTGGGGTTTCGTTTATGCTTTTCAATCCATTTATCTTGCATGGTGAGTACCGTTGGCTCAAGTTCACGTCGGACATTGCCGCCGATGGGTCGCACAATGATCGAGACATGAAGCAATTTTATTTCGCGCTCAGCTTTATGCTGCTTTAGAATGCGACATGGTTAAGTCATCTGATTTGTTGATCCAACAGTATGGGCTCCTGCCTCATCCCGAGGGGGGCTTTTTTCGGGAGACTTATCGCTCAGGCGAGGAGGTCGCAAAAAGTGCGTTGCCCTCTCGCTTTACGGGCGCGCGAAGTTTTTCGACTGCGATTCTATTTCTGTTGCCGCGTGGATCCTGTTCGAGGCTGCATTGCATTCGTTCGGACGAGGTTTGGCATTTCTACGCAGGCGATCCACTCGTAGTCGTAGAGATTACGCCGAGTGGAGAGGTTGTTGAGACGCGCCTGGGTCAGGGGCCAGAATGCGTGTTTCAGTATGTCGTTCAAGCTGGGCGGTGGTTTGGATCCTATCCAGTGGGGGAGTTCTCGTTAGTGGGCTGCACGGTTGCGCCGGGGTTTGATTTTGCGGATTTTGAGATGGGGTCTCGGGAGGAGTTGCTTGCGGAGTTTCCCCGGGCGCGAGGGGTGGTGGAGCGGTTGACGTGAAGAATAGGGGCAGGGTGAAGGCTCCGGCATCACCCGGTTTGCCAATTTTACTTCGTGAGTGATTATTTGTTTGACGGGCATTTCGCGCAGACTCGACATGGTTGATGTTGCATCCATGCAGTGATGCCTTTCATGCGATTAGACTGCTTTAGCAGCGGCTTCTTCGGGTTTTAGATCGAAATCTCATTTTTTCAGCTTCAACGCCTTCTGGCTCGTCTCCATCGTGTCAATTCGCGAATAAAAAGCAATGATATGAAAACGAGATGAATCTCAAACACCTCAGCAAACCAGATCTTCTGTTCCGCACAAAACAGCTTGCCTTCGAGGAGCGCAGAATTACCAACGAGCTGCTTCACCACCTGATTGAGATCGAGTCCCGCATGCTGCACGTCGAGCTGGGCTACACGAGCTTGCATCTCTATGTGACGAAAGAGCTGCGATTCTCAGATGCTTCAGCGCAGAGACGAATCGATGCTGCTCGATTGCTGAGGCAGGTGCCTGCGATCGAGACGCAGCTGGCTACCGGTGATCTGATCTTGGGAAGTGTGGGTAAGGCGCAACAGTTTTTCAGGGCTGAACGAAAGCGGGGGGTGGTCCTTTCGGCTTCTGAGAAGGAAAAAGTCATGCTTTCGCTTGTTGGGTTATCAGTGCTCGAGGTCGAGGGTCAGCTTGCAGAGAAAAATCCGGATGCATTTCCGGTTGAAAAAGTTCGAGCGACAAGCGTTGACACGGTGGCGATCACATTCACGACGGATCGTGAGCTGCGGCAGAAGCTTGAGAGGGTGAGAGAGCTTTATTCCAATACGAATCCCAATCTTAGTTACGCCGAGATGATTGAGATGTTGGCGGAGTTTTATATTGGGAAGAAAGAAAAGTCTCGTGAACCTATAAAGGCTGAGACAGGTGGAGAGAAGAGTTCGGTCCAAGGCTTTCACCTTAAAGAAGCCTCCTCTTTGGACCTACAACCGCAGCGGCGAAACGATGCGTTACCCTTGAAGAGGCAGGCGATCCTAGCTCACTTGCAGAGGGATGTGAGGACACGAGATAAGAATCGCTGCGTTTGGATCCTGCCCAATGGTCAGAAATGTGGATCGCAGTGGCAGCTAGAGTTGGATCACATCAAGCCCCATGCATTGGGTGGCACGTCGACTGCGGCGAATCTGAGATGTTTGTGTCGTCAGCATAATATGCTGGCTGCGCAGCGGGTGTTTGGGCGGGATAAAATGAAAAGAAGCGAAACTCTTCACAGGAGGTGATCAAGAAAAGAAAGTCTGGCTAGCTCAATATTCGTGTGTTTCTATGTTGGATATTTTTCCCAGACTCTCAGGCAAAACTTCAATGCTGGACTCTGCGCTGGAGACAGGTTTGAGGGCCCAAGTGACTTTTCGTGGAGGAGGGATAGGGGGCCTCACGGCGCCAACCTTTTGGGCTTAAGCCACCGACCGTCCCTACCTCGACAATAAAGAAACCGATCATGCAACCGATGCGGCCGCCCTTGCCAAAACTCGATGCGTTCCGGAATAAGTCGAAACCCGCCCCAATACGGAGGTCTCGGCACGGGGCCGTGTGCAAAGCGCCTTTCTGCGGCGCGCACGCCGGCGATCAGTTCCTTGCGGCCCGTGATTTCTCGGCTTTGTCTCGCGGCCCAGGCTCCGATCTGACTTGCGCGGTCTCTGCTTGCGAAATATCGGTCGGATTCCTCGGCTGATGCGCGCACAACTCTTCCTTCCACGCGAATTTGCCGCTCCAGTTTCTCCCAATAAAAAACGAGCGACGCATGTGGGTTACGCGCGAGCCCGCGACCTTTGCGTCCATCCCAATGGCTGAAATATAAAAACGCGGCTTGCGCATCAGGAAGTGCGGGAGAGAACCCCTTAAACAAAAGAGTACGCACGGAGGGACTGCCGCGAGGCGTTGATGTAGCGAGCGCCATCGCATCGAGGTTCGCTACTCCCCGCCTGGTTGCATCTCGGAACCAGCGTTGAAAAAGTAAAAGCGGATTGTTGCGGGCAGTCGAGGGTCGCCTGCGTTGGGTTTGTTTTTTTGATCTTCGCTTCGATTGCATCTGAAAAAAATATTTCATGAAAAGGGGTCATGTCGATAGCGAAAAGTATTTTCCCTAGTCATCCGAGTATGAGTATGATGCTGTAAAATCGAGTCAACGGGAGGCTTCTTTCGTGCTGCAATCTCTCCAACTTCCAAGTGGTGTGAGTCTCAAAGGCGAAGTGACTCCGGCGTTCGCGGAAATCTTGACCCCTCAGGCAATCGAGTTTGTGGTTGAGCTGCAGCGAAAGTTTGGTCCAACGCGAGACAAGCTGCTCGCGCGCAGGCGTGAGAGACAGGGCGAGATTGATCGGGGCAAGCTTCCTGATTTTTTGCCTGAGACTCAAGGCTTAAGAGAAAGTGTGTGGACAGTCGCGCCGGTGCCTGCCGATCTTCAGGATCGCCGTGTCGAAATCACCGGGCCGGTGGATCGCAAGATGGTGATCAACGCGCTCAACTCCGGCGCATTTGTATTTATGGCCGACTTTGAAGACTCGCATGCCCCCACCTGGGTGGGTACTCTCGATGGCCAGATCAATATGCGCGACGCTGTAAGGCGCACCATTGCTTACTCGAGCCCTGAAGGAAAGAAGTACGCGCTCAACGATAAGATTGCGACTCTCATGGTGCGGCCCCGCGGCTGGCACCTGGATGAGAAGCACGTCATCGTGGACGGCAAGCCCATGTCGGGTTCGCTTTTTGATTTCGGTCTCTTCTTTTTTCATAATGCACAAGAACAGCTCAAGCGCGGCACGGGTCCGTATTTCTACCTACCTAAGCTAGAAAGCCATCTCGAAGCCCGCCTTTGGAACGACGTTTTTGTTCATGCTCAAGAAAAGTTAGGCATCAAGCAGGGGACGATCAAGGCCACGGTCTTAATCGAGACGATTCTCGCAGCGTTTGAGATGAATGAGATTCTGCACGAGCTCAAGGATCACTCCGCCGGCTTGAATTGCGGACGTTGGGACTACATCTTCAGCGTCATCAAAAAGTTGAGTCGGCATCCGCAGTTTGTGATGCCCGATCGCGCGCAGGTGACGATGAACGTGCATTTTTTAAAGTCTTACTCGCACCTGCTCATTCAGACCTGCCACAAACGAGGCGCTCATGCGATGGGTGGGATGGCAGCGCAGATTCCGATCAAAAACGATGAGAAAGCCAATCAGCAAGCGATTGATAAGGTCAAGGCAGACAAGTTGAGAGAAGTCACCGCAGGACATGATGGCACCTGGGTGGCGCACCCGGGCTTGGTGCCTGTGGCACGCGCGATTTTTGATGAGCATATGAAGACGCCCAATCAGCTCTCTCGTCTTCGCGCTGATGTGGACGTGAAGGCGGCTGATTTGATCGCTGTACCGACGGGAGAGATCACTGAGGGTGGACTCAGGACCAATATCAACGTGGCACTGCTTTATCTTGAGAGCTGGCTGAGGGGGATCGGCTGCGTGCCGCTCTATAACCTCATGGAAGACGCTGCGACCGCCGAGATCTCTCGCGCGCAGGTTTGGCAGTGGATTCATCATCCCAATGGCAAGTTAAGCGACGGTCGCAAGGTGACCGCCGAGCTTTTTCGCACCGTCCTTGCGGAAGAGATGCAGAAGATCAGGAAGGACGGAGGGGAAGCGAAGTACCAAGCGGGTCAATACCAACAAGCCGCTGAGTTGCTGGACAAGCTGATCACGAGCTCGGAGTTTACCGAGTTCTTGACGTTGCCGGCTTATCAGCGGATCCACTGAGGAGAGCTCAAAGCTATGTCTACCAAGCCCAGCCGTGAACGCGAAGTCGCTGAACTGAATACCTATTGGAAGTCTGATAAGCGGTGGCAGGGCATTAGCCGCGTGCACACAGCTGAAGACGTCGTTCGTCTCCGAGGGTCGGTCAAAATCGAGCATAGCTTGGCTCGCATGGGCGCCGAGCGCCTCTGGAACCTCCTTCACACGGAGAACCATGTCTCTGCTCTAGGTGCGATGACCGGCAATCAAGCTGTGCAGCAGGTGCAGGCTGGACTCAAGGCGATCTATCTCTCTGGATGGCAAGTCGCGGCTGACGCTAACTCGGCTGGGCAAATGTATCCTGACCAGAGCCTCTATCCAGTTGATTCCGTCCCGCAAGTGGTGCGCAAGATCAACCAGGCGTTTCAGCGCGCGGATCAGATCCAGACCTCTGAAGGACAGGGCGATGTTCATTGGTTTGCTCCCATCGTAGCCGACGCTGAGGCGGGCTTCGGTGGCAACCTCAATGCCTTTGAGCTCATGAAAGCCATGATCGAAGCGGGCGCGGCGGGCGTTCACTTTGAAGACCAGCTGGCCTCGGCGAAAAAGTGCGGCCATATGGGTGGCAAGGTCTTGGTGCCGACGTCTGAGTTCATTCAGAAACTCACGGCGGCCCGTCTGGCAGCGGACACCATGGGCGTTCCTACGATCTTGGTGGCTCGTACGGACGCAAACGGAGCCAATCTCCTCACGAGCGACGTCGATCCGCGCGATCAGAAGTTTTGCACCGGCGAGCGCACAGTCGAAGGCTTCTATCAGATTCGCGGCGGTCTCGACTCTGCGATCGCGCGTGGCCTAGCCTACGCGCCTTACGCGGATCTCGTGTGGTGCGAAACTTCGGAGCCTAACCTGAACGAAGCTAAACGCTTTGCTGAGGCGATGCATGCCAAGTTCCCTGGCAAGCTTTTGTCTTACAATCTCTCGCCTTCGTTCAACTGGAAGAAAAAACTCGACGACGCTACGATCGCTAAGTTTAAGCGTGAACTGGGCGCCATGGGCTATAAGTTCCAGTTTGTGACTTTGGCTGGATTTCACTCGCTCAACTTCGGCATGTATCAGCTCGCTCGCGGTTATCTCGAGCGAGGCATGGCAGCTTATGCTGAGTTTCAGGCCAGTGAGTTTGCGGCTGAGAAGGAAGGCTACAGAGCTACGACGCATCAACGCTTTGTGGGCACGGGCTACTTCGACGAAGTCGCGCAGCGAATTGCGGCTGGCACTTTGTCGACCCGGGCTTTGAGCGGTTCGACGGAAGAAGAGCAGTTCGAGCACTGAGGTCTTAAGCTACCCGCCTGCGACCTCGCCTCCGATGGTTCTCACTGGAGCCGCGGGGTCGTGGGTGCGGCAGCTGTTTGCGGCATTTACGGGTTCAAACTCGATCTCGACTTGAGATTGGGAGCCCCGAGCGTGATGCCATGAGTGGTGCGTTTGGCCTGGATGCCATCTCCAACGGCCGCCCCGGGAGCGACTCCAGTTCTCGGATGAGGTTTCCCAAGAGAAGTTTTGGCTGCTTTTGAGGCGAGAGTGCACCAGTGCATAGGGCGGTTGGCATTGGGTGGATCTGAGCTTGATGATCAGTTCGTTGCCGGAGACGCGGCCCCATTCTCGGACCGTCCGCACAAACCATGCGCTTTCGCCATCGGATTGCCAGCACTCGGCTTCGCAGATGACTTCTGGGTTGGCAGCAAAGACCGGGATCGGGCTTGAGGTGAGGGCGCAGGAGAGCAGAGCTAAAGAAACAATGCGAGTGATCGGAGTCATGATGGGTTTCCTTTGTGGGTACGGATTAATCACATAGATATTGTTGTTTATACATGGCGGCCACGGCGCAGACTTGTTTTCGGGCCTCGGTCAGCCACGGCTTGTCTGGATCCGCTTCGGCAGGATGCTCGTCTTTTCTGTTCAGCAGTTCGACGAGGCTTAAGCATCCCCCGACTGCGGATCTCCACTCCGGTTTAAAATCCGGCATTCTGCAAATGGAGTGGAGCCAATGAGCAGATTCTTCGAATCGATCACTCATGTCTTGGCTTTGCTGACGGGCTTCCTGAAGATAGCGGGTGATGGTTTGATTGCGTTGCTTTTTGAGAAGTTCGATCCATTTTTTTTCTTCGCTGGAGACCTGGATCAATTCAGGTAGGGTTGTGTATTCGGTGGGGAATTGTGAGGTCAATGCGAGTTCTTGAATGACACTTTTTACAATTTCGTTCTCGCCTCGTGAATTGGTTTGTGCGTCGAATGTACTTCCGGAATATACTGGTTTTTCAAAGTTTGCCCTTTCATAAGCTTCAAAATAGAGCTTACCTTCAACCCAGTTCAAAGCATTAAATTGGTTTGATTGAGGAGCCACAAAAAAAGGTTCGACAAGAGGGTTGATGCTAACGCTGCTTCCATCAGCCAAAGTAAAAGAAAGCAATCGATAGAAATGGGAGAAGATCGAAGAAAGGTGAATCGCCTCGTCTGAGATGCTCTCTGTCATGCAAGACTTGGTGTAACAATGCTGGCGTAGGTAATGGTAAGAGGGCTGAGGCAGAGTCGCATGCTCGGGACTGCCTACACGGCAGTCCCTTGTACGGAGGCAATCATATTGAGGTTTCCAGTAATGCTTGCCGATGTCGCGCGTCACGAAATTCACTCTAAGTATTTCTTCGATCGGAATTCCCATACTGCTCATGAGTCTTCGCAGCGCTGTCTGGTATTCAACACTGAGGTTACGTGCAATCGAGTTCAAAACATTTTGTTGAGCAATGAGCATCGCATTTTTGATCTCGGTCGTGTGCTGGGTAGAGGCATAAATCTGATTGTATCTCGTCATCTGGATCTGAAGCTTAGGAAGAATCCCATCTTTGGGATTCGCCAGAGTATACTCAAACACCGCAGCTCTCCGAGAAATCGTATTTGCAAAGAGCTTGGCGCGCCCGAGGTAGTCGACGGATCCACTGCTCGCCTTTTCGTTAATTCTCCTCTCAATATCCGAGATCAACTGGTTGATCGAATCCCGAGTCATGCTGAGAGTCGCTCCCATTTGAAGCTCGGGAGAGTCTTGCTGAGGGTCACCTGCCAGTGCCAGGTGGCTGATGCCTAGGGTGATCAGGGCAGCCATGCCCAGTCTGAGTGCGCTCACTTGAATCGATTTTTTGATATCACTATTTTTATGCTTCATATTTTTCTTCCTTTTAGTTTGAATGATTCTGAACTTTAGAGGCTGTAGCCAAGCTTTGACCAATCGATGGCTTGGGAAATCCTTTGGCTCGCGCTTGGATCCAGGCGACCCAAAAGCGTTTTCAAAAAGCCTTTGAACGAGTTCTCAAGTGCTCTTTTTCCAAGCTCGCGCTCTCCCGTAGCGCCTGGGATCACTGGCTCGATCGCAGTTAAGAGTTCAATCTGCTTGCCTGCGGAGATAATTGAGAAAGCCTCATAGAACTTGGGGTTCTCTGCAGTCATCGCGATCAGCCGATCGATCTGGCCATCATCGGCCAGACGTTCGAGTTGCCAGGTCACTGCTAGAGTTGAGGCTAAAAGGGTGTCCCATTTTCTCTCGTAAACTGGCAGGAGTTCCGTGACTGGCCGATAGGCTCGTGAGTCCGCTTGGGTGGCGCTGATCTCAAAGGCGGAGCTGCTGATCATTTGGCGTCCATCCTTGCGGATGACTTGCTTCGAGCTCAAGCGATCGAGGAATATGTGCCAACTGTCTTCGAAGCGCACGAGCTTAAGAAGGCTCGAGATGAATCTCCGGTTTTTGCTAGAGTGATCATCCGTCAAGAAGAGGCAAGTGGCCGCGGGATCAATCGAAGTGAATCGCATTTTTTCGGCCAAATGCTTGATCACTTCTCGATCCTGGGCACGGCAGAAAGGTCCCAGCAACGCCCTGAGAGGGTCTTGATTGATCCGATCGATCGTAACGGAGTCTTCTGTGAGTAGAGCGTAGGATGATGCGATGTGGATCGGCGCAAAGAGAGACTCCAAGGCGTATCCGTCGGTTTCTGCGAGAAGACGTGCTCTTTTGCGTGGGGTGCTTTCAAGAGCAAACAATAGCTTTTCTTTGTTGCCTTCGAGCGCATCGACGTTCAGAGGGAACATAAAATCGACTGAACGCAGGCTAGAATAGAGCTGTTCGCGCGAGGTGATTCTGCCCAGATAGACCTGAGCGAAGGTTTTTTCGATCTCGAGGATCGAGGCGTTTCGCCGCCTATGTTCTGGGTGTAGATAAGAATGGCCGATCTCATGGTGATAGAAGATGGCTTTGGCTCCTTCGCGTGTAAGGCCTGCGTATGGGCGCATGTTTTGGATTATCAAGCGATCCAGGTAGATCCGAGTGGGGGTGTAGATGCCGCCTTGCTCGAACACAGTGAAGTTTCCGGTTTCTTGATTGACCCGCCATTCTGGGTCGTCAGCGGTGTCGATGGTCACGAGCTTCTCTGTTTCGCAGAAGTCCATCGATCTGAGCCTGCGCTCGAGATCAAAAGCCAGGTACCAGTCCAAGTTGCCGATCGCTTCTAGTACGGCGGGCATCTCTCGATTGCCATCGACGATTTGATCTCCTGTTTTGGGATCGCAGACTGTTTTGTCGAGTAGCGCACGACTCACGTATCCCCATCCCAGGCGCTTGAGCTGGCCTCCTCCGCGAGTGCCCTCGCCGGCGAAGGACAGGTGAAGAGTCGGGAATAGGAATAGGGCTGCGAGCAACGCTAACTGGATAGGTGCAGGGGTTGTTTTCATGGCTTGTTATTTCCTTTCAGGGATTTTTGGGGACTTTTGGTGATTTGAGCTTGTGAGGTCTTGGGTTTTGAAAGCTGGGTGAGTTTGAAGAAGTGGATTCCGAGGTGGTAGATCTCTGCGCTGGGGCCTTTTCTTTTCTTAGAAAGCTCAAGGATCTGCTTAAAACAGTTCTCGAAGATCTCGTTGGCCTGCTCGAGCTGTGCGGGGTCGAGAACGAGGTCTTCTGTGCCCGAAAAGCGTTCATGGGGTCGCTGGGTCTTGAGCGCCTCGGCGGTCTTAGACAGCATTTGCGTGTGGTATTTCTGGAGCGCTTCGTTGGGCAAGGGTGAGCTAACGAGAAGGTCGCTGGTCAGTTTTCTGGGTCTACCGCTTGCGTCGATCTCAATGAGTTCGAGCCTGCGCATGCGTTCGAGTGCCTGAGACACTTCGTGACCAGTGATCCCCAATGCCTGGGCGGCAGCACGCTCAGTCCATTCAAAGCTATTGATCTCGCTGAGTCGCAGGAGTGCGAAATGGTGCCAATCGGAGATGGTTCTAAATAGGTCAACCGTGAGGTCATAGACTGCGGCCTGAGCAGGGCGGATCCGAGCGATCGATTGAAGGATGGCTTCGCGTAGGTTGGCTGATTTGGCTCGCTCAAGCTGCACCAGAAGTCGCAGGTACTCGCGTTCGAGTGGTTCCATCCCCAACTTGTCGGCGATCTTAAGTGCTGTCTCTTCGGTCAGCTTGCGGTTGCCTCGGATCAGCTCCGAGAGCAATGAGGGCTGGATGCTGAGGTGCCGAGCCATCGCTCTCAGCGAGTAGCGGGAGTTTTGCTTTGTCCGCTCCGCTAGCGCCGCTTTGAGAATGTCTCGACTGTGGGTTTGCTCGAAAACCATGCGCACTCACTAACTTTCAGTGATGCGTTGAGTCAATTTGTTTGTAAACAAAGTGTTCTGACATTGTGAACACCCTGGAAACTGCTCCCCTAGACTGTTGATGGCGGCGCGGATGGCGAGCAATTGCTGAGAATTGACGCTGGTTTAGCGCGGTACCCTGCTTATGAAGGTGAGAATTTCAGGAGCCTTTT
>CAZGCK010000118.1:0-11635 GCA_964524175.1 uncultured Bacteriovoracaceae bacterium | reverse complement strand
CACACTCAGAGTAAGGGCATTTTGTTGGGAAAACACCGGATATTCTCGTCTTCATTGACTGGGTACTACGCAAAACCAGCGCCAACGTTCAGCAATTGCTCCTCTCTCTCGATCCTAGCAACACGCTAGGGTGGCAGTTTCTGGTCAATCCCCCCGCCCACATGTTAGTTTGATTGCATGCAAGACTTACTGATCTATCTCGCTGCGATGGTGGTCGTCGTTCCGCTCTCAAAGTTCATTGGACTGGGCTCAGTGATCGGTTACCTGATCTCGGGCGCGCTGATCGGACCCCATGGGCTTGCCATCCTGATGCATGGCCAGGAAGGCGCCTCTCAGCTCGCTGAGTTTGGCGTGATCATGATGTTGCTTTTGATCGGCTTGGAGCTCAATCCCAAGGTACTCTGGAAAATGCGCGGCCCCATCTTTGGGTTAGGCTCACTCCAGATGCTGGGAACCATGGCGCTGTTTGCCCTCATCACGTCTTTACTTGGGACCTCATGGACCGCCGCGGTCACGCTTGGCGCAATTGCCGCCGTATCCTCGACTGCGATCGCGATGCAGACGCTGCAAGAGCAAGGCTATGCGAAAAGCGTCGGTGGCTCGCAATCATTTGCAGTTTTGCTCTTTCAAGACATCGCGGTGATCCCCATCCTAGCGATCTTGCCGCTTTTGGGAGCTGGAGAAAGCGCCGCCGCTAGCGGAAGCCCCGGCAAGCAGGCACTCCTGACCTTAGGTGCGGTGGTCGCGGTGGTGGGGGGCGGGCGCTTTTTGATTAGGCCACTCTTTACCCTGATCGCACGAACTAAACTCCGCGAGACATTCACTGCTCTCGCGCTTTTGATCGTCACGGCCTCTGCGACGCTTATGCATGCGGTGGGCTTGTCTCCGGCGCTAGGCGCATTCTTAGCCGGCGTGGTTCTAGCCGATAGCGAGTTCCGCCATCAAATCGAGTCGGACATCGAGCCGTTTAAAGGGCTTTTACTAGGACTATTTTTTATCACGATCGGCTCAAACATTGAGCTGAGCTTGATTGTTCAGAAGCCTTGGGTGATTGGGCAGTGGGTGTTGGCCATCGTACTGGGCAAGGCCGCGCTGAACTATGCGATCGCGCGATCCTGCAAGATGCGACCACCCGAGAGCTTGCTTTTTGCGGTGGCACTTGCACAAGGAGGTGAGTTCGCGTTTGTCCTCATCGGCCAATCGGGTCAGCTTCTGAGTGCCGAGACGGCGCAAATCCTTACCGCCTCGATTGCTTTGTCGATGGCGCTTGCGCCCCTATTGATCAAGTGGACCATCAAGCACGGAATGTCTCGCCTGGATTGCGTGACGCCCGAAGTCCGCGAGCCCGATGCGGTCGATGAGTTAGAGAAGGATAACCCCGTCCTAGTCGTCGGCATTGGGCGCTTTGGCCAAACATTGACTCGCTTCTTGCGCGCCAATGGAATCGCTTCGACCGTCTTGGATATCGACTCCGAACAGATCGAGGTCACAGCGCGCTTTGGGATCAAGTCGTACTTCGGGGATGGATCGAATATTGATTTGCTCCGGGCGGCAGGCCTGGAGCGGGCGCAGGCCCTCGTCCTTGCGATCGACGAACCCGAAACAGCCATCAAGATCGTCGAGGTGCTCAGG
This sequence comes from uncultured Bacteriovoracaceae bacterium, assembly GCA_964524175.1. Lineage (GTDB taxonomy): Bacteria > Bdellovibrionota > UBA1018 > UBA1018 > UBA1018 > CAZGCK01. The sequence goes on along the minus strand of CAZGCK010000118.1, from coordinate 10,003 downwards.
CCCATGTATCCCAAGCTGCCGATTTTCTCGCGAGTCTATGATCGCATCCATGCGTATCGGATGCTTCACCTGGGTGTGACCGAAGTCGCGATCGAAACCTCGGGCAGCGCTTTGCTGATGGGCTCAGAAGTCTTAAAAGCCCTAGGCATGTCTGAAGACCGCGCGGAAGCAAAGGCAAAGCTCTTTCATGTCAACAACCAGCGCTCAATCCATGCGCTCTCAAAACGATATCATACCGAGGATCGAGAGAGCTTCATTCAGGCTTCTAAGCAGATGTCTGAACAGATGGAAGCGATCTTTCGCTCGGATCCGGAGGAGCTACTCAAAGGAGCATCGAGCGACTGGACGCCAGGACCAAAAAAGCAGCTCTAGAGCATCAACGCGTGTGAATTCGACGCTTTTTATCCAAATCTCGGATTACTTCGCGCAGAGTGAGCTCAGTGAGAATCTTGCCCTGCGCCAGTGAAACCCTCGGACCGACGTGGATAAAGCCTTGTGCAGCCATGTATGCCCGATCAGAGGGCGATGAGTGATGGCTTCTATAATTGGCACCGAGACGAAACAAAAAGCCGCAAAGAAAATCCCCGGCATCTCCCTCTTTGTCGACCGCGGCTAGATTCGGGAACGCTCGATTAACTGCCAATACGATTTCGTCTGCTGGCAAGGTCGTATACCGGCCACTTCCGCTCAGCCGCCAATAGTCGATGGCATTGGCTTCGACTTGCCATCCAATTCGTGAACTGGCGTCGAGCCCAAAAGAAATCAGGGCGATAGGCTGAATCGCAGGAACAATTCGACCAAAGTCTTCTGAAGTCTTTGAGTACTCGACTTGAAAGTCAGCCGAGCCATGCTCAGGAAAAAAAGAGATCACGTCATATCCGCGACCTTCCCAATTGGCGCCCTCCCAACCCTTTGACAGCTGCGCCGAAGGAGCTTGCGTCCATGGACGCAGCATTTCATTGGTCGGTGACCAATAACCCGTGAGCATGATCACGGGATGGGAGACCTTCACGCTATAATCGATCAATGCCTTCGCACCTTGACCAGAGGCCTGCGCTGCGCGAAGCGAAGCTACGGTCGCTATCGCTAGGATGAGAAAGTAATTACCTTTCATGATCGATTTATTACACAGACAATATTGTAAATCAATTTTTAACTTAACGATATTTATCAAGAATAGTGAATTCACTTCTCATCACAGCCTTAGAATCGTCTTTGAACCCAGAGATCCCGCCTAGAGACGCAAAAAACCCCCGCGCCTTTTGCCCAAAGTGCGCGGGGGCCCTCATACACGGACTATGGACCGGCTTACTTAGCGACAAGCTCCGCAGTCTGCGTCGTTATTGCAATCAGGAGCTGCGCTTTTGAGCTTAAAAGAGAAAGTCAGCAGCGGATTGGACACATGATCGGCGTTGAACTGGCTGTTGATCCGTGGGTTATCATTGCGCCAACCGCTTGGGCACATCAGGGTCCCAGTCGATGCGGTGGTCATCCCAGGAGCCGAGGTTCCAGGATGCTTAAAGTTCAGCACGTGGCCAAGCTCGTGCGCCAAGTGAGTGATGTCGATGCCGCCCACAGCGTTGCCATCGCTCGAAATGATCTGGGACGAAGCCGTGCCACTACCCCAGGTTGCGCCGCCGCCGTACTTGCTCTCGGGCGTAAGGTTCTGAACGAAGAAAACTTCGATGCAATCATCGTCTTGAACAGAAGCGCGAAGCTCATTCTCGCGGGTGTCGTTGGCAGGAACTTTCCAGTTCGCGTTGGTGACTTCTTTCCAAGGACGAAAGCGAAAAGTCACATCCGCCTTGGCCCATTGCTCATTGGCGCCAGGAGTGCCAAACGCCAGGCCAGCTCCGGTCGGAGTAGCGTCGGATGCCGAGCTCTTCACGCGCACGGGCTGAACGCAGAGCTGATTGGCTACTTCAAACCGGTATCGAAAACCTGTCACCACGATCAAGCGAGACGCCGAGATACGAAGCTCATAAGGAGCGACTCTAACGCCGCTGTCCTGCATGGGATCAGCCTTGAGCACAGCATTCATCACGCCTTGAACTTTGCCTTGATCCACGCGACCGACTTCGACCAGAGACTTTTCGAGCTTCATCTCAAACTGCATCAATCCCTTCTGAGTCTTAGTCGTAAATACGTCGGCATTTTTTGGATCGCTACCCACGCGCTGCGGGGCAAACAACTCGTCCAGTTGCGGAAAATCGATCGAAACCGGAACCTGCCCCCTGAGAATGAGCTTGCGATCGTCGTACTTCAAAACATGCTTTTGCTCCTGAAGTCCCTGCGCAAGCGCGATACCCAAGATCGCGCGACTCTTTCCGCGCGTCTTGCGGCCCGTGAGGAGCTCTTGCGGGGCATCGCCTAAAACCAAGTTGGTCGCGTGCGCCTGTACGACGCCAGCCTTGAGTTGCTCTTGGCTTGCAGACAAGTGAAGACTGATGCGACCCTGAAGCGAAATCTTTTGGCCGCTCACGATGAGAGTGGATTGGAAGGGAGAATTCGTGATCATCGCGATTTCGTCGCGAGGAGCTGCTTGCGAAACAGAGCTTACTAGCAAGCTCGCAAGGGTGATGAATGACAGGTTCTTAAACAACATGATGAAGTTCCTCTGAGTTGAGTTTTGTTTTGTTCCAACAACGTGACTGAACTTCATAACAGGATCCATGCCGAACCTCCCTTCAGCTCCACGCCGCAGGCAACGCACCCTTCAAAATCAGCGCTAACGTCTTAAAAGGCTTGAGTTGACTCTGCGCACACCCAACACATCAAAAGACCCAATGAATCTGAACGCAGAGAGCCACAACAAGAGACAATCTGACACTGACCGGGTCGACTCAACACCATGTGAATGAAATCACGAGTATTTTTTGTCACCACTCAAGCATCAAACGTCGAACTCAATGGTCTTCTTCGACTCAAATCGCGAGAGCACAAGATAGATACATGGCACCACAAAGAGCGTAAGCGCGGTCGAAACCAACGTCCCGCCGATGATGGCAAGGCCCATGGGAGTTCTCGTCTCTTGCCCGATGCTATTGCCCACCACCAGAGGTGCTGCCGCCGCGATCGTCGCCACTGACGTCATGAGGATCGGCCGTAGGCGCACAGGGCAGGCCTCGATCAACGAGCTTTTGATCCTCTGAAAATCATGCCCGGCTGCGTTCTTCTTGCGCACTTGATTGGTGAACTCAACTAGCAAGATTGAATTCTTTTTTGAAATTCCCATGAGAACGATCACGCCAATAAAACTAAAAAGATTAAAAGAGGTGCCCGTTCCCCACAGGATGAGAAGCGCTCCGGTGACGCTAAACGGAAGCGCCATCAAGATCGAGATCGGATGCACGAATGAATTGAACTGCACCGCCAAGATCATGAAAGCTACAAGTACCCCCATCAAAAGCGCCGTTGTAAGGCTATTAAAGCTCTGAGCTAGGCCCGCTGATGCGCCTTCGAGCGAGAAAGCGTAACCCTGAGGCAAGATCTCACGAGCGATCTCTTCAGCGCGCTTGAGCGCCGCGCCCTGTGACTGCCCTGTTTTGAGATTGCCAGAAACACCGATAGCACGCTGGCGATTCACGCGATTAATCGACTGATAGGTCTTCTTCTCCTCAAATGTGACCAACTGAGAGAGCGGGATCGAATTGCCAAAATTGTTGCGAACGAGAATCTTCTCGATGTCTTTTGGGCTTCTGATCTGGACATCGGGAAGCTTGACTCGAATGTCATAGCGTTTTCCGTCAGCCGTATAACTTCCGCGTCGGAGGCCTGCCACTGTTGCACCTAGAGTAGTTGCAACCGATTCAATACTCACCCCTCGTTGAGCCATCGCAGCTCGGTTGGGATGAATGAGAAGCTCAGGCAAGCCTTTTTTGAAATCCGTATCCAACTCCTGCGTGTAGCCTTCTTGATCGAGGCGAGCGATCATCTCCTGCGCCTTTTCTTGCAGAACCTCAAGGTCGGGGCCAACCAGATTAAACGACACAGGCGACTGCCTGCCTGAGGTCAAACCTCGGCTTGAATTGTCACGCAAGGAAACTCTCACGCCCTTGACGGCTTTGAGCTGCTGGCGAAGCTGGTCCATGACCTGCACATGGGTCACACTTCTGGACTCCCTAGGCTTCAGATCCAAAGGCATAAAAAATTGATTCACTTCCGCGGTGGGCCCTCCCGCACCAATCGACGAAAAATAGCCCAACACATGCGGATTGGCCTTAACGATCGCTTCGATCTCTCTGACTTTATTTGATGTAAAATCAAGCGACGAACCCGGAGGAGTCTGACCACTCACGACTATGAGGTTCTGATCTTGGAGTGGCACGAACTCCTGACGAACGGTTCTAATCAAGAGCAAAGAGGCGACAAAAACCGCAAGCGAGGCCAGCACCACAGCTTTAGGCAACTGGAGCGTCTTCTCCAATGCCCATGCATAGGTCCGGTCAATCTTCTTAAAAGCTTCTTCGAGCCAATGCTCAAACCGATTGATCTTCGTGCCGCCCGACAAGAATGCCGAAGACCGCATCGGGGTGATCGTTACGGCTTCAACAAGCGAAAGCAGCACGGCCGCAGACATAGCGATTCCAAACTGAAAAAAGAACTTGCCGATCACTCCGTCCATGAACACGACTGGCAAAAACACTGCGATCACAGCCAATGTCGCAGCAGTCGCGGCTGGCAAAATCTCCATCGATCCGTCGTAAGAAGCTTGGGCTGCCGACTTTCCCTGGCGCGCGTGACGAACGATATTCTCTAAAAGCATGATCGCGTCATCTACCACGATCGAGATCGCTAGCGTCAGCGCGAGAAGCGTAAAGAGGTTCAGGGTAAAATTAGAAAAATAAAGAACAGTGAAGGTCCCGACGATCGATGTAGGAATCGAAAACAAGATATTCACCGCAGCTTGCCAGCTTCCTAAGAAGAAGAAGCAAACCAAGATCGTCACCAGAGCGGCAATCGCTAGCTTCTCATAGGTCGTGTTCACGACGGCTTGGGTGGCTTTTGTAAAATCCACATTAACTCGAACGCTGTAGCCTTCGGGAAGCGATGACTGAAGCTGGGCGACTTTGTCGCGGATTCTCTTGGCCAGCTCTACTTCGTTTTCTCCCCGCTGCTTGCGAATGCCAATGCCAACGGCTTCCTTTTCGTTGATGCGCACCATGCGTCGCACATCGCTCATGCCGTCCTCGACGCGCGCCACGTCCTCGATGAACAACCCTGTCTCTTGGTTGTGAATCGATTCGCCGCCGCGGCGAAGGAGCCGGATCTTGCCAACTTCTTCTGGGCTCGTCGCCTCGCCCAACCAACGTACCCTCAGCTCGCGCTCACCGGCAACAAACTGCCCTGCAGCAGCTTCGAGATGCTGACTCTGGAGTGCATTGATGAGATCCACGACCGTGATGTCGCGCGCCTTCATCTTTTCGAGATCGGGCCAGACTCTCAGGTTGCGCAGGCTAAAGCCTCCGATGCTGACCTCACCCACGCCTGGAATAAACCTAAACTGATCGAGCAGGAAACCATCTGTCCAGTTGATCACCTCGCGGATGGGGCGATCTGAAGAAACACCCAAAAACATGATGGGCTGGTCTTCTGGATTGGTTTTCCGAATGACCGGAGGATCAAGCCCCTGCGGAAGCCGAAGCGTGCTGATCGCCGCTTGAACCTCTTGCAGCGCCACATCGACGTTGCGATTGATATCGAGATCCAGGGTGACACTGCCGCCCCCTTGTCTCATCGAGGACTTCATCTGAGTCACGCCTTCGACTCCGAGCAACCTCTCTTCAATAGGCTCAATGAGCTCCGACTCCACGACCTCAGGGGAAGCGCCTTCGTAGGTGACGCTGACCGAAAGGACCGGAAAATCAATATCCGGCAGCTGACTCACGCCGAGTCGATTCGCTGTGATTGCCCCAAAAATAATGAGCGCCGACATGAGAATCCACGCGAAGACCGGGCGCTTGATCGAAAGCGAGACTAGATTCATGAGCCCTGAGACTACCGGAATTCAAGCGATTGTCGAGCTTAGCCCGAACAAGAGACGTGCTCACGGGTCGCTGCAATTTTTCGACTACCAGAGGCTCGCCCCTCGTCCTTGATGCACTGGGCGATCTGGAGGATCACATCGACATATCCTTGTGAGCGATTGTAATGAAACAATGCTCCACGTTGTGCGTCTGGAGACTTGGGCTTCCACCCGTTCGAGTGAAGATAGGAAGCGACGCTATAAATGGCGTCATCTGCTCTGAACAGGTCGGGGCGCGCGCGCGCCTTGCGAAAAGAACGGGCCCACTTGCCATAGCTCGACGGAAGGAACTGAGGCATCCCAAACGCGCCCGCGAACGAACCCTTGATCACGCGAGCTCGTTTGAGTTTGTGTAGCGCCATGGTCTCCAACGCCTTGAGCTCCTCAAGTGCCCACTCGCCCTTGGCTCGAGAGCGCTCCTTCACCTTGGCGATGTCTTCGGGAGTGGGGGCCGCTATCTTAAGGTCGAGAGCCTTCATCGTATGAGCGAGCACTTCGGGATGGTCAGCCTGAAGGAGCGAAAAGAACACGCTCGGAACCGCATAGCTGCCCATGACTTCGCCGTGCTTGGTTTCGACCCAAAGTAGCGAGGCGATCACCTCGGGATCGACATGATAGCGCCGCTTGGCACGCCTCAGGGTGCGCCGGTACTTGTAAAGAAACTCCCTGCACTTTCTAATCGCTCTTTTGCTCAGATGGCCCGAATAGTCAGCTTTTGAGACAAAGCCCAAGGTATTGAGCTCGATCACCTTGTCCCGCGACGACTCATCATAGGAGTCCACGACGAGCTGGATGAACTCAGGCGAGAGCGCACTGAGCTTCATCTTGGCGATCGCATAGTCTTTGGGGGACCCAGAAGCGGGCGAGCGCTGTTCGTCTGCGAACACGGGATTCAGCGCGAACGCACTAATCAAAACGAAAATCCATCTAAGGAACCGCAGGACGAGAACATCCATGTCTCTGACACCATCCGTTTTGGGATTATGACTGCATCGTAGGCAGCATTGAAATCTTTGTTTTGAATCTATTGAGAAGCGCGAGTCGTTGTCCGCCAAACAATTGACTCATGATCGGGCGGCAAGAATTTTATCCTACCCCTCCGATCCCGCCTCTATAGAGCCAGTACAATTGCAGCTTTTGAGAAGAATCCTAGAATTCTCACTATTCTTGGCAGGGTACTGAGCTCAACCAACGCCAACCCTCAGCAACTTCTCCAAGTCCGCGATGCTAACAGCAAGCTAGAGAGGCAGTTTCTACAAAGTTATTGATCATTTACCCGTTGTGGAGTCACTTCCAGGAGAGTTAGGCTATTTAACAAATTAGCCTTAATTCTGAGGAACCACACCATGAGCCGCCTGATCATTCCGCCTCTGCCGGACCAGGTCTCTGAGCAACCCCGAACGCCTTTAGGAAAGTGGCTGTTTCGACCTGAGCTCTCTATGCCCCATATTGAGCACTGCGAGTCCCAACCCTGGTACAAAGTTCTTTGGCTCACGGGGGTCGATTACTTTTCTACTTTGGGATACCAACCCGGGATCGCGCTGCTGGCCGCAGGGTCTTTATCTCCCCTGGCGACTCTCGTTCTGGTGGCAGTGACGCTGACTTGCGCGCTTCCAACTTACGCGCAAGTCTCGCGCAGATCCTTTGCCGGACAAGGATCGATCGCCATTTTAGAGAAACTGCTCAAAGGATGGTCCTCTAAATTCTTTGTGCTCGTGCTTCTCGGCTTCGCGGCCACGGACTTTATCATCACAATCACGCTTTCTGCCGCGGACGCAGCCCTGCACATGGCTGAGAACCCGCTCTTGCATGCGCATCTGGGTCACGCCCAAATGGGCCTTACGATCTTGCTCATCTCGCTACTGGGCATCGTCTTTCTCAAAGGCTTCTCCGAGGCCATTGGTATAGCGATGCTTACCGCGGTTCCTTACATCATCCTCAACTTGATCGTCCTTTGCGCAGGTATCATGGAGATCGCCACACATCCTGAGAGCCTCCAAAAATGGCAGCTTGCCCTTTCTGCGCGAGGCAGCTTCAGCAGTCTTTTGGTCGTTTCGCTTTTTGTGTTCCCCAAACTCGCACTTGGAATGAGCGGCTTTGAGACCGGTGTCTCCGTCATGCCCCTCGTCGATGGAGGCGCTGAGGGGACTAAAGGCAGGATTTACAACACTCGAAAGCTCCTTGCCGCTGCCGCTCTCATCATGTCGCTGCTGCTTTTGCTCTCGAGTTTTGTAACCACACTCCTCATCCCTGAGTCGGCCTATCAGTCAGGAGGCGCCGCAAGCGGACGAGCACTCTCTTATTTGGCTCACGGATTGTTGGGACATGGATTTGGAACGGTCTACGATTTTTCGACAATCTTGGTGCTTTGGTTTGCAGGCGCCTCTGCCATGGCTGGAATGTTGAACCTCATCCCCCGCTACTTACCTCGATTTGGGATGGCCCCCCGTTGGGTCGCCTACCGGCGCCCACTGGTGATCTTGCTCTTTGCGGTCTCCGTTCTCGTCACTTGGCTCTTTAAGGCTGACGTTGAGGCTCAAGGGGGCGCTTACGCCACAGGAGTCCTGGCATTGATGCTTTCAGCTGCGGTTGCCGTAGCGCTGGCCTGCTGGAGCGAACAGAAAAGACTCAAGAGCCTCTATTTTAGCGGAGTCACGCTAGTCTTTGCGTTCACGTTTCTCGACAACAGCATTCTCAAACCCGAAGGCCTGTTGATCGCGACGGGCTTCATTTTAGCAATCATCACTCTGGGAGCCGTGAGCCGCTGGCAAAGGTCTCTCGATCTTCGCGTGTCCGAAGTGGAGCTTGAAGACGATAGTTCGGCAAAAATCTGGAAAAGCATCTGCGACAAGAAGATCCATCTCGTCCCGTTGGCCAGCTTCGATAAAGACCGCAAATCCCGCAAAGGCGCGGAGCTTCGCAAACACTACCGATTTGAGGGTCGAGTCGCCTTCTTGATTGTCGAGCTTGCCGATAATCGCAGCGAGTTTATGTCCGCCCTCAGGGTCAAAGTCGTCGAAGACGAAATGGGCGACGTCATCATTGTGGTCAAAGGAGCGATCGCTATAGCGAACACGATTGCGTATATGAGCGAGCTACTTAACCCGATCAGTCTTTATATTGGTCTGACCCGCACCAACCTCATGGGTCAAGCGATCCGATACCTCCTTTGGGGCGAAGGCGAGACCGGACTTTTAGTCTATCGAATACTGCTCCGGTATTGGGAATGGACGCCAGAAGAGGACGTCAGGCCCAATATATTTCTGATGAGCGTTTGACCTGAGAGATGACGCACCGCAACTAGTAAAAGCACCCACTCACTCAGCTGAACTCCCTTTGCCCGTCAGTGCGAGTCAGTTACCATTGAGACCTATGGCACGCTCTCTGGCTGCCTGGGTGATTGCAGTGAATCTGGTGACCCTAGTATCGGTCCAGGCCGCTGATGCTCCCACAGCGACACCCAATGGCGACACCGCTGAGATGGCGCGTATCAAGGGCTCTACCATTTCAAAACTGGTTTGGAAGTCTCTGACAGCTCCTGTTTTGGAAGAGACCACATCCATGGGAAAGAAAACCTACGTCATTTTTCGTGGAACACTTGATCAGGCCGATTGGAGTCTGCTTCAAAAAGCCAATACCGTGGAGCTATCCCCTGAGGGTGATTTTGAAACCGAAGTTTTACTCGACACCCCTCAAACTCGCTTCGAGTTAACAGCGGTGGGCCCACTGGGAGAGGTCGAAAGTGAGAAGTTCGAAATTAAAATAATACCGACCCCCGAAGTACCTGCCACCCAGATGCCTGCCCAGCGATTAACCTTCAGCACTGGGATTGGTCCAACGCTAGTCACCTACAAGCAAACATTGATACCGGACTTTCAACTCATTGCGCTAACGGCTAAGCTCGCTGCGCTCTACTCTTTAGTTCCCCTGAGATGGGACTTGGGCCTGAATACTTCTTTCACATTATTAAAGCTCAGC
>CAZGCK010000117.1:5306-11719 GCA_964524175.1 uncultured Bacteriovoracaceae bacterium | reverse complement strand
GTGGTTCGGCCGCGGGCGGAAGTCCCAGCGTGCAAGCCACGATCGAAGATGCGATCGAGAAGATGACGGGCGAGTCGGCTACTTTGGTCGGAAGCGGTCGCACAGATGCGGGCGTTCACGCACTCGGGCAGCGCGCGCATTTTGTCTTGCGCAAGAAGGAATGGGATCCTGGCATTCTCATGAAGGGCTTGAACTCGCATTTGCCCAAGTCGATTCGCGTGCTCGAGTCGCGCGAGGTCGCCATCGAGTTTCATGCGCAGCACTCGGCCGAGCGCAAGCAATACAGCTTTTATTTTCAACAAGGTGCGTGTGCATTGCCGCACTTAGAACCCTACAGTTGGTGGATCAAGAAGAAGCTCAATCTAAAGGCGATGCAAACGGCGCTCGATCATCTCAAGGGAGAGCATGATTTTAAGCCCTTTCAAGCGACGGGCGCGAAACCGGTGCCGACGGTGCGAACCATCTACGAGGCAGAGATCAGCGCGGAGCCGATCGTATTTCCGGCGCTGGTGTCAGACTCGTTTTTTCTCGTGAAGATGAGGCTGGTGGGCAATGGATTTCTTCGGCAGATGGTGCGCGGAATCGCAGGGACTTTGCTCCAAGTAGGAGAAGGGCGCAGGGAACCCACTTGTATTCAGGAGATCCTCAAGTCGCTCGACCGGAGCGAAGTAGGGCCGACTGCGCAGGCGCGCGGATTGTGGCTTGAGAAGGTTTGGTATCCGGAGAGCTTTGGGCTAAGTGAGACCCTGTAAGATAGTAAATTATTGTCTCTAGGCTGTTATTTGGGTGGGAGTGAGGGTGGAGCTGACGACTTTAGGTTTACACCTATTGCCACTTGCATCTAGCCCGTATTGAGTCGCCCTGGTGTGGGCTTTGTCTCTGTGACTGCTAAGGAAATCGCGCACTTCAGTGATTGCGGTAACTATTGAGGTTTCGCCTTCTGCCATTGAAGCAATGGGGCCGAGACTCCTGCCCTTTTTAAAGGTCTTGGCCTCTTTTTCCGCCTTGATTCGGCACTTTGCCTCGCTTAGAACCACTTTCCTATGGAATTAAACGTTCAAGTCGAAACACAGTCCCCTATTCTCCGTAAACTCACCATCCGAGTCCCCGCCAAAGAGGTCGCCAACCGCTTCAATCGCGGCCTGGCTGAAGTTCAAAAGGGCGCGAATCTAAAGGGCTTTCGCCCTGGTCAAGCCCCTATCGGTATCATCAAGCAGTACTACGGAGAAGACGTACGCCATCGCTTGTTTCACAACTTGATCGACGAGTCCTTTCAAGTCGCCGTTCGAGACCAAAAGCTTAAGGCTGTGGGTAACCCAAAGATCGAAACCCCTAACCACCAGACCGGTGCAGGCGAGCACGATCATACTCTTCATGAAGATCAAGACCTGACCTATACCGCTACGGTAGAAGTCTTGCCTGAGCTTGAAGTCAAGTCCTACGCCGGCGTCGCGCTTACCAAAGAAAACGTCGAAGTGAAGGACGAGAATGTTGATACGGTCGTAAAGAATCTTCTCGATTCTCAGGCTGAGCTGATTCCCGCAAGCAGCGGTTTGGCGGATGCCTCAGGCAAGATGAGTTCGCGTCCAGTTCGCAAGGCGGACCACGTTGATATGACCTTCAAAGGAGGCATGGTCACTGAGTCCGGCACGATTGAGTACAAAGACGACATGTCTGGCACTCGCGTGCTTGAGATCGGCTCTGACAGTCTGATCCCAGGCTTTGAAGACCATTTGGTCGGAATGCGTTCTGGCGAGACCAAGACCTTCCAGATCAAATTTCCAGATGATTTTTTCGAGAAGTCGATGGCCGGCAAGAACTCCGAGTTCACGGTCACTATAAACGAAGTTAAAGAAAAGAAGCTTCCTGAGCTCAACGACGAGTTCGCCAAGAACGTGGGCTATGAAGATGTCGCTGACCTCCGCAAGAAAGCTCGTGAGCATCTTCTCAAGGAGAAGACCGACGAGATCGACCGAAAGTTGCGTGGAGATCTTCTTGAGCACCTGATTTCAAAGAATCCATTCGACGTTCCGCAAGCGCTGATCGAGAGTCAAACTCGCGCTCTCGCTCAAGACTGGGCGCAAGAACTCAAGCGTCAGGGCCTAGATGATCAGAATGTTCAGCAGGCGATCATGGCTGAGATCGAAAGCCTCAAGAAACGAGCTGAGACTCAGGTTCGCTCAAGCCTCATTCTAGAATCCATTGCTGTTCAAGAAAAACTTGAAGTGAAGCAAGATGAATTCGAGAGCGAACTCAAGACCTTTGCCGCTTCGATGAGGATGGAAGTCGAGAAGCTCAAAGAGTTCTACGCTAAGAATCCTGGACGCATGGATGACTTTGTTTTTCGAGTGCGGCAGGAGAGAACCCTCAAGTTCCTGCTCGATAAAGCTAAGATCAAGTCCAAGGGATAAGTAAACTCGACGACGTATCGATAAAGTGTGACATCGGAGCCTGCGGTGGCTTCGAATGAGTTTTCGCATCGGACGACGCGACCTACGGCAGTAAAGCAGAGGTTTTGCTTTTCTTCGCGGATGATCATCCGGATCCAGCGCCTGAACTCAATGGGTTCGCTCGTTTTGAGTGTGCATCCTGTGGGTGAGAGATCCGTAGTGTATCCCGGTTTGGAGCCGGTCCCTCCGCTGAAAAAGTCCCAACGTGTTTTCCAGAATAAGTCGATGGTTTCTGGGCTTCGTAATGTGTTGGTGTCAGTGGGTGCGAATTCCATTTTTGTTTACCTCTGGAGCCACCGAAAGGAGCACGTGTCGTGCCAGACGGGAGGAGCCGATTGAAGGGGATTCGAGGATCAACAGCCCGACTTAGACTTTGCAGGGTGCACGAATTGAGATTTGTCGATGACTGAATGCACGGTGGGACCCTCAACGCCGAGGCATTTTGAGAGTTCGATTGACGGTGAGATTGCCGTAGGTGACCGTCACATCGATCGACTGAGGGGGGTTCTTTTCGGGCTCGTACACACCGCAGCGACGGATGCGGCCAGGACTGGCAGTTTTCCAGTCAGCTTGACACGAGATATTGGACGACGTTCCGTCCTCGCAATGCGCGATGACTTCAAGCTCAACCGTATCGGTGGTGGAGCTTGCTCCCTCGGCTCGGGAAGCGACTCTGACCTCTAGGCGTGCGAGCGGTTTGCGGTATTTTAGAGTGTGAGTTGCCACAAGCTCGCCGAGAAAAGTTCCGGTGAGCGAGACGTCTGAGTGGGTGCACTCGGTCTCGACAATGCCTTGGTGAACATTTGCAAGCTTTGGGTGGATGTCCCACCGTGTGTGATGGGTTGCATCCACTTTTCGTCCGTCTCGATAAATAAGGATCGCGCGGGGAGTAAAAGAATCGGCTTCTTTGGGTTTAAGATCTGAAGCGTCAATTTCGAGAGTTCTAGGGGTAAGCGTTCGGTAATTCAGTATCAAACTCGATAAATCCATGTCGCCAGCTTCGGCGATTTCTTCGGCGGACATCCCGCCCTGGAGCGCATTCTCGCGTTGGCCCGCAGTCAATAGCGGATAGATTGCTAGAAAAGCGACTTTTGTATCGTGAGGCAATTTTGTGTAGTCGTGGTGGCCTGAAGGAGCGCTGGCGCAAGCTGCAAAGCTGATCAGGCCGAGACTGAAGTAGGTAGACTTCATGCGTGTCGCACGTCAATCCTATTGCGTGCGACATCGATTCCAGCATTTTCTAGTTTCGTGAGAGCTAGACGAATGACTTCGTCTGCAATCAGAAACTGCGAGCCGTAGTTTTCAACAAAATAGACGAGCTTCAGTGCGACCCAGGACTCTGTTGATTCAGATGCGATGACCAGAGGAGCGTGATCGGGGTGAAGCAGCTTGCAGTCAATCGCTGCTTCGAGAAGCGCTTGTTGTGCTTTCGCGAGGTCCGATCCATAGGGAATCCTAAAGACTTGGCTGCGGATGATTGGCTTGCCGCCCTTGAGCGTGTAGTTCGAAACCTGCGCCTGTGCCATGAGTCGATTGGGTACGACGACTCGCTCATCTGATAGGCCGGTGAGAACAGTAGCGCGCCAGGATATTTCTTCGACCTGACCTACAAGTTTTTGGCCACCACTGTGGACTTCGATCCAGTCTCCGATTTCAAAGGGCTTGTCGAATTGCAACGCGACTCCTGCGAAGAGGTGGCCCAGCGTATCTTGTAGTGCCAATCCCAGAACAATCGAGAAGATGGCCGAAGTCGCTAAGAGTGGGGCGAGTCTGACGCCAAAGACTTCAGTGATGATCCATGCGCCTAGCATGATGGAGAGGAGCAAGGTGAATAAGTTAACGAGGAGCAGCGGGACCGCCACTCGCATGTGGCTCAAGAAAAGGTATTCAAAAACAAGGATTCTTGAGACTTTCACAAAGACGGTTGCGCCCGAAAGAATCGCAAAGAGTCCGATGTAAGAGAGCGCTCTCTCGGTGGGGACAGTTTCCTCTAAGAACCGAGACAAAACGTAGTAAGAAGCAACCAGAGTAGACATCATCGCAAGATGAAAGAGGAGGTTGCGGAACAGTCCTCGAAGGTTCTGATGTCTTTCGGCTGAAGCAGCTCGGAGCAAGAGTTTATAGGCAACCCATGCGCCCAAGCAAAGTCCAATGATCAGCAGGCATGGCTCGAGCTGCATCATCGTGTCGATCTTCGAGAAAGGAATCCAAGGTTGGGAGACTTTAGGATTCATCGCGTTTTTTTAACCTCGGTTTTGCGGAGAGGAGTAGGTAGCCCGGTTAAGAATCCCACGCCCCATTCACGGACTTGCAACCCTTGGCTTGATGGGCCGCGATCCAGTGGTTTTGGGGGTGTCCACGTTTTAGCAGGTATGTGAGCGAATGAGGATTGGCCTTTGTCCATCGCTTCATCGAGCTGGATCACAAAGACTACGCGCGTGATGCTTGCGGGCTTTGGCTCGATGTCAAGAGGCGCAATGGCATTGAGGATCTGGGTGAGCTGCGGGTACACGCAATAGCGTTTTGAAGGTGGAAGTTTTAGGCTCCAATACTCGGCAAAATCGCGAATCTCAGTTTGCTTAAAGCCAAGGTCGTGAAGAGCTTGAACCATCTTGGGTACAACTTCATTGGGCTTCGCGCAGAAACCCTCGTGATCCTGGATGAGCGGATGGTCTAGGCGATAGTCGGAGAATAGGTAGGGATAGCGGGCTCCATCGTCAGAAACGAACTGGTTCTCGATGAGTTTTCCGCTCCAGGCTTTGTTTCCATGAGCTGGGATCGCGGCGAGCCAATTGCTATCTTTTGCAGCAGAGAAACGAAGTCTTGCTTTGATTGCAGTGCCATCTGCGCCGTTGAAGTAGAGATTTGGCTTGCCGAAGTCATGGCGCCCGCCTCCAGGGAGTGCTGCCGCGGAGATGCCATTGTTCATCATGGGTGCGGGGTAGTTGAAGTTCTTGAACATCATGGCTCCTTGTGGAGCCCAGTAGGGTACTGGCATCTGGGAAACGTATGAAAAGCCTGAGAGACCCATCATTTGGTTCATGATGAGTTGTTGCTGAAGTTGCTGAAAACGAAAGTACTCCTGTATCTGAATGACTTGCATGAACTGTTGCTCTCGCGCTGCTTTTTCGCATTGCGGACAGGACGTCATAATTGCGTGGGCTTGAGGAATAAAAAAGTCCAGCGGCGAGAAGCGGCTTGCCTGTTTGAGGCGCTTGAGTTTGGGTTCGAGCGTTTTCACCTCGTTTGGTGCGCTCATGGTTTCAATCTCCACAAAACACCCTGAGGCGCTCGTAGCGATGACATTGTTTGCTCCCGGTATTACGTGAAACTCAAATGTCCCTCCAATCGGCACTTCGGCTTGATAGATCAAGGATGTGCCTTTGGAGATCCAAACCATCGCGCGATCTTTTGCGCATGATTGTTCAGCTGAGAGTGTCCCCGCGATCACTGCTGCATCTTTGAGTGGTTCAATTCCTGGCAATTCCGGACCGGGATCCGCGAAAGTAGTATGGGCCGCCATGAACCCAAGCAAAATGACATGTCCAAAAGAGAGTCTCATTCTATGGTCAGATCGGAATAAGGATGGCAAAGCTTTACGGAGTATATATCGCATTGCGTTAAGTTTCTGATTACTTAGGCCTCTACGCTGCGGACTTCAGCTCTGAATCTCAAAATGCGGGATTTCGTAGCGGTGGATCTTACCTCCGAACTGGGCTTTGAACTCGCATACGCCAGCGTAGGGGTTACCGACCTCTGGATGCTCCACATAGCCGTTGAAGTCGTAGCACACCATCCCTGCCTCAATGGACTGTCGTATGGCTAGGCGGTGCGCGGCGGCTGCAGGGCTCACCCCTGATCGGCCTCCAGCGGGGCGGTTTTCGAAGCCAAAAAGATAGTGTGCTTCTCGTGCATGAAAAGCGATCATCAGCTGTGCTTGGGCGCCTGTGATCTCGTCCCAAG
>CAZGCK010000117.1:4414-5296 GCA_964524175.1 uncultured Bacteriovoracaceae bacterium | reverse complement strand
CTCGGGTACTTCAGTGGCTGGGTCATCCGGGCTCTCGGGCGAGAGCAAGCCTTCAAACCAGGAGATCGGCGGAACCGCAAATCCCTTTCGATGGGCAAAGATAACCATTTTATCGTGAAAGCCCCTCAGGTTTTCTTGACTCACAGGTCGCCACTCCGCTCGAACTTTGCTTCGATCACATTTAGCTAGCGTTCTCCTGAGTCGCGAATTGAATGACTTCTCGACTTCTTGTGGAGAGCGATCAAGGGGTAGAACCAGAGTGGCCGCACGCGAGTCTGCTTGAGCGTCGAGGGGCAGGCTGAGAAGGCGCTTGGCCAGGGTTCCTTCCTGCCAGCGTGGACTTATCATGAGAGAAACGAATCTCGAGTCGAGGCGTGACACCGCGGTTGCAAAAGTGGCTAGCTGGCGCACGGACTTCTGCGGTTCGTCCCAATCGAGGAGCGGGCCATTGATGCATTCGAAAC
This sequence comes from uncultured Bacteriovoracaceae bacterium, assembly GCA_964524175.1. Lineage (GTDB taxonomy): Bacteria > Bdellovibrionota > UBA1018 > UBA1018 > UBA1018 > CAZGCK01. Next base: position 4,832 of record CAZGCK010000117.1, on the reverse strand, counting down.
GAAGGCCGCCTCTCAGAGGAGACGCAAAAACCACGCCTCCTGTAAGCTCATCTGGGCTGAACACCAGATAGGCGCTGAGGGCGGCACCTTGAATCGCGCGAGCCCATGAGAGAGTTTGGGAGAGTGGCGCTCCATCGCCTCCTCTCTGTGCTCGCACTCGCAATGTATTGCACCAGGCTGTGCGCTCCTCGCGGTTCAAAGCATCAAGTGGCTTGGCGATCCACATGCTCAAATTTTAGCATAAAATTTGTTTGATCTTCGCGTTCGCATGATTCGGCAAAAAATTCTCGGCAAGTTTTGACTCTCGAAAAAAAGTCATCTTTTCCCGATAGTAGATAGAGGTCGAGGCGTGAATGAGAAGAGCAAGGGAATCGGAAGAAAAAGAGCGAGATCCTGGCTCACGCCTATTGGGTCACGA
>CAZGCK010000117.1:0-4404 GCA_964524175.1 uncultured Bacteriovoracaceae bacterium | reverse complement strand
ATAAGATCGTCCATTGGTCCATTTATATCACATGGCGTGAATACAATTATGTCTTTTAATGTATGTGGATACCCCATTTCTATATGGTAGGATTGGAGAGCAAATCGCCACTCAATTTACTGAGCTCTAAACGAGCCTTGAGCTTCGTGGGTGCTGCCACTCTAGCTGCCGCTCTCTTCTGGAGTGCTCAAAATGGCTCTGCGGGCCCAGAGATCCCACCGACTTTGCCACCGCTTCATTCTGATTCTTATCAACAGCGTAAACCCGCATCCGCAGATTCTGGTCAAAATCATGCTTCGATCGAACCCGTTGCTCAGCCTCTTCCTTTGGCGCCAGAGCTAGCATCAGCATTCGGTGAGGCACAGGTGCTCAATATCTCCGAGCGCATCGTCTACTGGTCTAAGTTTCTTGCGATATCGGGAGGTGATCCCTCAAGGCTTGCCTCATTCGGCGCGGGACCTCCCATCGGAGATAGTGCGCCGTTGATTCCTGATAAGTTTAACTGCACGACCTATGTAGAAGTGGTGGCTGCTCTTGCTCGCGGCCGCATACCTGAGCGCTTCTTCGGAGAGCTGCTCGCAATCCGCTACAAGGATGGGAAGGCCTCGTTTTTCTCTCGCAATCATTTTCCTGAGATCGATTGGATCCCTAACAATCAAAAGGCTGGCATCATCTCGGATGTGACGGAAGCTGTCGCGAAGGGATCGGGCATAAAGACGCTCATAGCGAGCAAGAGAATCGATCGCTCTAGGTGGATCACAAAGTACCTGCGCAATAAAGGCTCTCGTGGCATCGCATCGGTGCCGAACCAAATCCCAAGCCATGAAGAGGCAAAAGTAGCATACATCCCTTTGGCGGACGTTGAGCGAGCTCTCGATGATATTCCCACTGGAGCTATTGTGAACATCGTGAGGCGCGACCATCCTCGTCACCCTGTACTGATCTCTCACCAAGGTTTTATTGCACGTGAAAAGGGTTTGGTGATGCTGCGCCACTCTTCTTTGAAGGGTGAGGTTAAGACAGTGCCGCTTTTGAGTTATCTCAAGACGGATGCTACAAATGACGACGGGCCAGTTGCCTGGCCCGTCATTGGAATCAATCTAAGTCGCCTGACTCCTGAAGGAGTAACTTACTTTTAGTAAGTATTATGGCTTCGTCAGGCGCTCTTCGATCTCTTCAAGCATCTTTTTCATGATGGAAGCGTAGCCTTCGAGCTTTGCGCTCCCTTCGCCAACTTTCCACTTGAATCCAGGAACGGACAAGCTCTTTGAGTCCATCTTGTACTCGAACGGACGAGCTTCTCTTGGAGCTTTTTCTGAGCCTAAATTCGATGATTTTTCGAGATCTGCAACAGGGCTAGCTCCTGCTGTTTCAGTTCGGGCTAGCGTTTCCTCCCGGCCAGCCGCGTCTGCGATCGTCGTCGCATGCTGATCCGGAGGCATTGTGAGGAGCTGTCGGAGCAAAGATCTGTTCTTGATGTTGCGATTCATTAGATCGGCTTTGGTTCCCTCAGGTAACCTAGTGAACCCAATGCATTCGGTGATTCTTGATTTTGGTTTCCCAAACGCTTTGGCGATGCTCTCGTGGCTGGTGTACGCTTGAGCTTCGAGCAAGGAGAGGTAGCCCTCGCCTTCTTCGAGTGGATGCAAGTCAACGCGGTCGAGGTTTTCGCGCAACGCGATTTCGTGCGTCGCTTTGTCGTTGGTAGAAAGTACGCGCGCTGGGATGCGGTCGATTCCAGCGAGCTTCGCTCCCCGCAATCGGCGCTCACCGGCGATGACCTTGTAACGGTCTCCGTCTTGAACCACGAGAATGGGTTGAAGGACTCCGTGCTCCTTGATCGAGTGAGCCATCCCTTCAAGCTCAGCGGGATCAAAGTAAGTGCGAACTTGAAGCTCAGACGCGTCTACCTTATCAGTGGGGATGAAGTTCACCATAAAAGTGGTGAGTGACTTGAGATTAGTGTGGGTGTTGCCGGCGGTGGTGCGAGCAGTTGAGTAGAGCTGCTTGAGGTAACCGCTTCCGGAGCGGGTCTTGATCTTCTGATTTCCCCCTTCTGCACCGTTTGCAGCTGCTTCGGCGGCTGTTGAGGCAACCTTAGACTCCTTCTTGGCTTCGTTCTTCTCGGTTTTGCTTTCTGACTTGTCAGTTTTAGTTACATCCATGTCTCATTCTCCAGTCCTTGTAGGGGTCATAGCGATCTAAATGCTATTTTAAATTAACTATATTAATATAATTTAAGTAAAGAGCAGCTCTTCACTCAGCATATTGATGTCTTGCGCTGCTACGCCCTTTGAGTTGACGTCCCAAACAGTTGTTCTGCGTTTGGTGGCCTCGTTCAGGTCCGCACAACGGTTCACGACCGACTTTGTGCAATGTTCTGTGAATTGAGATCGCAATTCTCCCAGGACTTCTTGGCTGATCACTTCGCGAGCGTCGTACATGTTGGGAATGATTTTGACTTCGAGTTGTCGCCCAAACTCTTCTTCCATCGTCTCGATGGTTGCCATGACCAACGACATACCGTGAAACGACAGAGGGTTTGTTGCGCAAATCACATTCACGACATCAGCAGCTACCAGCATGGATCCATTGAGGATCGATGCTGCAGGATTGGTGTCTGCGACGATGAGGTCGTAGTTGCCTGCGATCTTGGCTAGAGCTTCGGAGAGGCGGTACTCGCGGCGAGCTTTGTTGTTGAGGGGGATTTCGATATTGCAGAGCCCCAGGTTCGCAGGAATCAGGTCCAGGCCAGGGCCCACGTTCATGATGGACTCAGCAATCGGCAGATCGTTGATAAGCACGTCATAGATAGTGGGTCGTTCGTGCGCATCCAGGACGTCGAGGTTGACGCTGAGATGACCTTGACCGTCTAGGTCGATGGCGAGGACCTTGAGCCCATTCATCGCCGCGCGCATCACATACTGAGCGGTAAGAGTCGACTTTCCGGTTCCACCCTTGACGTTATAAAACATCTGCTTCTTGTGCTTGGGTCCGCGAGTGAACGCGGCGGTCGCCGCGGCGACCGCTTCGGGGGTTGCGAGTTGAGCAACGCCAGCGGCTGTCGCGCCCGCTGTGATGGCGGGATGTCCGTCAGGATTGCTGCGCATAGTCTTAAAATAGTTTTGCATGTCTTCGAGTGTGATCATTTTTCGATCAACGTTCCCGACTTTGCGTTTGGTCGTCTTGATGAAACCGCCATTCTCGAGCGTTGAAATGAGGTTGCGGTCGATCTTCGCGATGCTCGCGAACTCGGCCGGCGTGAAGCACATCTCTCTGTATGAAGCCATTCTAAACACCCTCCTTGGGTTCCATTTGGCAATTGCGTGATTTCAAAATGCTAGCCGTATGAGAAATTCGCGCAAGCTAAATGTCGCAGGAAGCGCTTATTTAAATTTTGTTGATGAATAAAGGGGTCGCCGCGGCGACCAGGTTTAATAAAGATTCGACGGTAGCTCTGGGTTGCGGTTTGAATCTCTGTGCAGAATTTTAGAGCGATCGGTCGCGGTGGCGACCGATCTGGATTGGGTAATCTACAAATGGTCGCCGCGGCGACCGAGCATGAGACGCGGTTTAATTCATAGACTGGCGAGAAGTAATGGATTGAGGGTGGCAGAAAACCGTCACTTGCTCAATTCATCGGTCGCCATGGCGACCAAAACCACCGCAATAGCTCCGCTTCTCGCTTCTGGTTGTGCGAAAGGGTCGCCGCGGCGACCCTTTCCTTCGCGAATCGCGCAAAAATTAGCCCTTCATCGCGCTATTTCGGTCGCCGAGGCGACCCATTGCACCAAAAAATGGGCTTAAGCCTCATCCTAACCGGTCGCGGCCGCGACCATTAGCTACTCGCGCTTTGGTATCTTCGGAGCCCCTTGCGCCACAAAAAGCTATTCGCCACAAAAAACGCCGTAAGGATCCCAGCAACCAACGCATACTCCCAAGGCTCAAGCCCATGCAAAAGCGCTCGCGCGGGTACGCTTCCAATAAACGCAAATGGCAGTGCTGTCAGGATGAGATATCGAACCATCGGCGGATAAAGCGTGTCCGGCTTGGTGGCGAACGCAAAGAACTGATAGTACAAGCGCGCAAACGCCCAACTCCGCTCCGTCCAAAATACCCAGATCGAGAAAAGAAACCGCACCAAGATCGCCGTTGCTAGCCCGATCAGAAGCCAAACAGGTACGAGCGCCCAACTTGCTCCGCCCGCAAACCCCGCCTCGCCGCATCCCCACGTCCTCATCGCGTTCAACGCTCCGAGCCTCGCCAAGTTCGGGCCCCAGGTCGTCCCCGGGGGCGTCGCCCTGCCCGACCCGGCCGGGCTCGAGCGCCGGGTCGAGGAGCTGGAGCGGCGGCGGGCGGCCCTGGGGCCGGCGGGCGCGCGGCTGGAAGCCATCCTGGACCCTG
>CAZGCK010000116.1:10645-11733 GCA_964524175.1 uncultured Bacteriovoracaceae bacterium | reverse complement strand
CTTTACGAGTTTCAAGCGATGCTGAAGGAGCGGGTGAGCGAAAGGTTTCCTTCGGTAGCTGGGCTCTCTTGCCAAGAGCTAGCCCCTTAGTCTTCGTCAATTCGAGCTAAAAGGACTTTTCGGGCGATTTCGGATGAAAATCCTCTTCGCATCAACGCTGCGTATGCTCGCTGGATCTCCCGATTGTCTCGGACCTCAATGTTCGTCGCGCAGGCTCGTGGATATCGCCGCTCAACCAAGCGTCTAGCCATCTCTAGCTCGTCGTGATCCGCGCTTTCTCCGTAGAGCGTGCGAACCTCACTGAGCTCAATTTTTACTCCTTTTTGTCGGAGCTTACTGAGAATATAACCAGGCCCTTTGTCTCGAATGGCTTGGGTTCGAGTGACTGCGCGAGCATACCGGTGATCATCGATGAGTTTATCTTGAGAAAGCGCCTCTACTGTTTCGCGAGCCACTTTGTCGGAGTGTCCCTTGCGCTTCAAGTAAGCAATCATCTCTCGTGCTGAGTATTCGCGCACAGTGAGGCGATTCAGCGCAAGATCTCGAGCTTGGCAGGTGAGTTCTGGGTCTGATGGCTCTATTTCGGTCACGAGCTCAGAAGTAGCAAATCCTTGCAGAGTCGGCCAGCGGCCTGCAGCTTTTTTGCATCGAGGTCTGAAGTTCAGTCTGTTAGCCTAAGGGGAGATGCGCCTATTCGATAAAAAATTTGGCAAAGAGTTTATTGCCGAACTGCCAACGACACCGGCCGTCTACCGTATTTTTGATAAAGATGGGTTTTTGATCTACATCGGCAAGGCAAGGAATCTGCGTCGTCGCATAGGGCAGTATCGCAACGCAAAGCGCCGTAAGGCCCACCTTAAGATGCGTAAGATCATAAACGAAGCAGTACGTCTTGAGTTCGAGTCCTGTTCGAGCGACATGGAAGCCTGCTTGCTTGAGGCTAAGCTGATCCAGGAGCATCGACCCCGCTGGAACACCGCGGGCGCATTTTATTTTTTGTATCCCCTAGTGGGTGTCAAGTTCGAGCGCGACATCACTTATTTTTGTTACACAACGGAACCTGAAAGCTTTGATGGTTTTGATTTTCA
>CAZGCK010000116.1:9411-10635 GCA_964524175.1 uncultured Bacteriovoracaceae bacterium | reverse complement strand
TTTGGTCGCTTGTGGAGTTGCTCGGCTATGTGGGGCATCGCACTTCGCGCAATCGCAGTTTTAAGCTGCCTAAGCATTCTTACGTGGTGGGTTTTAGGCGCTTGCCAGAAGAGTGGATGCCACTTTGGCAGCAGTTTCTCAAGGGCGAGTCCCGCAAGGTGATGGAAGAGCTGATACTTGCGATGGTTGAAAACGCTGGCGCAAGGCGAGCAGGGCGAGAAATTCAAACGGAGTTGAATCGATTAAAAGCTTTTTGGAAGCACGAAGCGCTCTCGCTCAAGACGGTTTGCGAGGCGATGAGTTATACGACCTATCCTGTTCCGCAAAAAGAACGGGATTTTCTCTACTTGAAGAGACGCTTTTTGAATACGGTGCCGGGGAAGACTCGGAAAGACGCCTCTGCCCCCGGCCCGACTCCAAATCCCAACTAGAAGTAGCCTATAGTTGGGGGCTGCTACGAGATTAAGACTCGACGAGGCTTTGCGGATTCTGCTTTGGGCAGAATGATTTGCAATACTCCGTCTTCAAAGCGAGCTTCTACAGCTTCAGAGTTCACTGGCGTGGGCAGGGTGAACACACGCTGAAATTTTCCTAAGGTGCGTTCCGCAAATAGATAAGCGGACTTCTCCTCGGGTGGCTTGGGTTTTTCCCTGCGTTCTCCTGAAATTAAGAGCTCGTTCTCGTGAAGCTCGATATTGACGTCCTGTTTGGACACTCCTGGAATATCGAATGTTATTCTAAAGTGCTGTTCATTTTCTTCGATGTCGCAAGGTGGATGAAATCCTGCGCGAGCGAACGGCTCCATCAAGTCTTTGACGACGCGAAGTTCGTTAAAGGGGGACAGTGCATGCGCAAAATCCAGTGCTGTTCTCATGTTAGTTCTCCTCGTTAAGTTTTGGATGATTAAGAGGAGAGCCAAGTCGCCGGCGAAGGCTCTCACAGTTTTCAAAATGGGTGTGCCATTTGGAATGTCAAGCGAGGTGGAAGAGGTCGGATTTTTTGAGCTTTTTTTGTCGATTGGAATCCCACTTGCTTCTGCACAGAGCATGATTCGTGAGATCACAAAAGACCAGATTCGATTGAAGACTGCGCAAAGCGAAAAAATAGTGCTCCTAGAGGCGGCGCCTCTTGAGGATTTTGAGGCAGGGCATCTGCCTAAAAGCATTCAGATCACTTCTAATCGACTGACTGAATTGGCTCTTAGGTATTTGCCCAATTTGGGAG
>CAZGCK010000116.1:0-9401 GCA_964524175.1 uncultured Bacteriovoracaceae bacterium | reverse complement strand
CAGATCGTGATTTATGGACATGACTCGGCGTCGATTGAGCCGACCGAAGTGGCTCGTATGCTGAATGGGCTCGGCTACACGAATCTCTACTTATATAGAGGTGGCAAGAAAGATTGGTTCAGTGCAGGACTCCCCAAAGAAGTGATGCACCAAACGCTTGAGTCAGGGAACCGCGTGCAATTTGCAGGTTCAAACCAGACGAAGGTGCCAGGCCTTGGGTTGTACAAAGGCTTGGATGCCATACGTCGAAAGAGTCGAGCCTACTCCCGAATGACCCCGGCCGGACCATGGCAGGCGTGGGGACACGCGATCGCAGCAATTCCAATAAGCGGAGCCCGAATTCACTTCCGCCAGTACCTTCTCGGCGCGGCTGCGGTCTTTGGTATATATGCCGGCGGTAAGGCCATACTCCGTATCATTCATGAGCGCCAGCGCCTCCGCGTCGGAGGAGACCCGCTGGATGCCGATGAGGGGCCCGAAAGATTCTTCTCGCATCAGCTCCATCGAGTGGTTCGTGTCGACGAAGACTGTGGGTTCGAAAAAGAAGCCAGCTCGTTTAATGCGGCCTCCGCCGCAGAGTAGCTTGGCTCCCTTCGCTTTTGCGTCGGCTACTTGTCGCTCGAGGATTTGGAGCTGCGGAGCGCGGGTGAGAGGGCCAATGTATGTCTTGTCATCGGTAGGTTCGCCGATAACAAAGTTTTTGACAGTCTTGATGAAGTGATCGACGAACGCGTCGTAGATCTTAGTGTGAACGTATATTCTCTCGACTGAACAGCAGCTTTGACCGTTGTTGTAGAAGGCGCCATCTGCAGTTGATTCTGCAGCAGCTTTGACGTCAGCATCGTCGCAGATATAGCTGGGATCCTTGCCTCCCAATTCAAGCTGGAGCTTGACCATCTTTGGGGCTGCGGCCTGCGCGATCTTCACCCCAGTCGCGTATGAGCCGGTGAAGAAGACGCCATTGACGGGTTGTTTGAGGAGCTCAGAGCCGGTTGTGCCAGCGCCAATGATGGGGATGAAGACGTCCTTGGGGATGCCTGCATCATAGAGTGCGTCTGCGATGGCGAGTCCCGTAAGAGATGCAAACTCTGAAGGCTTATAAAGAACGGAGTTGCCAGCTAGCAAGGCGGGTACGAAGACGTTGGAGCCGACAAAGTAGGGGTAGTTCCAAGCTGAGATGTTGGCTACGACTCCCAGAGGCTCGTGGCTGATCCGCTCTTCGAGTTTCTGGGTAGGGTCATTCACAACGATTTCATCGCCTAGAGTCACTTCTGTATGATTGAGGAAAAAATCGATACGGCCACCCATAGCGTTGAGTTCGTTGCGCGCCTGAGAGATAGGCTTGCCGGTCTCTGAAGTGAGAGTCGATGCGAGTTGTTCTTTTCGGTCTGAGAGAAGGTCCTTGAATTTCTTGATCGAGTTCAAGCGTTGAGAGAGCGGGGTTTTGGCCCATGCCTTTTGCGACGCTTTTGCGCGATTGAACTTTTCTTGAATCGAGGAAGCGGAGTCCTCTTCAAGCTCGCGGATTTGGGTCTCATTGGCTGGATTGATAATCTTAAGCATGGTGGGGCTCTCCATGGATTGAAGGTGCAAAGGGCTTGTTCTTAATTACCTTCCGTAACGAGTTGGCTTATCCAGGCTCAGTTCGGCACGCCCGTTGGGGTTCATGCGCTAGATCCACAGGATCAGGTGAACAGGCTCCCAGAAGGAGCCATCCCCGAGGACGTGACGAGATGGGCTTGGATAGGTTGCCGTAGTAGGAAAATAATTTAAATCAGGTCCTAGGAGAACATGCCTCTGCGGTTGGAGGCAAGGGAGATTTTAGTTCTCTGCGAGCACAGCTTGAATGAGGGTTCTGTCTCGATCAGAACGCTGAGAGAGCGCTTGCTGAATCGCGGCTGTCTCATGAAGCGTTGCAAGCAGCTCGAACATCTCGAGGGAGAGGTTCAATGATTTTTCTTGAGCGGCTTTTGGGATGAGAGAAGTGACAAGATTCTTACGTTCATCATCGCTGATCCCGATTTTTCCACGCTCGAGTTGCTGCCGCAGTTCTTTGAGCGCGTACGCTTGAACATGCTCGTATCTGGTTGCAGGCGTTGAACCTGGGTGATGCGTGTCTGCTGTGGGCGAATCCGCGGGGGGGCGGTAGGTCCAAAGCGCCTGAATGATGCGAGTTGGAGCGCTACTGTAGCGAATCCATGAGCTGACGGCAAAAAAGCTTTCTTCGAGGCTGGTGTTGACGAGACTCTCGGTGGCCGTCGAAAGTTGCTCGCTCAATGCTGCTTCATTCTCCCTTATGACATCACGAGCACGCGAATAAAGCTCGATGAGGCCCAGTTCGTCGTCATCAGCGAGTCTTTTGGCTTTTTTTGCAAGGTTGCTCCACTGGGGCATCGGACTGCCCACTTGAGAAGCGACTTGAGGCTCGATGGGTTGCGGTGTCTGGGTTTGCTGTGCGGAAAATGTTGATTTGATGATGCCGGTTTGGGGCTGATGAAGAGAGGAGCCCTTCGTTTGTTTTTGAGTCATGCTTTTAGGGGTATCCCCAAGCAAGATGAGGAGCGAGCAAGCGATGACTAACCCCAGCCCTGCCTGCTTGATCAATTTCGCCATTTTTTGATCTCCTCGGCCGTGATGTTGTTGAACCGGTCAGGCACATACAAATTGATGTAGCTTTTCAGAACGTCTTTTCTCAGTTCATTTTTGTGGGAATTTTTTAATACCCAGCTCAAATAGAATACGTCAGCGTTGAAACCGCTTCCTTTCCAGGACCCAGCGTAGAAGGTGGCGTCGCAGGCGGCTTTATCTCCATCATGCTTCCCGCCCACGCAATCGGCATGTCTTGGGTCGTCAGCCTCAAGGTGTCTTCCTTCATGAACGAGCGTGCTGGCGCGATCTTCTCGTTCGTCGTTGTAAAAGGCCGGGCAGAGCGTGATCCGGTCACCACCCGCTCGCGCAATCGAATCACAGTCATTGTCGTGTCTAAAGACTTTGACGTTCTTTTTGAGAAGTCCGTAGAAGTCTGGCTTGTACCCATTTTTATCGGGAGCGAACTTGATATTTTCTAGGTCGTATAGAGCGAGGGCCAGCTTAGATTCGCCCAATGGGCAATCAAAGGTCGAGGTATCCCAGAGGATCTGAAAATCCTTGAGGTGTTGGCCGTACCAGAGGGCACTGAGCTTGTCACAGGCAGGTGCGGCCCATGCGATGGATGGCAACGTGAATAGGCCCAACAGAACTACGAATGCGGTTTTAGTTTTCATTCTACCCCTCTTTTGCAGACGCTCCTAAAGACGCAGAGAGTCATTACACGGGGGTGTTTGTGCCGCAAGGGGGGTGAAATTTTTTCAATTCTTTAACTTAGGGAAGAAAAATATCCAGTGTTTGTTTAATGTTTTTAACGATTGAGGCAGGCAGGTTAGGAACGCCGGCAGCGGACTGCATTGAGGAAATCGGTTAGCAAGGGGGCGCTGTCAAGCAGCGTTGGGTCCTTGGCGTCATGAAACTCGGGATGCCATTGAGTGGCGAAAACCCAGTCATTGGGACTATCGAGGCGGATGGCTTCGATCACTTGGTCTTCGGAGCATATGGCCTCTGCGATGAGGCCTTTGCCCAGGTCTTTAATGGCTTGGTGGTGGATAGTATTGGTCTTCGCAGTCGTCTTTTCTGGGTAAATTTTAGATAGGCCAGAGCTGGATAGGATCTGAATCATGTGAAAGTTCTGATCATAAATCTCAGCGTCTCGATGATTTCTCGCGGTCGGAATCTGAGTCGCTATATCTTGATAGAGCGTTCCTCCGTAGGCGACGTTGATGAGCTGGGCGCCTCGGCACACACCTAGGACGGGCTTGCCTTGCTTGACGAACTCTTTGAGGAGCTGGGTTTCGTATACATCTCGTATGTAATCGCCGTTCCATTCTGGCTTGAGGGGAGTCTCTCCGTAATTTTTTGGGCTGACGTCCGGCCCCCCTTCGAGGATGAGGCCGTCCAGTTCGTTAGCTAGGTCGGCAATGCTGACGGGGCCTCCCTCCTTTGGGGGAGGGATCAGGTAAGCCAGGGCTCCCTGGGACATGGCCCAGTGAGTGAGTGATTGCTCAGCATAGACGAGGGTTTTGCCCTTAAAAATTGGGCGAGTCAGGTCGGGATGAAAAAAGCAGGTTGAGATGCCAAGCTTCAATTTCATGGGGGCTCCTGGTCTCATCATGGCTGATTCGGGGGGGAGAATTCAAGAAGCAGATATGCAGTGCGTATGGTTTGGGGATTGCAAATGCTGAGTATTCAATCTGGAGGGTTCTATGAGAAAAGCGTTGAGTGCTGGGGTGATCGCATTGGTTCTGGGTTTTGGTGTTTCCTCGGCGACTGCCGATGAGACGCCGACGGAGACGGCTGAAAACACGATTGGCGACGCGAAAACGGACGTCAAAAAACGCAAGCGCGCCGTTAAGCGCAAGTCTCGCGACTTGAGAGACGAAGAAAGTGTTCTCAAGGATGCTCAAGATCGCGTGAGCGATCTGGGCGATGACGCCAGCAATGAGGCTACTAAGGCAAAACGCAAGGTCGATTGACTCTGCGGTTTGGATTGATTCAGCCTAAAAGGCTTGTGTCCAGATCCGCTTGAAGTCGTCCTTGCTTACAGGGCAGGGATTGTTTTGGTGGCAAGAGTCTTCGAAAGAGACTTGGGTGAGCCGATCGAGCTGATCTCGGTTGATGCCAGCCTCGGTGAGATTGCGTGGAATCCCGCACTCGGCTTTGAGCTCGCCGAGCCAGCGGATGAAGGCTTCGCCGGTGTGCTCTTTGAGTCCAGCGGTCATCGCGAGGGCTTTGAAGCGCTCGGGTACGGCTTTGATGTTGTGCTTGAGGGCGTGGTCGATCATCACGCCGTTGGCCATCCCGTGGTGGTAGTCGGCGACGGTGCCCATGGCATGAGCGAAAGAGTGAGTGATGCCTAGGCCTTTTTGAAAGGCGATCGCTCCCATCATCGAAGACATCATCATCGCGCCTCTGGCGTCGGCGTTACGAGGTTCTTTTACAGCTTTGACGAGGTTCAGTGCAGCGAGCTTGAATCCCTCGAGAGCAATACCATCACAGATAGGGTGGTAGCCTTTAGCGAGGTACGCTTCTACGCAATGAGTGAGTGCGTCCATGCCTGTCGCTGCAGTGATCTTGGCAGGTAAGTCGTAGGTGAGCTCGGGATCAGCAAAGACAGCTTTGGCGAGGAGCTTGGGCGAGAAGATGATCTTTTTGATGTGGGTGTCGTCGTCGGAAATGACAGAGCTGCGGCCTACTTCGCTGCCGGTGCCAGAGGTGGTGGGGATGGCGACCCAGAAAGGGATTGGGCCGTCGATTGGGCGAGCGCCTGGTTTCTCGTCTTCATAGTCGAAGAGATCGCCAGAGTGAGTAGCCATCAAGGCGATGGCTTTTGCGACGTCAAGTGCAGCACCGCCGCCGAGCCCGACGATGGAGTCTGCGTTGTGGGCTTTGAAAGCTTTGACGCCAGCATTGACTTGAGTCTTTACGGGATTACCCCAAATTTCGGAGAAGGTTGCGACGTTGAGGTCGCCCTTGGCTAGCAGGGTTTGGAATTCCTTAAGCATGGGCAGAGCAGCGATCCCGCGATCGGTGACGATCAGTGGGCGCTTGAGTCCCTGCGACTTGAGAAAGTCAGTGAGTTGCGCGCGAACGCCAGGGCCGAAGTGGATAGGGGTGGGGAAGCTGAAGCGGTAGTTGGGCATGGTGATCTCCTGAGTGCGAGGCGTTATGTATTTGTTTTTAAAAATGTTTTATAATCTAAGTTTGAATCCAGTTTTGGGGTCGCGAGGAAGTTCGAAGATTTTTCGTCTCAATCCTTTGTCGATCGTTTCCTGCTCTTCGATGCGGAAAGGAGTGATGAGCCATCTAAGCATCTCATCGATCTTGGGTGGAATAAATCCGAAATTCAGACTTTCAAATTCGGGAAGGTGAAGCGCTAAGGAAAGATGACTGTTGCCCTGATCCCACCTGGTTACTGCACCGCAATGTGACGTGAAAGTGAAATACATCGGACCGAAACAACTTTATGCAAAAAGTTGTGCACCTTAGAGGTTAAATAATCTCAAAATACCGCTGCATCTCCCAGCTTGTCACCGAGTCCTGGAATTGGCGCCATTCCCATTCGCGGGTGCGAACGAAGTGATCGACAAAGACCTCGCCAAAAATTTCGCGGGCGAGCTTGGATTTTTTCAATGCTACGGTCGCGTCGTGAAGGTTGCGTGGCATGCGCTCGATCTTGGTATCGGCGTAAGCGCTGCCTTCGACGGGCTTCGCCTTGAGTTGCAAGTTATTGCGCACGCCGTAGAGTCCGCTTGCCACGCTCGCGGCCACTGCCAGGTAGGGGTTCACGTCCGAGCCGGGTACCCGGACCTCGACGCGCGTGGATTTTGCGCTGCCGGGGATGACCCGAAGTGCGGTAGTGCGATTGTCGATGCCCCAAGTAGCCTTGGTGGGTGCCCAGTAGCCATCCACCAATCGCTTGTAGCTATTCACTGTGGGTGCGAAGAATGGCAGGATCTCGGGTAGGCACAAAAGTTGTCCTGCCAAAAAGCTCTTAAACAGTGGGCTCATCTTGTGCTGCGCTTTTTCGTCGTAGAAGAGATTTTTCTTTCCGCCGGTGTCCCAGAGGCTTACGTGAGTGTGGCCGCTGCACCCCGGGAGTTGCGCGTTCCATTTTGCCATGAAGCTCGGCATAATCCCAAAACGCGCGCCGATCTCCTTTACCGACGCTTTGAACAGAGTCGAGCGATCCGCTGATTCGAGCGCCTCGGCATTGAGAATCGCCGCTTCGAGCACACCTGGACCCGTTTCAGTGTGCAAGCCTTCAATTGGCACGCCAAAGGCTCCAAGCTCGTCCATCATGGCATTTAAGAACGGCTGGTTGAGGCTTGCGCGCAATAAAGAGTACCCAAACATCCCAGGAGTGATCGGCACAGGCGCTGTGTGCCTTTTCTCTGCCAAGCTCTGAGGTGTCTCCCGAAAATTAAACCACTCAAACTCCATGCCGACTCGCGCGGAGTAGCCAGCGTCGTGGGCATCTGCCAACACTTTCTTGAGCAACTGGCGTGGGCAAATCGCCAAGGGCTTATCGCCTGCGACAAACTCGCCCAGAAAAAACGGTACTTGATTGTCCCACGGAACGTTACGGGCTGTGGTTGTGTCGATTCGAACTTGCGCATCTGGATATCCTGAATGCCATCCTGTGTAGTTCGCGTTGTCGTAGCAAACATCGGCCGAGTCCCATCCAAAAACCACGTTACAAAAACCAAATCCACTTTCGAGTGCGGATAAAAACTTGTCCTTGTGCAGGTACTTGCCGCGAAGGACACCATCGATGTCAGTGATCGCTACTTTTACTTTGTTGGAATTGGACTTGCGCAATTGATCGGCGATTTTTTGGGATTTAGGCATATAGAGTGAAGTTATAGGTCACCCCGGTGCTCGAGGCAATGATTTGACTGACTTGACACTCTGCGGGACCACGAACTCAATGGGACCAGCAACTCAAAATGAAAAAGGACACCCGTTAACCGCATGGCCTGACGGGTGTCCCGCTAGATTACAGCATTCGTTGATACTGAATGTATGGCTTCTCCCACTCATGCCTTTCGAGTGGGCGTAGGCCTGGACCTTCCTCGCGAACGAGCTCTACTCGGTGAAAGAGGGCGGTAAACGCTCCCTTCAAGCCTAGTCCAAGAGCCCTGATCCGTTCTAAGGCGTTTTTCTCCTCCTGAGCTCTCGCTCTAAGAGCTAGCTCTTTGAGCCGGCGCAACGCGAGTTGCTCATGCAAGATCTCTTTTGCCATCTCCAAAGCCGGGTGAATGACGTGAGCTTCTTGTTGTTCTAGACGTGCTTTCATATCTATCTCCTGTTTAAATAACTGCGTTCGAATGTGCGGACATAAGTCCGCCTTTTGGTCTCAGGGCGAGCGAAAGCCCGACCACGAGGCCAAGAGCCTGTGAAAATATGGGTTTAGTGGTGCGCGTGTTCAAGCGCGCTAAGCAACGGAGATTACGCCTGTTGCGACACTAGAGCCGGAATCAAATGAGTTGGAATGGGAGAAGCTTCAATCTCGACAAGAGCCAAGATCGGAGGCAGAAACCACAGTTCCATAATCAACCGAAGTTCCGGTGATTTGGGTCCATTGCTGAGTCGTCTGAGTGATGTGAGTCTTCATTGTGGATGCCTCCTTTCATTGAGGTAATGAAAATATACTTGAAGAGATTAGGCCATTTTTGTGGTCTTTTCAAGCTATTTTTGTAAACGAAATCGAATTCTGCGATTTCGTTAGCCGACTCTGGAGCATTGAATTTTTGGTCGGTGATTTTAAATGAGCCGGAGCGAGGTATAACTTCTCAATGATTGCCGTGGTCCAACGCGTTTCAAGCGCAAGTGTAATGGTGGAAGGTAAAGAGGTCTCTCGTATCGCTCAAGGGGTACTGACCTTGTTGGGTGTGCAAGTGGGCGACGAAGAGGATAGGCTTAAGAAGCTGATCCATAAGATTTGCGAGCTGAGGATTTTTCCGGACGATGCTGGAAAAATGAACCGCTCTTTGATCGATATCCAGGGTGAGCATCTTATCGTTTCTCAGTTTACTCTTGCAGCGGATTGCACTTCTGGGCGGCGTCCCTCTTTTACTGCCGCTGAGAAGCCAGATCGAGCCAAGGTGCTTTACGAGCGTGCGATTGAGTTGAGCGAGGCAATGGGCGTCCGGACCCTGGGCGGGACTTTTCAGGCGGACATGAAAGTCTCTCTCGTCAACGATGGACCGGTGACTTTCATTTTATAGAGTTATGAGAGGCCTAGCCTGACTTAAGCCGCTTTCTTGTAAGTATCCTCCCGGACTCTGTCTTGCACAGCCGCTGGTGGCTCGATTTCCCTTCGAGTAAAAGCGACCAGCGCGATGGATGCGAGCCCAGTTCCAAGGTGTAGAGTCATTTGAGGGCCCGTGATCTCGTCTCTATATCCGTAGATGTAAGGTGCCAATACGATGAATGCCCCGGAGATCGCATCGAAAGACATATGCATGCTGAAGGGGATCACTTTAGACATTGAGTAAAAGTAATCGGTCAGCAGGCTGTAGCAAATCCAAGCGGCACCTACGACCACGAAGACATCTCGGGCGAGCGTAACCTCGGCGAAATCAGCGATGTACGGTGCAGCGATGATGGATGCGCCAAAAAGGTAGTCCAATAGATTGTGCCCTCGTAAAGTGAGCATATGCAGTACCTCCCTAAATCAAGATCGATTGGAGTGCATTGCGCGTGCCGCACCTTTTCG
This sequence comes from uncultured Bacteriovoracaceae bacterium, assembly GCA_964524175.1. GTDB lineage: Bacteria > Bdellovibrionota > UBA1018 > UBA1018 > UBA1018 > CAZGCK01. The sequence continues at coordinate 91 of CAZGCK010000116.1, read as the reverse complement.
CGTCAAACCGTATAAGGTGAACTCTTGCCGGTTGCTGGACAACTGACGCGCACGTACTTGGGTGATGCCCATTTCGCGCACGTGAGCGAGC